>DATBMG010000159.1:0-29780 GCA_036554965.1 Burkholderiales bacterium
GAACGCGTTGCTGGCGAACTTGAGCCCGCCGGCACGCACGCGATAGCGCAGGACCACCTCGCCGCTCGCCAGCGGCTGGCCGTCGTCGAGGCGGCGGAAGCTCGCCACCGACCGCTCGTCCAGCGCGACCACGATGCGGCCGCCGCCCGGCGCCAGATCCCCGGCGCGTTCGCCGGGTCGAGACGCCTGCAGCACCTGCCGCGCTTCGTTCGCCACCGCGTAGTTGAGCGCCATGTAATCGCCTTGCATCAACGAGCGTGGATCGACCGGCGCCAGCTCCAGGTACACGACCGTGCCGCTCGCCAGCAGGCGCTCCTTGTCGGCGATCGAGAGGTTGACCGCGGCGAGCGCGAGGAACGCCCACAGCACCGCCAGCGCCCTACGCATGCGCGTCCTCCCGCCCCCGGAACAGCCATCTGGTCAACGCCCACCTTGCCGCGAGCAGCGCCGCGCCGGTCGCGGCGAGCACGGCAGACTTCGCGAGCAACGTCGCCTGCAAGGTGTAGTAATACGCGCCCAGGTAGAACAGCAGCGCGGCAACGCCCAGCCCCGTGAGCAGCCGGTTGCCGCCGGCGAAGCCGAGCGCGACCAGCATGACGCCGGTGGCGATGCCGGGAGCGCGCAGCGACAGCAACGCGAAACCCACCGCGGCGGCGAGCGCGATCATCGCGTCGCGCCTGGCGAGCCGGCTGTCGCTGGCCACCAGATGCGCCACCGCGCCGACCAGCACCAGTCCGGTCAGGATTTGTCCCACCCAGGGGTGCGCCCACGCGGCCTGGTCGCGATCCTCGGCCAGCATCCCCAGCAAGCCTTGCGTGAACAGCGCGTCGCCCTGGATCTGGATCAATCCCAGCGTGAGCCCGTACGCGATCGGCCGCACGATGGAGCTGCGCGCGGCCCATGCCAGCTCCCTGCTCCAGAGCCAGCCGGCACCCGCGCCCACTGCGCCGACCGCGAGCACTGCCGCACCCCCCTCCGCGAGCGCGAACGCAACGCACATGGCGATGGCATAGCTCGACCACACGCGGTGCACGAAGCTGGGGAGCAGCACGGCGAGCACCGCTTCTCCGGCCCCGATCGCCGTCCAGGCGAGGGCTTCGCGCTGGAATACACCGAACAGGCCGACCGCGGCGAGCGCCTGCCCCGCGAGGCTCATCGCCAGCGCGAATTGCCCGAGGAAGTCGCGTCCGACCTCGACTCTAAACAGGGCGTAGGCCGCGGCGATCATCAGCGTGCCCACCGCCAGCGCCGCCGTCTTGCTGTCGACCACCCAGGGCAAAGCCTGCCCGACGAAGCCGAACAGGAACGCGGCCGCGATCCATCCCGCCACACCGAGCATCGCGCGCACGTACCAGGGCGAGTGCGGCGCCGTGTCAGCCGGCACCTGGCCCGACGCGGCGCCGGCGGCGCACAGCGCTTCCCACAAACGTTGTGCCGATCCGTTCATGCCGCCCCGTGCGCCGAAACCCGCCGCAGCCAGACGGCCGCCGCGGCGGCCATGCCGACCACGACGACGGCGATCAGCAAGAAGCCACCGGGCTCGTTCCAGTCGAGCACGTGCTCGGTCAACCCGCCGGTCGCCACCACGATCGCCGACAGGCAGCCGACCGCGAGCATGAACAGGTCGGGAAGCAAGCGGCGATACACCAGGTACAAGGCCACGAGCCAGGCCGGGTAGAGGACGGCGGCCGCACCGCTCGTCTCACCGGAAGCGAAGATCGCGTGCAACGCCAGGGCAGTGGCCGCTGCTCCGCTGCCCACGGCGAACAGCCACGCCGCCCAGCGTTGCGCGAGCCACGCAAAGCGCCGCGCTGCCAGCTCCCACGCCGCCAGCGCGACGGTGTCCAGAGCCAGCAGGAGCAGCAGCATGTGCTCGATGCCCGAGATCCAGCCGAACACGCCGGGGAACACGCGGAAGTACAGCATGACGCCGACATTGAGCAGCGCGATCCAGAACAGCCACAAGGCCGCCAGGCGCCCGAGCAGCACCCACGGCAGTATCAGCGCGGCCCAGGCGGCGAACAGCTCCCAGGTGTCGGCGCCGGTTTGATAGGTCTGCCCGAACAGCGCGAGCAGCACACCCATCAGCACCGCGGCGCCGAGCAGCGCGGCCTGCGCCGACCGCCGGTCGGGCCCGAGCTTCCAGTGGATCCCGATCGCCGCCAGCAGCAGCGCCTGCACCAGCCCGAACTTGGCGAACCGGCCCAGATCGCTCCAGTTGTAGGCGACGAAGAACGCCAGCGCCGCCGCCAGGCACAGCACACCGATCCACAACAGCAGCCGGTCGAGGAAACGGCGCCAGTCGGCTGCGCCCGGCAGCACGCCCGCCGCCCGCAGCGCCGGCCGCAGGCGGTCGCGGGCGATCGCTCCTTGCTCGGCCCATTGCAGCACCTGGGCGCGTTCCGACTTCATGTGCGTGGTCTTCGGGCTACGCGTCGTCTCGAAGATGCCTGCGGATCGGCGCCATACGATACCTCGGTTGCAGCGACTCCATCGCGGCGATCGTGGCCCGCGGTCCGCGCCCCGCTATAATCGGCAACGCCCACTGAGACTGGAGGAGAACACCGGTGATCGACCTGTACCTCGCACCCACCGCCAACGGCCTGCGCGCTTCCGTCGCGCTGGACGAGTGCGGCCTGGCCTACCGGCCCCACAAGATCGACCTGGCCAAGGGCGAGCAGCGCACGCCCGAGTTCCTGAAGCTCAACCCCGCGGCGCAGATCCCGGTGATCGTCGACCACGACGGCCCCGGCGGCACGCCGCTCACGCTGGCGCAATCGGCCGCGATCATCCTGTACTGCGCGGATAAGAGCGGCAAGTTCCTGCCCAAGGACGGCGCCCGCCGGGCGCTCGCCTTGCAATGGATGATGCAGGCCGCCACCGACGTGGCCCCGACCAGCGGGGCGATCTTCCAGCTCGAAATGGTGGCACCCGAGAAAAGCGAGGCGATCATCACTCACTTCAAGAAGCGGCTTCTCACCTTTCTGGCGGCGTGCGACGCGCAGCTCGCGAACCGCGACTACCTCGCCGGCGACATCTCGGTCGCGGACCTGATGCTCTACCCCAACTATGCGTTGCGCAAGCCGCTTATCGAGGCCGCCGGAGGGTACGCCAATCTGCACCGCTGGGGCGCAGCGATGGCGGCGCGGCCGGGCGTGCAGAGAGGAATGAAGCCGCTCGGTTGACGACGGTCGTCAGCGATCGCGGCGCTGGCCATTGCCGCGCGCGCCGGTCAGCCGCCGGAAGTGCGCTTCCATGCGGTCGATGTCCGGCTTCAGGCCGGTGAACAAGCGAAACGCGCCGGCCGCCTGACCCACAGCCATCCCGCTTCCGTCCAGGACACGGCAGCCGCGCCGGCGCGCGGTCTGCAGCAGCTCGGTGTCGAGCGGGAAGTACACGATCTCGGCCACCCACAGACCGGGATGCAGCAGCGCTTCGGCGAGCGGCAGGCCACGATGCCCGTGCATGCCGGTGGGCGTTGCGTGGATCAGCCCCTGCGCTCCTTCCAGTGCGCTGCGCGCGTCGCTGCATACCTGCACGCGTTTGCGCCCGAACTGGCGGGCGAGATTCTCGGCGAGCGCCTGTGCACGGCCGCCGACCGGATCGACGATCTTGAGCAACCCCACGCCGAGGTGCAGCGCCGCGTATCCTACCGCTGAACCGGCGCCGCCGGCGCCCAGCAGCGCCACTTGCTCGAGGGCCGCATCCGCCATGTGGCCCTGGAAAGCAAGCGCGAAACCCGACCAGTCGGTGTTGTGGCCGATCGAGCGGTCACCGTCGAACAGCACTGTGTTGACCGCGCCGATTTGCCGAGCGTCATCGGACAGCGTGTGCAGCAGCGGAACGACGGCCAGCTTGCAGGGATGCGTGATGTTGACGCCGGCGAAGCCTTGCTTGCGCACCGTCGCGAGCAGCCGCGGCAGATCGTCGGCGTTCTCGCTGGCGTCGGTAAGGTCGATCAGCCGATATTGCAGGCGCAGCCCATGGTGCCGCGCTTCTTCCTCGTGCAGCGCGGGCGACAGCGAGCGCCGGATGCCCGCCCCGATCAGGCCCACCAGCACGCTGCCTGCGCTCAACCGAGCAACCGCCGCACGTCCTCGGGCCGCGGGAGCGGCGCCACCGCGCCGTACCCGGTAGTGGTGAGAGCGGCTGCCGCGTTCGCATAGCGCAGCGCGACCGGGAAGCCGTCGCCGGCCGCCATGCGCGCCAGCAGCGCACCGGCGAAGCAATCGCCCGCGCCGGTAGCGTCCACCGCCTGCACGCGATGGCCGGGAAGGCGCTCGCGCCGCTCGCCGTCGCTGCCGATCACGCCGTCCTTGCCGAGCTTGAGCGCCACCAGCCGGGCGCCGCGGCGATGGCACCAATCGAGCACGGCGTCGGGCTGGTCGAGGTCGCACAGCGCCTGGGCTTCGTCGATGCTGAGCAGGAACAGATCCGACATGCCGAGGGCGGCCGTGATCACGGCGCGTGCGCGTGCGGCCGGCCACAGCCGCGGGCGCAGGTTGGCGTCGTACGCGACGCGCACCCCCGCCTGGCGCGCCGCCTCCATCGCCGCGAAAGCCGCGTCGCACGCGCTGGCGCTGATCGCCTGCGTGATGCCCGAGGTGTGCAGGAATTGCGCGCTGCGGATCAAGCTCAGCGGTAGATGCTCCGGGCGCATGCGGCTCGCCGCCGAGCCCGCGCGCAGATAGCTGAAGACGTGCCCGGCGGGCCCGTGCGTGATGAAATACACGGCGGTGTGCGCGTCCGGGTCGATACCAACGCCGGATGCGTCCACGCCCTCCTCTTTCCACAGCGCCAGGAACTGCTCACCGAACTCGTCCTTCCCCAGGCGCGTGACGTAGGCCACCTTCGCACCCTGCCGCGCCGCCGCGATGGCGCAGTTCGACGTATCGCCGCCGAAGCCCTGCAGCCATGCGCGCTCCTTGCCGGGCAGCGCGCTGAACTCGTACAGCGGCTCGCCCAAGGAGACGATGTCCACCGCGCTCATGCGTGCGGCTGCTCGATCGTCGCGCCCTCGGCCAGCTCGAGAAAGGCGCGCGCGTGGCGAACCACCTGTGCGCGGTCGCCGGCGGCGAGCGCTTTTTGGTCGATGACGTTGTTGCCCACCCCCACCACGCGTGCGCCGGCCTTGAACCAGTCGAGCAGGTTGGACTGCAACACCCCGCCGGTCGGACAAAGGGGGATGTCCGGGTAGACGGCGTGAATCGCCGCGAGGTGGCCGGGGCCGCCGGTGGCGGCGGGAAACAGCTTGACGATCTGGGCGCCCTCGCGCCAGGCGGCCAGCACTTCGCCGGGAGTGAAGCCGCCCATCAACGCCGCGCGCCCGCGCTCGCCCGCCCGCTGCGGCATCCCGGGGACGATGCAGGGCGAAACGAGATAGTCTGCGCCCGCGTCCAGGCAGGCTGCGGCGCTGTCCAGATCGAGCACAGTGCCCGCGCCGATCAGGAACTCGCTGCCCGCGCGCCGGCGCAGCTCCGCCAGCAGTCCGATGGCGTCGGGCGTGGTGAGGGTGAGCTCGACGGTGCGATAGCCGGCTTCGATCAGGCAGTCGATCGCCGTGCCGGCGCGTTCGCGGCTGGGCAGCCGCAGCACCGGGATCACCCGCATCGATGCAAGGCGATCGGCCACGCCCCGGACGCTCCCGGCCCCTGCGCTCGATTCCGGGCTGCTCATGCCGGCTCGCTCAGGACGCGCTGGCGACGCTGCGCAAGGCGTCGAGGTCGAAGATCTCCAGCCGGTCGCGGCCCTGCTTGAGCACGCCGCTGCGCGTCCATTCGCTGAGGTACTTGTTCACGCTCTCGCGGGTAGCACCGATCAGATCGCCCAGCTCCTGCTGGGACAGGCGCAGCTCGATCTGTGCGCCGGCTGCCGTGCGCTCGCCGTGGTTCTCGGCCAGCCACAGCAGCTGCTTGGCCAAGCGTGCCGGGACGTCGAGGAAGACGCGGTCCTCCAGCCGTGTGGTCAGCTCGCGCACGCGGCCGGCCAGGACGCCGAGCAGCTTGAGCGCCACCGGCGGCGAGGCCGTCAGGAAATCGCGGAAGGCCTGCACGTCCAGCGCCGCGATCTCGCATTCCTCGAGCGCGACCACCGTGGCGGAGCGCGGCTGCCCGTCCAGGATGGCGACTTCGCCGAACACCTGGCCTGGCCCCATGACGTTGAGCGCGGCGTCCGCTCCCTCGGAGCCGCGCGTCAGCACCTTGGCGCGACCGCTCAGGAGCACGAACAACTCGCGCGGCGGGTCGCCCTTCTCGACGATGGCTTCGCGCGCCTTGTACACGCGGGTGCGGGCGAGCGCCGCCAGCCGAGTCAGATCCTCTCCGGCCAGACCTTCGAAAATCCAGATGCGCCGCAGCGCCGCGGTCAGGGCGGCGCTCACCGGGCGCCCCGAGCGAATGTGAGATGTTTCACAACGCAGGTGTGAAGCAGTTTATTGGGCGAGGATAACACTCCCCGTACACTGCGGGCATGCGCATTCTCTTCCTGGGCTCCGGCTCCGCCCACACCGTAGGGACCGACAACTTCCAGTCCAACATGCTCCTGGTCGCCGGCAACGGGCGGTGCCTGCTCATCGACTGCGGATCGGACATCCGCTGGTCCCTGGCGCAGCAGGGTTTCTCGCACCGGGACATCACCGACATCTACGTCAGCCACCTGCATGCCGACCACATCGGGGGCCTCGAGTACGTCGGCTTCAAGACCCGCTTCGATCCGGCCTGCCGCCGGCCGCGGCTGTACCTCGAGGCCTCGCTCGCCGGGCCGCTGTGGGACCACTCGCTGCGCGGAGGCATGGGGGTGATCACCGACGGCGAGACGCGCCTGGAGGACTTCTTCGAAGTGGTTCCGCTGCGGGCGCACGAGCCGTTCGAGTGGGAGGGTGCGCGGCTGGAGGTGGTGCCCGTGGCGCACGTGGTCGCGCCGCGGGCCACGATGCACAGCCACGGGCTGCTGATCGGCGCCGGAGAGCAGCGCGTCTTGCTGACCACCGACACGCGCTTCGACGCCGATCTCCTGGCGCCCCACTACGCGGACGCCGATCTCATCTTCCAGGACTGCGAGACCAGCAGCTACAAGACCGGCATCCACGCGCACTACAGCGAACTGCGCGGGCTGCCGGCCGAGGTGCGCGCCAAGATGTGGCTTTACGATTACCCGCCCGGCCCCCTGCCCGATGCGGTGGCCGACGGCTTCCGGGGTTTCGTGCGTCCGGGTCAGTCCTTCGAGCTGCCCGACGGCGTCGGCCGCGGGACCCCGCGCACTGAGCGTGCGCCCGGGCAATCGGCCGCAGGCTGAAGATCAGCAAATGACAAAGGGCCCGTTCGGGCCCTTTGTCATACGAATCGGCCTGGCACCACCGGCTATTGGATCTTCGCCTCGGTCTTCCTGATCGACGCCTCGATCTCGACGCGGCGGTCCTGCTGCAGGCAGGCGATCAGCTCGGCGCGCTCCAGATCGTGACACTCGCCCTGCGCCACCTGCGAACTGCGCTCGCCACGGCCCTCGACCCGCATCTTGTTGACCGGGATGCCTTGCGCCATCAGATAGCGCGCCACGGCCCAGGCGCGGCGCTCGGACAGCTGCTGGTTGTAGTCGTCGGTGCCGATGCGATCGGTGTAGCCCATGATGTCGAGGCGGTCCCATTCCGCGTCGCGCAGCCGGACCGCCAGCTCGTCCAGCACCGACTTGACCTCGGGACGCAGCACCGCCCGATCGAAGTCGAAATGGCCTTCCTCGTCCACTCCCACCGTCAGCGGCAGCATGCCGCCCAGCGTCTGCGGCGTGACCTCTTCGTCTATGCGCACCCGGCTTCCCGGTGCGTCTACCATGCCGACCACCATCGCCTCCTGATCCGAGCCGGCGCCCACCGCACCGTCTGCGCCGCCGCCGCCTTGACCGCCGGCGCCGCCCGCCGCTGCACGTCCGGACCCGCCCTCGCTGCCCGTTGCTCCGCCAGCGCCACCGCTTTCACCTGCCATCGCGCCATCGGCGCCCGCGCCTCCGCCCGCGCCGCCAGCCGACCTTTGACCACCCGCCGCGCCGCCGGCCGAAGTCCCATCCTGCCCCGCCCCGCCGCCGCTGTCGTCGCCGAGTGACGCCGCTGACGATCCGGGCGTGCGGCTGCTCGAGCGCCCGCCGGGCCCGGCGCCGCCTGCCGCACCGCCCGCGCCGTCCGTCCCTGCCGCGTCGCTGCCTGCGATTCCGGTGAAATCGTCCGTGCCGTCGTCATCGGCTGCGCTGTCGCCGTAGAGTGACGAATCGCCCCCCGCGCTCTCGCTCCCGGCTGCACCACCACCCGAGCGTCCTCCGGTCGCGGAGCCCGCGCCCGCGGACCGTTCGCCGGCACCGGCTTGCGAGCCCCCGCCGCTCGTGCCGTCGGTCGAGGCGGTGCCGTCGGCAGAGGTGGTGCCGTCGGTGGAGGTGGTGCCCTCGGCGGCTGTCCCTTGCGCGCCCGCGCCAAAGCTACGCTCCGCCACCGTGGCGCCGGTATTCGTCTTGGCCGCGCAGGCGCCGACCAGGGCGGCGATCAGCAGCACCTGGGCCAGGGTGATGAATCGTGTTGCAGGTTGCGTGCGCGGAGCGGCTTCGGCCGCGATGCAGATGAGATTTGTCATGACGAGCTCCTGAGATACGGGCGCCGGCGAGCTTCTGGCGTCGGAGGTGGAGAATTTCGGTCGTTTGCGGCCAAGCATCAACTGCGCCCACGCGCGTCGGAGACGACGCCGTCCGCCCAGCGGGTGCCGGCGGACCGTTCGCGGCGTTCCGCGCGCGGGTCGAAGCGTAACACCAGACGCGTATCGTGCAAACCCCGTTGTCCTGACCGACAATGGAGGCTCCCGCCCGAAGGCCCTCGCACGATGCGACCGACATCGCCAACGCCCGGCGCGCTGTGGCCTGCGACCCTCGCGCGCACGCGGCACGCGCTCTCGATCGGTGCGTTGCTGCCCGTCCCCACCCGCCACGAAACGCTCGATGACGGCGGCGTGCATTTCCTGGTGAGGTGCGCCTCCAGCCTCGCGCGCAAGCCTCAAGCCGGCGCAACGGGTAACCCGTTCGCGCCCTACGACCCGGACCTGTTCGTCGCGGACCTCTCGTCCACGCACGTCGCGCTGCTCAACAAGTTTCCGGTGATCGACCACCATCTGCTGATCGTCACGCGCCGTTTCGAACCCCAGGACAGCGCACTCACCGCGCGCGACTTCGCCGCGCTCGCCGGCTGCATGGTCGAGATCAACGGGTTGGGCTTCTACAACGCGGGAACGGGCGCCGGCGCGAGCCAGCGGCACAAGCATCTGCAGCTGGTCCCGTTACCCCTGGGCCCGGGAGCGATCGAGGTGCCGATCGAGGCGCTGCTCGAGCACGCACCGCCGGATGCGCAGCCCGAGCGCCCGCCCCCCACCCGGGCCAAGCGCGTGCCGTTCGCGCACAGCTTCCTGCGCCTGAGCCCGGCCCTGTTCGGCGATGCGGACCGCGCCGGCGAGCGGCTCGCCGGGCACTACCGCGAATTGCTGCGCACCGCCGGCATTGGCCTCACCGTTTCCGAACGAGGACCGATGGCCGAGCAACCCTACAACCTGCTCGTTACGCGCCGCTGGATGCTGTGCGTGCCGCGCACGCAGGAGTGCTTCGACTCGATTTCGGTCAACGCGCTCGGCTTTGCCGGAGCGCTGCTGGTGCAAGATCAGGATCAGCTCGAGCGCCTGCGTCGGCACGGGCCGCTGACCGTGCTGTGCGGCGTGGCGGGCCCGCGCCGCTGAGGCGACCGCAGCGCGACCGTGCAGCGTCGCCCCATCCGGGCTACGCCGGATTTCGCAACGTGAACCAGGACAGCACGATGACGAAGATCACCGAAGCGGACACGCAGCTGCTGCTGTAGCAGCAGGCGGCCGCGTATACCAGCTGGAAGGCGTGCTCGAACAGCACGCCGAGGCCGTAGCCGGCGGCGAACACGAACAGCCAGCGGCGCAGGTACACCCACAGGTAGTGCCTGCGCTCGCGATTGAAGCGCCACGCCGCCGCGCGCTCGAGCAACGTACCCGCGGTCACATCCCGGAACAGCCAATCGAAGAAGAAGTACCGGTACAGCAGCGAGCGGAATGTCGGCTGCGCCGTGGGCGGGGACTGCGAGGCGGAGAGCTGCGATGTCATCGGAGATGGCCCTGCGGCGTGCACGCGTTTGCCGAGCAATAATCTAGCCGGCGCCGCGTAGTAAAGCAAAGCGGCTACTGGGTGCGCTGCACCACGCGCATCGCATTGGTGCACACATCCGACCCGTCGCGCGGCGGGCGCCCCTTGCCGAGCTTCTCGAGCGGCACCACGAACACCGAGGTGAGGAAGCGGATGGTGGTCTCGGCCACACCGCCGGGGGCCACGCCGACCTTGAAGTCGGTGAGCGTGCCGGTGACCTGGATCGGCGTGGCCAGGCTGAAGAACTGCGGCTCCTTGGCCTTGGGCGCCAGGCGCAGCCGCACGGTTTCGGTGGCGAAGTCCACGCGGCCCTCGCCCGCCACGCGCATGCGGCTGGTGTCCATCAGGATGGCGTCGTGGGTGAGCTTGCCGTCGCGCAAGTCGAAGCGGCCCACTGCGCAGTTCACCTTGGACTCCTTGGCCGGATCGACCGCGGGCACCAACGCCAGGAACAGGTTAACCGCCCACAAGTCGAAGATGCCCGAGCGCATGTTGCGCGGCCACACGGCGAAGTCCACGCGCCCGTCGGCGTGCGCCATGAGCGCGTCGATGGTGGGCACGCGCGAGTCGAGCTGGAAGTTCAGGCTGAACAGCCCTTCCAGGTCGGTGCCCGGCTTTATGCGGCGCGCCAGGATACCGTAGTCGAAGCGATCGACGTCGATACGCATCTGCACCGCGACGTCCGTGTCGGAGGGCTCGTAGGCGGCCGACAGCAGCGCCGAGCCGCCCGGTACGTTGACCTTGGCCGGACCGAAATCGAGACGGCCGTCGGCGAGCTGCGCGTGCAGCGTGCCGCTGCCCAGGCGGTCGGCGCCCGACAACACCTCGTCCACCTGCACGTCGAGATAGGCGTCCAGCCGCCGCAGCGTCTGCGGGCTGAGCAGCCTCTGCCCTTCGGCGGCCGCCTCCTTCGCCTTGGCGCGCATCTCCTCGACGCTCATCTTCTTCTCGGGCTGGTCCTGCTTCTTTTTTTCGAACGGCGACCAGACGCCGAACTTGAAGTCGTCGAGCTGGATGCGCGGCGCGGTCAGCGCGACGTCCACGCGCGGCCGCGTGCCGACCGCGGTGTAGCTGCCCTGGCCGTTGAGGCGGCTCTCGCCCACGCGCAGCTCGAGGTCCGGCACTTCGTAGCCGCGCTCCGAGGACACGAAGCGCCCGCCGATCGACCACGGCCCCCACGGCGGCAGCGCGACGCGCGCCAGCCGGTCGAGCGTATCGAAGCGCTCGCCGGCGATGCGCAGCGTCAGCTCTCCCTCTTGGCGCTGGATCGGCAATGTGACCTTGCCTTGCAGGTCGAGGCGCGCGCCTGCGGCCTGCGCCTCGAGCGAGAACGGCACTTGGCTTCCGGGCCGCACCACGTCGCGCACGGCGCCGCTGGCGATGCGTATCGCCACCGGCACCTCGTCGATGGTGCCGTCCAGTGTGACGCTGACCGGCTGGCCGGGCAGTGCGCGCACCAGCCCCTTGTCCAGAGCGATGGCAACCAGCGGGCGGCGGCTCGGATCGCGCAGCGTGAGCGAGCCGCCGTCGAGGTCGGCGTCGAGCGTGGACCTCTCCAGCATCTCGCCCAGGCGGCTACCACGGCCGATGAGCTGCACGCGCAGCGCTTCGACGCGCGCGTCCAGGCCCTCGGTGATCTTGAGCGTGCTCAACAGGCCGCCCACGTCCACCTCGCTGGCCGCCACCCAGAGCGAGGCTTGCGGCACGCTGCCGCGCAGATCCACCGCGATGGCGCCGCTGAAGCGCACGCCCGCGTAGGTGGCGGCGAACGGCGAGGGGTCCATCTTGCCCTCGCGGATGCGGCCCTTGAAGGAGGCGTCTACTACATCGGCCGGCGACATCGCGACACGCTTCACGTTGACGTCGATATCGGCGTCGGTTAGGTCGATGCCGCGCGGCAGGATGGGGATGTCCAGCGTGCTTCCCGTCTGCTCGGGTGGCCGTGGCTTGGGCGTGGACTGCGCCGGCGGCCGCAGGCGTTCCAGCTCGCTCACGTCGATGTGATTCACGTCCAAGCGCGCCTGGATCAGGGGCTGGCGGCCGATGCCCACCTGCGCGAACCGACCCGCGATCGCGCTGCGGCCCAGGCGGAACAGGAAATCGTCGAGACGCCACTCGTCGCTGCGCACGCGCAGATGACCCTCGAGCCGCGCCGGCGCATCCGTATCCGGGGACAGGCCAAGCCAGCGCCCGACGTCCCCGGCGCGCGGAGCGACCAGCCGGAACTGGACGTCGGTACCGCTGTTGGCCTGGGGTTCGGCCAGCACCCCTTTCACCTCCAGCTCGGCCCCGGTGGCGCGTGCCGAGATCTCCAGCGGCGAGCGCAGGGTCCGCGCCAGCGTGGGCAAGTCGCCGGCCGCGATCCGCGCGCGGAACGGCTCGCCCAGCAGTGCCCCTTCGATGCGACCGTCGAGCGGACGCCCGCCCGGCAACGTCACATCCAGGCGGTCGAGGCGCAACTCCACCGGCCGCCCGCCCTCGATGTTGCCGTACGACAATCGCCCGTCGCCGATTGCGAGCTTGACGTCCACGGTGCGCGTCAGCGTGCTCAAGTTCTCGCCGCGGCCCGAGACGCGGAACAGGAACCGGCCCACGTTGCCCTGCACGCCCTGCACCCCGGCGAGCAGCGCGGCGAGACCGCCGAGCTGCGTGCGCTGCGCGCCGAGCTGCAGATCGAAGCTCGGCACCTCGGCTGCGCCGTCCACACGCGCCTCCCCGCGCAACGGCACCCCGGCGATGGTGGCCTGCACCGGGGCGCGCAGCACACCGTCCTGCAGGCGAACGCCCAGCTCCGCGTCGCGCACGTCGCCCGGCAGGCTGAGCCAGCGACCGACCTTCAGCGTCAGATCCGCATCCATGAGCTGCAGCTGGCGCAGGCTGATGTTGACCTGCTCCAGCTCGCGGTAGGTGTCGAGCAGACTGCCCGGCGGCTCCTCCGGCCCTTCGCGCTCTCCGGTGAGGAACGGGCGCAGGTCCAGCGTCGGCAGCGACAGCGCGCCGCTCACGCGCGGCCGCTGGCCGCTGAAGTCGTAGTGCAGCTCGCCTTCCAGTGTGGTGCGGCCCATCACGCCGCGCAGCTCGCTGATGGACACGTGCAGCCGATCCGCGGTCACGCGTCCGCTCAGCGCCGTCGCGCCCACGTTCGGCAGCTTGGTCTGCAGCAGGCGCTCGATCTCGCGCAGATCCTCGGTGCCCAACCCGAACAGCACTTCCACGCTGTCTCCGCCGGGCGCGCGCGCGATGGCGCCGTTGGCCTGAAACGACGTGCCCAGGAATTCCACCCCGAGCCGGAACGGCCACGGCTTGGTGGGCCGCACCAGCTCGTCCGCCGTCCCGCCGTCGAAGGAGAGCGTGTAAGGGAAGCGCTTTTCCACGCTCCCGCGCAACGCGAGCCGGATCGGCTGGCCGCGCCTGGCCTCGCCCGCCAGCTCGTCCAGATTGAAGAAATGCCTGCTGCCGGCTGGTTGATTGTGAAACTCCACCGCGAGCTGCCGCAGCCCCAGCGTCTCGACCTCGAAGCGGAAGTCCTTGGCCGCTTCCAGCGCGGCCTTGCTGCCGTTGTCCGCGGCCTTGGGCTGCGCCGGGCGCACGCCTCCCAGCGCCCAGTTGACCCGCCGGTCCTGGGCGATCTCGAGGAACACGCGCACGTTCTCGGCGGTGATCTCGCGCACCCGCAGCCGGCGCTGCAGCAACGCCTTGGTGTCGACCCAGAGCCGCGCATCGCCCAGGCTCGCGAACTCGGGCGTGGAAAAGCCGGGGGGATTGGCGATGCGGATACCGCCAACTTTGAGGCGCGGGCTGAGCGAGGGCACGAACTCGAGCGGTCCCTCGAGCGTCACCTCGCGACCGAGGGCGTCGCTGGCGGTGCGTGCGATGGTGCCGCGCCACGGCCCGGCACTGATGGATATCTCCAGCCAGGCGATGAGCACCAAGGCCAGCGGCGGCAGCAGGACCAGGGCGGCGACGGCGACCAGGATCCAGCGCAGGATCCGGCGCCGTCGCTTGGGCTTGGGCGGTTGGCTCGGCACGCGGGGCGGGCGGCCGGGACAAACCGCGCCGCACCGCCTGTCATTGTAAGTGTCCGGCCCGCCCAATGCCGCCTATAATCGCAGGAGTCGTTGCCGCGGAGGATCCGACATGACTGCCCGCTTGATCCAACTGGCGCTCGCCTGCGGCCTCGCGCTGCCGGCGGCGGCCGAGGCCGACATCTACCGGTGCGTGAGCCCGCAGGGCAGCACCTCGTATAGCGACTCCCCGTGCCCCGGCAGCGCCACCATGTCGGCGAACGTGACCGAACTGATCGGTGCATGCACCAGCCCCGAATGCCAGGCGCGGCGCGAACAGGCGCGCGCCACCGCCGCTGCCCGCCTGCAGGAGGAGAAAGCGATGGTGCGGCAGATGCAGGAGCATCGACTGAAGGCTGAGGCGCTCGATCTCGACCGCCGCGTGCAGCTGGAGACGCTGCGGCAGCTGAGCGCGCTCGACTCGGCGCAGCGCGACGTGAGCTCGGATCTGTACTACCCCGGCTACGCCGTGTTTCCCGCCTATGGCTACGGCTTCGGGCGAGGCTTCGATCGGCCCGGCTGCAAGGGGATGCGCTGCGGCCGCTTTCCGGGCCCGCGGCCGTCCGGACGGCATCCGAGGTCGTACCGCGGCGAGCCTTCGGTCAGCGTGATCAATCCGAGGTAGTGTCGAGCGCTTCTCTGCCTCCCAGGACGCTGTCGGCCGGCATCGTGGTGGTGTGCCGCGACGACGCACGCTATCGCCTGCTGTGCCTGCGCGCCTTCGACAGCTGGGATTTCCCCAAGACCCAGGTGCTGGGCGAGAGCGATCCACTGGCCACCGCGGTGGCCGAGCTGCAGGATGCCACGGGCATTCACGACCTGGAGTTCTCCTGGGGAGAGGACTACCGCGAGACCGTGCCCTATGCCGACGGCCGGGTGTCGCGCTATTACCTGGCGCAGGTCCGCAGTGCCGACGTGGCGCTGCGCCAGCCGTCCGGTGCGGGCAGCGCCGAGGACCACGAGTACCGCTGGGTCACCTTCGAGGAGGCTGAGGACATCCTCCCGCCACGGCTGGCGCTGGTGCTCGACTGGGTCATCGGCCGGCTGGCTGGCGGACGTAGCCGTTGACGCCGGCTGCGCAAAGCGGGCGAATCCATCTCGCGCCTCGCGAAGCGCCTATTCCGGCACCAGCCACTGCACGCTGTGCCCGCCGGTCTTCGCCTCGGCCAGCGTCCGCCACAGCCAGTCCAGCATGGGCCGCGCCTCGGCCTCGAAACCGAACGGCGGATTGACCACCAGCATCCCGCAGCCGCGCAGGCTGTCCGCCCAGCCCGCCGGCAGCACCGAGAATTCGAGCCGCAGGATCTTGCGAATGCCGGTGGCGACCACGCCGCGCTCGAAGCTGTGCACTGCGTAGGGCGCCATCAGCGGATACCACAGCGCCAGCACACCGGTCGCCCAGCGGCGGTGGGCTTCCTGCAAGCCCTCGACCAGGCGCGCGAATTCCCGAGCGCGATCGAATGACGAGTCGATCAGCACCAGACCGCGCCGCTCTGCTGGCGGCAATAACGCCTTCAGCGCCTGATAGCCGTCCATGCAGTGCACGTGCACCTGCGGATCGCCCTCGAACAGCCGCGCCAGCGCCGCGCAGTCGTCCCGGTTGAGCTCGTTGAGCTCCATGCGGTCGCCCCCGCGCAACAGGCGTCTGGCCACCCGCGGCGAGCCGGGATAAAAGCGCAGCCCGCCACGCGGCGGGTTCTCGGCGCGCACGCCTTCGAGGTAGGGTGCGAGCAGCTCGGGCACGTCGGTGCGCTGCCAAAGCAGGTCGATGCCCGCACGATGCTCCTGCAGCTTCTGCGCCCACGGATGCGTCAGATCGTACAGACCGGTCCCGGCGTGCGTGTCCAGGTAGAAGAACGGCTTGTCCTTGCGCGCCAGCGCGAGCAGCAGCCGCGTCAGCAGCGCGTGCTTGAACACGTCGGCGAAGTTGCCGGCGTGGAACTGATGGCGGTACGCGAGCACTACAGCTTGTCGTACTTGGCTGCTCTGCCGCGCGCCTTGTGCGCCGGATACTTCTGCGCGTTGAGCACCAGCTTGCTCTGCGCCGCCTGCACCGGATCGATGTCCAAGCGGTCGCACAGCCGCAGCAGGAACAGCAGCACGTCGGCGATCTCCAGCGCCACCTCGGCCCGCACATCCGGGGCCAGGCGCTCGCTCTGCTCGGGGGTAAGCCACTGGAAGTGCTCGACCAGCTCGCCGGCCTCGGCCACCAGCGCCATCGCGAGGTTCTTGGGGTTGTGGAACTGATCCCAGTCGCGCTCTGCGACAAACGCGCGCAGCCGCTCGCGCAGCGCCTCCAACCGGTCGCCGGGTGGCGGCGTCTCGCCCATGCTCACTTGACTCCGTGCTTGGCGCGGTAGTGCTGCTGCAGGACCTTGCGGGTCTGGGCGCTCAACCGTGGATTGACGCCCGGCGGCAGCGCTTCGCGCGTGCGTTTGGCCGGCTTTGTCGAGCGCGGCCTGGGTTTGCTCATGATGGCTCGGGAGTCCGATCGGTTCGGCGCCATCCTATCAACTTCGCACGCGCCGCGGGCGAGCGCGCGCCGGCCCGGCCGCCGGCGCGGCGCGCCGCACGCCGCTCTATTCAATCAAGGGGATAGGAAAAGTAAGGGTGCTTTCGCGACGCGGGCTACCAGCCCGCGCCCAAAGCTCTACCGCTTTTGTATTCTTGCGGCAGCGAAGCAATCTGGCTCGCGCAACAGTCAACGGCCGCGCGGCGTTCGACTTTAGACCGACCGTAGCAGGTTGCGTTCCATGTCACGCAGTGCGGTTAAAGCTTGGCAGCAGCGCGGAACGGGTGGTTCTGTGCTTTCATCTAATGCGGCACGGAGACCCACCGGAACAATGAGATGACCATCCTGGCGGAACGGACACCTGCGCCCGAGGAAAGCGATCTCGCACTCGCGCGCGGCGTCGCATCGGGCAACCTCAACGCTTTCGAGCACATCATGCGGCGTCACAATCGCATGCTCTATCGCGCCGCGCGCAGCATCCTGCGCGACGACGCCGAAGCGGAAGACTGCCTGCAGTCGGCTTATCTGCTCGCCTATCGGTCGATCGGCAGCTTCGCCGGCCATTCGAAGCTGTCCACCTGGCTGGCGCGCATCGTGATCAATGAGGCGCTCGGCCGCAAGCGCCGCGCGGCGCGGCACGGGGTGGTGATCCCGCTCGACAGCGTGGCGGACGCCGACCTTGCGGCGCAGACGGGCGTCGCTATGACCGCTGAATCGCCAAGACCGGAAGTTGAAGCAATGCGTCGCGAACTCGGCACGTTGATCGAACGCCGGATCGACACCCTGCCCGAAGCGTTCCGCGGCGTGTTCGTCCTGCGCGCGCTCGAAGAGCTTTCGGTCGAGGAAACCGCCGCCTTGCTCGACATCCCGGAAGCCACGGTCCGTACCCGCTACTTCCGCGCGCGCAGCATGTTGCGCGAATCGCTCGCGCGCGAAGTCGATACCGCCCTCGACGACGCTTTCGCCTTCGCCGGCGCGCGCTGCGACCGCATCGTCGCGGCCGTGCTCGAGCAGCTGCGCTTTCCCCCGCCGCCGCCCGCCAGCGGCTAGAGCGCCGCCGGCGTCTTCCCTCTCGGCCGGGCCGTCGCGGCCCGGCCGATCTTCCTCTACCACCTGTTACAGGAGAAGAGCATGTCCTTCTTTGCGCTCAGCGAACCCCGCCTCATCATGCCCAATCGGCGTCTGTTCCTTGGCTCCGCAGCGAGGCTCTCGGGAGCAGCGGTCGCGCTGCTTGCCGGCCGCGAGGCATTGGCCGCCGAGGAATCGCGCGGCGCGACCGAGGCCAACGACGCCAACATCCTCAACGCCGCGCTTGCCGCCGAGCACGAGGCGGTCGCGGCCTACCAGGTTGCGGCGGAGAGCGGTCTGCTCGACAAGCCGGTGCTCGCGCTCGCGATGCAGTTCCAGGGGCATCATCGCGAGCACGCCGACGTTCTGGCCAAGACCGTGACCAAGCTCGGCGGCAAGCCCGCCGCCGTGAGAGCGCGCTACGCGTTCCCGACCGAGAAGCTGAAGACTCAGGCCGACGTGCTGCGCTTCGCCGCGCAGCTCGAGAAGGGCGCCGTGAGCGCGTACCTGAATGCCGTGCCGGTCTTCGGCAATCGCGATCTCGCCAAGGCCGCGGCCAGCATTCTCGGCGACGAGGCGATGCACTGGGCCGTGCTGCGCCACGCTGTCGGCGAGAACCCGGTGCCCGTCGCATTCGTGTCCTGAAATGCCGCCCGAATCGGCTTGCGGCGAGCCTCCTCGCAGAGCTCGCCGCAGCTGCGGTGAGCCATCCCGCCTCGCCGCTCAGCCCGGCGAGCGTTCCGCCTCCAGCCCAGCCAGCCGGAAAATGTGGCGCGCGAAGTCCGGGTCCTCGCCCTCCAGCAGCTCGGGCAGCGCCTCGCGGAAGTCGCGTCGCTTGCACCAGTCGCGCATGTAATCCTCCCAGCTCCGCCACAGGCGGCGGCGCTGCTTGTCCATGTCCTCTTCGTACACCAGGATGTAGGCGCGTTCGAACAGCGCCACCAGGATGCCGAAGATGGCCTGTTTGCGTTCGCGCTGCTCGGCGGACAGCTCCGCGCGCGCACCCTCGCGGCTGAGCAGCTGCAGGTCGGCGTTGTCGATCACCAGCTTGAGGAAATCGTTGTACTCGTCGGACAGGCTCTGGTGGACTTCTTCCTCCTCGCCCTGGCGCTCCTTGCGCTGCTCCATCAGGTACACGTAGATGGCAAGCGGAAGGCCGACGATGGTGACCACGTAGCTCAGCAGCTCGGTCCATTCCAGAAGCGTTTCGGGCATGGCTTGTTCAGCTCTCGCACCAGAGCAACTGCGCCCGCCGCCCGCGGCGGCCGGCAACGATGGCGTTCTGGCCGAAGCTTCGGGCGATGCGCAGCGCCCGCGCCGCCGGCATGCCGAGCGCCAGCAAGCTGACTTCCGGCCGCCACCCAGGCTCCAGCGGAATGCCGAGTCCAGGCAGAAAGCGGTAGCCGCGCGCGTGGAGCGCGCGCGCCAGGCGGCGGCTGCGCGTGGCATTGCGCCAGGCCGGCAGCGGCCTGGAACGCGGGTTCCAGGCGGTGAGGAAGGCCCAGCGGGTGCATCCGGCCACGGCGAGCAGCCGGTCCAGGGCCGGGAAGCGGTGTCCGACTCGCAGATCGATGGCGCCGCCGGGCGCGAATACGCGGTATACGGTGCGCCGGTAGGCCGGTTCGAGCGCCGTGCGCTGCTGCGTGGCCTTCGCCACGCTATTCGGCGGACGGCGCACGCTCCCGCTTGGCCGCCTCCAGCAGATCGCCGAAGCGCGCTCCCCGACTGTAACGCTGCAGCGCCTCGCCCAGCAGCTGTTGCACGCGCTGGCGCAGCGCCGGCGGCTGCAGCACCTCGACGTCCGGGCCGAACTTGAGGATGTCCATCACCAGCTCGCGATCGTCGCTGTACGGGATCTCCAGCACGTACGCGCCGTTCACCTCGAAATGCGCCCGCTGGCGCGGATGCCACAGCTCCGCCGCCACCCAGCGCGCGCGCACCGGAGCGAAGCGCAGTTGCGCCCACTGCGTGTCGCGGCCGCTGAAGATGCCGTAGCCGCTGGCCAGGACCTCGTCGAGTTCCCGGTCCGGCACTTCGCGCGCCGGTTGATCGACGATGGCGGCGGTGCGAACGGCGTCCACCGCGAAGCTGCGGAGGTCCTGACGCAGATGGCACCAGGCGTCCAGATACCAGTTGTCGCGGTAATGCACCAGGCGTTGCGGCGAGATTTCGCGCTCGGTCTCGTCGTCGCGCATGCGGTTGTAGTAGCGGATCGCGAGCCGCTTGCGCTCGAGCAGCGCGCGGGCGGCGGTCTCGAAGTGCTTCAGCGGCAGCGTGCGGCGCGCGGCGTGCAGGATGCGGATGCGCCGCTGCACCGCCTCCGCCGGATGCGGCCCGCTGCCGATCGCGGCCGTCAGCCGCGCGAGCAGCGGCTCGATGTGCGGGCCGAGCAGGCCGGGCTCCAGGTTCTCCAGCAGGTGTTTCATGGTGAGCAGCGCGTAGATTTCCTGCGCGTTGAACCACAGTCCGGGCAGCTCCTGCACCCCGGAGCGGGCATCGTAGCGATAGCCGTTGGCCTCGCGGTCCCAGACGATGGGGATGTTCAAGCGCGAGCGCAGGTACTCCAGGTCGCGCTTGAAGGTCGCCGGGGAGATCTCCAGCTCCTGCAGGAAGCGCCGGGCCGGCACCACCTTGAGGCGGTGGATCAGCTGCTGGATCTTGTAGAAGCGCTCGGTACGGTCCACGGGATGATTGTAATATGCCCGCACCCTGCAACGTCTCGCGTCATCCAGCATGCCCCGCCGCCGCATCGACCAGCCTGCGCAGCCCGCTTCCGGGCCGCGTCCGCGCTGGCCGGTGGTGGTCGTCGGCGCCGGTCCGGTGGGGCTGTGCGCCGCGCTCGACCTGGCGCAGCACGGCGTACGCACCTTGCTGCTGGACGAGGACGACAAGCTCTCGGAAGGCAGCCGCGCGATCTGCTTCGCCAAGCGCACGCTGGAGATCCTCGACCGGCTGGGGATCGGGCAGCGCTGCGTGGACAAGGGCGTGGTGTGGAACCGGGGCAAGGTGTTCCTGCGTGACCGGCTGCTCTACCAGTTCGACCTGCTGCCCGAGTCCGGGCACAAGCGCCCCGCCTTCATCAACCTGCAGCAGTATTACCTGGAGCAGTTCCTGATCGACCGTCTGCTCGAGTCCGACGAGGTCGAGACGCGCTGGAACCACAAGGTGGTCGCGGTGGCGCCGCAGGCCGATCACGTGCTGGTCACGGTCGAAACGCCGCAAGGCCGAACCCAGGTGGAAGCCGTCCATCTGCTCGCCTGCGACGGCTCGCGCAGCCCGATCCGCTCGCTGCTCGGGCTGGAAGCCCGCGGGCAAGTGTTCCGCGACCGCTTCCTGATCGCCGACGTGAAGATGCAGGCGGAGTTCCCCACCGAGCGCTGGTTCTGGTTCGACCCGCCGTTCCATCCCGGCCAGTCTGTGCTGCTGCACCGGCAGGCCGACGACGTGTGGCGCATCGACTTCCAGCTCGGCTGGGACGCCGACCCCGAGGTGGAGAGGCAGCCCGAACGGGTGATCCCGCGCATCCGGGCGATGCTCGGCGCCGACCGGCCCTTCCGCCTGGAATGGGTCAGCGTGTACACCTTCCGCTGCCAGCGCATGGACCGATTCCGCCACGCGCGCGTGTTCTTCGTCGGGGACTCGGCGCACCAAGTCTCGCCGTTCGGGGCCCGCGGCGCCAACAGCGGCATCCAGGACGCCGACAACCTGGTGTGGAAGCTCGCGCTGGTGCTGCGCGGCGAGGCGCCCGACGCCCTGCTCGACAGCTACGACGTCGAACGCATCCCCGCGGCGGACGAGAACATCCTCAATTCCACCCGCAGCACCGATTTCATCACGCCGAAGAGCCGGGTGAGCCGCGTGTTCCGCGACGCGGCGCTGGGGCTCGCCGAGCGCTATCCCTTTGCTCGCGGCATCGTCAACAGCGGCCGCCTGTCGCTCCCGCACACCTACATCGCGACCACCCTGGACACGCCCGACCGCGATCGCTTCGCCGCGCGCCTGGTCCCCGGCTCACCGGCGCTGGACGCGCCGCTGCAGGGCGCCGGCGGTGCGGTCTGGTTGATCGATCAGCTCGGCGGCCGCTTCTGCGCGGTGTATTTCGCCGGCGGCGCACCGGCCGACGACAGCCTCGCCGCGCGCCTGCTCGGCCTCGCGCGGCTGCCGGTGCCGGTGCACGCCCTGGTGATCTGCTCGGCGGGCCGCGCCGCGCCATGGAGCGCCGCGGGACTGCCCGCGTTCGACGACAGCAAGGGGCTGTTCGCGCAGCGCTACGACGCCACGCCGGGCACGCTGTACCTGCTGCGCCCGGACCAGCACGTCGCCGCGCGCTGGCGGCACTTCGAGGTGCGCGCCGTGCGCGAGGCGCTGGCGCGCGTCACCGGCACCCCGATCGAGGCGACACCGGCATGAGCGCATTGAACACCGCCGCCAACATCCCCGTGCCCGACGAGTTCTATCAGGCGCTGATCGAGGCGCATCGCGGTTTGAGCGACGAGCAGAGCGAGCTGCTCAACGCGCGGCTGATCCTGCTGTTCGCCAACCACATCGGCGACATGGACGTGCTGCGCGAAGCGCTGGCGGCGGCGCGCGAAGGGGCCGCGAACCCATGACACGCCGCTGGGGCCGACCCCCGCGCCGAAATGAGGTTGGCGCCGAAGTGAGGCGCGCTTCCGGCCTGCCGCGTCAGGCGGTGAGCGCTTCTCGGATCAGGTTCTTCACCTCGCCGATCGTTTCGCGCTCGCCCTCGACGCGGAAGCGCCGGAACCAGCTTCCGGGCCGATAGGTCTGTGCCCACATCGGACCGGTTTCCTGGCCGCGCTCGGAGCCCAGCGCCACGATGGCGTCGGACTTGCGTCCATCCTGCGCGGTCAGCGTCGTGTTCAGCACCAGCACGACGCGCTCGCACGCCGGGGCGTGCTCGCGGATCGCACACAGCGCCATCTCCATCGGCTCGCTCTGGCCGGACGGGTCGAACAGGAACAGGATCTTGGCCGGGTCGACCACCAGGAACGGATGCAAGCGGGAGCCGGCCGCCTTCACCTGCCGAATCCCCTGCTCGAGCGCCTCTTGCATCATTTCGCTCAGCGTCATCTGGCAACTCCTCCGCCCACGCGGGTGTATACCGGCCGAGGAAAGCAACGATCAGGCCCTTGCCGCGCCGCAACAGCCGAGCCGACGGGGCGTTCGGAAGCCCTTGTCTTGAAAGTCCTTGTCTCGAACGGCGATTCCCCCTAACATTCATCGACCGAACGGTCGATAAATGCCGGGCCTCCCGGCGTCCATGGAGAACCGCACCTTGGCAGCAGCCTTTCGCAGCATCGCCCTGGAGGTGAGCGAGGGTGTCGCCACGCTCACCCTGAACCGCCCCGAGCGCCTCAACGCCTTCAACGACGCCATGCACGGCGAGATACGCGAGGCGCTCGAGCGCATCGGCGGCGACCGCGGTGTGCGTGCCGTGATAATCACCGGTGCGGGCCGCGCATTTTGCGCCGGGCAGGACCTGGCGGACCGCAGCGTCGCCCAAGGGGATGAGCGGCGCGATGCGCCGCGCGATCTCGGCGCGTCGCTCGAGGCCAATTACAACCCGCTGGTGCTCGCCTTGCGCGCCCTGCCCTTGCCGGTGCTGTGCGCCGTGAACGGCGTGGCGGCCGGCGCGGGAGCGAGTATCGCCCTGGCCTGCGACGTGGTAGTGGCGGCGCGCTCGGCGAGCTTCATCCAGGCGTTCTCCAAGCTCGGCCTGGTGCCGGATTGCGGCGGCACCTACTTCCTCGCCCGCACGCTCGGTGCGCCGCGGGCGCTGGGGCTCGCGCTTTTCGGCGAGCGCCTGAGCGCGGAGCAGGCGCACAGCTGGGGCCTGATCTGGGAGTGCGTGGACGACGCCCAGCTCATGCCGACGGTGCGCACGCTCGCTGCGAAACTCGCCGGCGGGCCCACGCGCGGCTTCGCCCGCACCAAGCAGGCGATCTACGCCGCCGAGCAGCGGGCGCTCGCCGCGCAGCTCGATCTCGAGCGCGATCTCCAGCGCGAGCTGGGCCATACGCGCGACTACCGCGAAGGCGTGGCCGCGTTCCTGGAGAAACGCACACCGCAGTTCAAGGGAGAATGACTCCGGTGGATGGGAGAACAGATCGGTGAACCACACGGCATTGAACCCGCAGGCCATCGCCGAGCGGGTGAGCAGCGGCATGCTGGCCGAGGACGCGGCTTCGCGCGGGCTCGGCATGCGGCTGGACGCGATCGCGCCGGGCCGCGCATGCATGTCGATGACGGTGCGCGCCGACATGCTCAACGGCTTCAAGGTCTGCCACGGCGGCTTCATCGCCACGCTGGCGGATTCGGCCTTCGCTTTCGCCTGCAACAGCTACAACGAGCTGACCATGGCGGCGGGCTTCACCGCCGACATCGTCGCGCCCGCCCACCAGGGCGACGTGCTCACCGCCGAGGCGGCGGAAGTGATGCGCCGCGGCCGCACCGGCGTATACGACGTGCGCGTGACCAACCAGCGCGGCGAGCTGGTCGCGGTGTTCCGCGGCCGCTCGTATTGCATCAAGGGCAAGCAGGTGGTGCCGCTGTGATGGACGCGATCCATGCCGGTGCGTAAGCCGGCGCCCGGCGACCTCGAACCGATCGAGCGCGCCAGCCGGGACGAGCTGCGCGCGCTGCAGCTGCAACGCCTGCGCTGGAGCCTGCACCATGCCTACGACAACGTGCCGCACTACCGCCGCGCGTTCCAGGCGCGTGGCGTGCACCCGGACGACCTGAAATCGCTCGAGGATCTAGCGCGCTTTCCTTTCACCGGCAAGCAGGACCTGCGCGAGAACTATCCCTTCGGGCTGTTCGCCGTGCCGCGCGAGAAGGTGGTGCGCGTGCACGCCTCGAGCGGGACCACCGGCAAGCCCACCGTGGTCGGCTACACGCAAAGGGACATCGACACCTGGGCCGACCTGATGGCGCGGTCGATCCGTGCCGCCGGCGGCCGGCCGGGAGATATCGTGCACGTGGCCTACGGCTACGGTCTGTTCACCGGCGGGCTGGGCGCGCAT
The DNA here is from genome assembly GCA_036554965.1 of Burkholderiales bacterium. GTDB lineage: Bacteria > Pseudomonadota > Gammaproteobacteria > Burkholderiales > SHXO01 > SHXO01. The sequence continues at coordinate 24,873 of DATBMG010000159.1, forward strand.
TACGGCGCCGAGCGCCTCGGTTGCACCGTGGTGCCGATGTCGGGCGGACAGACCGAGAAGCAAGTGCAGCTGATCGCGGATTTCCATCCCGACATCATCATGGTCACGCCGTCCTACATGCTCACCTTGATCGACGAGATGGAGCGGCAGGGCATGCATCCGGCAGACTGCTCCCTGAAGGTAGGCATCTTCGGGGCGGAGCCGTGGACCGAGGCGATGCGCAGCGCGATCGAGCAGCGCGCGGCGCTGGATGCGGTCGACATCTACGGTTTGTCCGAGGTGATGGGGCCGGGCGTAGCCAACGAGTGCATTGAGACCAAGGACGGCCTCACGGTATGGGAGGACTACTTCTACCCGGAGATCATCGATCCGGTGAGCGGCGCGGTGCTGCCCGACGGCAACCTGGGCGAGCTGGTGTTCACCTCGCTCACCAAGGAAGCGCTGCCGGTGATCCGCTATCGCACGCGCGATCTCACGCGCCTGCTGCCGCCCACCGCGCGCAGCATGCGCCGCATGGACAAACTCACCGGCCGCTCGGACGACATGCTCATCATCCGCGGCGTGAATGTTTTCCCCTCGCAGATCGAGGAGCTGATCTGCAAGACCCCGGCCCTGGCGCCGCACTACCTGCTGTTGCTGGACAAGGAGGGCCATCTGGACGCCCTGACGGTGCGCGTCGAGCTCAAGCCGGAGATGCGCTACGCCGACCGCGACACCGTCGCCCACGAGTTGCGGCATCACATCAAGAGTTACATCGGCGTGTCCACCCGCATCGAGGTCGTCGACCCGTTCGCCATCGAGCGCGTGACGGTCGGCAAGGCCAAGCGGCTGATCGACCGGCGGCCGAAGTGAAGCTCGGACCACAGAGGACACAGAGGAAAGCATGTACACGCAAGCCATAGACCTGCCGAATCAAGACACCGAGTCGCCCAGGCCCGATGCGCAAGCGCCGGACAATCCCGACTACGAGGCGCAGTTCGAGGCCACGCTGTCCCGCGGCGACTTCATCGAACCCAAGGACTGGATGCCGGAGGCGTACCGCAAGACGCTGGTGCGCCAGATCTCGCAGCACGCGCACTCGGAGATCGTCGGCATGCTGCCCGAGGGCAACTGGATCACGCGCGCGCCCACCCTCAAGCGCAAGGCCATCCTGCTCGCCAAGGTGCAGGACGAAGGCGGGCACGGGCTGTATCTGTACGCCGCAGCCGAGACGCTGGGCGTGTCGCGCGATGCGCTGGTCGAGGCGTTGCACAACGGCAAGGCCAAGTACTCGTCCATCTTCAACTACCCGACGCTCACCTGGGCGGACATCGGCGCGATCGGCTGGCTGGTGGACGGAGCGGCGATCATGAACCAGATCCCGCTGACGCGCTGCTCCTACGGACCTTACGCGCGCGCCATGATCCGCATCTGCAAGGAGGAGAGCTTCCACCAGCGCCAGGGCTTCGACTTGCTGCTGACCATGATGCGCGGCACGCCGCAGCAGCGCGCCATGGTGCAGGACGCGGTGAACCGCTGGTGGTGGCCGGTGCTGATGATGTTCGGGCCGCACGACAGCGCCTCCACCCACGGCGAGCAGAGCGCGCGCTGGGGCATCAAGCGCATCTCCAACGACGACCTGCGCCAGAAGTTCGTCGACGCCACCGCGCCGCAGGCCCAGGTGCTGGGGGTGACCCTGCCAGACCCGCAGCTGCGCTGGAACGAGGCGCGCGGACACTGGGATTTCGGTCCGATCGACTGGCAGGAGTTCTGGAACGTGGTCAACGGCCACGGGCCGTGCGCGCGCGAGCGCATCGCCGAGCGCGTCAAGGCGCACGAGGACGGCGCGTGGGTGCGCGAGGCGGCGCTCGCCTACGCGCGCAAGCAGGCGGCCGCGGCATAGGAGCACTGCCATGGATCGCAACGAATGGCCGCTGTGGGAGGTGTTCATCCGCAGCCGCAACGGGCTGGACCACAAGCACTGCGGCAGCCTGCACGCGCCCGACGCGCGCATGGCGCTGCAGAACGCGCGCGACATCTACACGCGGCGCATGGAGGGGGTGAGCATCTGGGTGGTGCGCAGCGATCAGATCCACGCCTCCGATCCGGAGGCCAAGCCGGAGATGTTCGATCCGGCGGAAGACAAGATCTACCGGCATCCGACGTTCTACAAGCTGCCGCGCGAAGTGGATCACATGTGAGCCGCGCCGCGGCCCCAGAGCGATGCCCGACCTCAACATCGACTACCTGCTGCGTCTCGCCGACAATCCCCTGATCCTCGGCCAGCGGCTGTCCGAGTGGTGCGGGCACGCGCCGGTCCTGGAGGAGGATCTGGCGCTGGCCAACACCGCACTGGATCTCATCGGGCAGGCGCGCCTGCTGCTCACCCATGCGGGCGCGCTGGAAGGCAACGGACGCGACGAGGACCAGCTCGCGTTCCTGCGCTCCGAGCGCGAGTTCCGCAACTGCACGCTGGTGGAGCTGCCGAACGGCGATTTCGCCCGCACGGTGCTGCGCAACTTCCTGTTCAGCGCCCATCAGGTTCCGCTCTGGGAAGGCCTGCTCGGTTCGCGCGACGCTCAGCTCGCCGCCATCGCCGCGAAGAGCCTCAAGGAGGTGCGCTATCACCTGCGGCACGCGGCCGACTGGGTGCTGCGCCTGGGCGCCGGCACCGAGGAATCGCACCGCCGCATGCAAGCCGCCCTGGACTACCTGTGGCCTTACACGACCGAGCTGTTCGCCGGCGATGCGGTCGAGGAAGCGGCCGCCGCCGCGGGGATAGGCCTGGCGGGCAGCTCGCTGCAGCCCCGCTGGGACGCAGCGGTGCTGCCGGTGCTGCAAGAGGCGGCGCTGTCTCCGCCCGCGCGCACGCCCTTCCTGTCGCAAGGCAAGCTCGGCGTGCACAGTGAGCACATGGGGCATCTGCTGGCGGAGATGCAGACCATGCAACGCGCCTATCCGGGCGCGCAATGGTGAGGCAGGCGTGCTGAGCGCCGCACAGGCCTGGCAAGTCTTGGCCCGGGTGCCCGACCCGGAGATCCCGGTGATCTCGGTCACCGAGCTGGGCATCGTGCGCGACGTCAAGGCTGAAGGCGAGCGGCTGACCGTGGTGGTCACCCCCACCTATTCAGGCTGCCCCGCCACCGAGGCGATCGAGACGGCGATCCGCGACGCGCTGCGCCAGGCGGGTGCAGGCGAGATTCACATCGAGACCCGGCTCGCGCCGCCCTGGACCACCGATTGGCTCGACCCGCGCGCCGCCGAAAAGCTGCGTGAATATGGCATTGCGCCGCCGGGCGCCGCGGCTGCCGTGCACAGCGTGCGCATCGTGCCTCGACTGCCGGCGTGCCCGCGCTGTGGATCCCACGACACCGAGCGCCTGTCGGAGTTCGGCGCGACCGCCTGCAAAGCGCTGTACCGCTGCGGCGCGTGCCGCGAGCCGTTCGAGCACTTCAAGCCCATCTGATCGCGTGACGCCCCGCTTCCACAGTCTGCGCATCGCCGAGGTGCGCCGCGAATGCGCGGACGCGGTGAGCCTGCGCTTCGACGTGCCGCCGCGGCTGGCCGCCGACTACACCTTCGTCCAGGGCCAGCACATCACGCTGCGCACGCAGCTCGCAGGCCGGGAGCTGCGGCGGTCGTACTCCATCTGTGCGGCGGCCGACGACGGCGAGCTGCGCGTGGCGATCCGCAAGGTGTCCGGCGGCGCGTTCTCGACGTTCGCCAACGCGCAGCTCAAGGCGGGCGACAGCATCGACGTGCTCACGCCCGAGGGCCGCTTTCACACGCCCTTGCACCCGGCCAACGTCAAGCACTACGTCGCCTTCGCCGCTGGCGCAGGCATCACGCCAGTGCTGTCGCTGATCAAGACCACGCTCAAGCGCGAGCCGCGCAGCCGCTTCACGCTGTTGTACGGCAACCGCCGCGTGGCGACCACCATGTTCCAGGAAGAGCTCGAGGATCTCAAGGACCGCTACCTCGAGCGTTTCACGCTCTACAACCTGTTCAGCCGCGAGCACCAGGAAGTGGAGCTGTTCAACGGCCGGCTGGACGCGGCCAAGGTTGAGGCTCTCGCCGACACGCTGCTGCCCGTGGAGGGCATCGACGAAGCCTTCCTCTGCGGCCCTGACACCATGCTGGACGAGATCGAGGGCGCGCTGCGCGCGCGCGGCCTGCGCGCCGAGCACATCCACCTCGAGCGCTTCGGCGTGCCCGCCGCGGGCGCCGCGCACCACGTCGAGCCGGGCGATGCGCCCCAGGCGCTGATCACGGTCCTGGTGGACGGCGTGCGGCGCGAGGTGGAGTTCCACGCCGGCGACCCCTCGGTGCTCGACGCCGCGCTGCGCGCCGGTGTCGACCTGCCGTACTCGTGCAAGGGCGGCATGTGCTGCACCTGCCGCGCGAAGGTGCTGGAAGGGCGGCTGCGCATGGACAAGAACTACAGCCTGGAGCAGCGCGATCTCGACGCCGGCTTCGTGCTCACCTGCCAGGCACATCCGTTGACCGATCGCGTCGTCGTCAGCTACGACGAGCGCTGACCATGGCACGGCCCAAGGCGCCGACCTTCGATCGGCAGCGTGCGGCGATCCTGGAGACGGCTGCGCAGCTGTTCGCCGACAACGGCTTTCGCGGCGCATCGATGGCCGACCTGGCGCGCGCCTGCGGCGTGTCCAAGGCCCTGCTCTACCACTACTACCGCGACAAGGAGCAGCTGCTGTTCGACACCGCCGACAGCTACATGGACCGATTGCTCGGCATCGCGCAGGAGGTGCGCGCGGCGCGGCTGCCGCCCGAGGACCGGCTGCGCGTGCTGATCGCGCGCTTCATGCAGGAGTACCAGCATTCCCGGGCGAAGCACATGGTGCTGGTGCAGGACGTGAAGTTCCTCGGCGAGGCGCAGCGCGCGCAGGTGATCGCGAAACAGCGGCG
>DATBMG010000197.1:0-5042 GCA_036554965.1 Burkholderiales bacterium
AAGCAAGCGGCGCAGATGGCGCGCTGGCTGCGCGAGCATCTGCCGGAGGACACACGCGTCATCGTCAGCCCCGCCCGCCGCGCTCAGGAAACTGCGCAAGCCCTGACGTCCGATTTTGAGACGACCGAGGCGGTCGCTCCGGGCGCGACGCACGAGGCGGTGCTGGCTGCGTCGCATTGGCCGCAGGCCAGGCGGGCAGTGCTGGTCGTGGGCCATCAGCCGACGCTCGGCCAAGTCGTCGCTGCGCTGATCTCGGGCACGCCCTCCGAATGGCTGATCAAGAAAGGCGGCATGTGCTGGATCACCCGTCGCCTGCGCAGCGGGCAGGCACAGGTCCTGCTGCGGGCGGTGATGTCGCCCGAATTCCTGTGAGCCCGCTCGGTTATACTGGCCGCGTGTCGAAGCTGCGTTCGCTCATCGTTGCGCTGATGGTGCTGTGGCTGCCGTTCCAGGCGCTGGCCGCGGTCGCCATGCCTTTTTGCGAGCACGGGCAAGGGCCCGCAAGCGGCGGTGCCGCCGTGCCGCACGACGAGCATTCGGGCCACCACCCTGCGCACGCTTCTGACGGTTCCAGCCCTCGCATCGCGTGCGCCGACTGCGGCGCCTGTCACCTGGCTTGCGCCCCGATGGTCGGCACCGAGGGCACCAGACCGATGCTGCGCTTCTCCGACCGTTTCTCTCCGCTCGCTCAGACGCTGCCACCCGCGCACGCGCTCGAGCAGCCCGACCCTCCCCCTCTAGCTTGAGCACCCCGCCCCCGCGCGCCGGACGCCGAGCCGGCAGCGCGGGAAGCCGTGCGCGCACCGCGCGGGCATTCGCCTGCGCGTGCGCGGTCGTTTTCGCACTCGAAGGAGGTGAGGATGCGCGAGTACCCGCTTGCCGGACGGGAGCTGGCCGAGCCCGCGGCGCATGACAGGAAAGAGGACCCCCATGTCGGCCACCGCTGAGGCTGTCGTGCGGCGCGCGGCGCTGGCCTGCTCGCTCGCCGCGGCGATCGCCGGCTGCGCGACGGTGGATCCCGCTGCGCGTTTCGCCGGGGTGCGCGACACGGTCGGCCAGCGGCTCGATCAGGACATTACCTGGCAGCGCGACACCGAGAGCAGCAGCGCCGCCCGTCGAGCGGTGAGCCGCCTGCTCGCCGAGGGCCTGACGGCCGACGAGGCGGTGCAGGTCGCGCTGCTCGGCAACCGCCGGCTGCAGGCGCAGCTCGAGGGCCTGGGCATCGCCCAGGCGGACCTAGTCGAAGCCGGCCTGCTGGAGAATCCCGTGCTGTCGCTGACCGTGTACTCAGGCGATCCGGGCAGCATCGTCGAGGGTTCGATCGTGCAGGACCTCGTCAGCCTGCTCAGCCTCTCGGTGCGCAAGTCGATCGCCGGAGCACAGGCGGATCGCGTCACCGCACAGGTCGCGCAGGCTGCGCTGCAGCTGGCTGCGGATGTGAAGGCGCAGTATTACGCCGTGTTGGGCGGCGCGCAGGCACTGGAGCTCGCACAGCAGGTGGTCGTCTCCACGCAGGCCGCCGCCGAGCTCGCCGGGCGCCAGCACCAGGCCGGCAACTTGAGCCGGCGCGAGCAGACCATCCGGCAAGCGTTCCACGCCCAAGCGGTGCTGCAAGCGACGCAGGCGCAGGCCCGGCGCGCGGCCGGCCGCGAGAAGCTCAATCGGCTGCTCGGGCTATCGGGAGAGGACAGCGGCTGGACCCTCCCGGCCCGGCTGCCGGGAGTACCCGAGGCGCTTCCGCCCCTGGAACAGGTCGAAGCCACGGCCATGAGCCAGCGCCTGGATTTGCTCGCAGCGAAGAAAGAAGCCGAAGCGGCCGCGCAGGCGCTCGGCCTCACGCGCCAGTTGCGCTATCTCTCCGCGCTCGGCATCGGCGTGGCCTACAAGCGTGAACCCGACGGTGAGAAGTTCTACGGACCGGAGATCGAGCTCGGCTTGCCGCTGTTCAACCAAGGCCAGGGCCGCGTCGCCCGCGCGGAAGCGGAGTACCGGCGCAGCGCAAACCACGTGGAGGCGCTCGCCGTGGAGATCCGCTCCGAGGCGCGCGAGGCGCGCGATCGGCTGGCCGCCGCGCACCAGTCGGTTCGCCACCTGGAGACGGTGATGCTGCCCCTGCAGCAGTCCACCGTCGACGAGACCCTGAAGTTCTACAACGGCATGCTGGTCGGCGTGTACGACCTGCTGCTCGCGCAGCAGGGGCAGGTACAGGCCGCGCGCGACTACGTAGCCGCGCTCGAGTCGTTCTGGCAGGCCTGGGCGGAGCTGGAACGCGCGCTCGGTGGCCGCGTGCCGCTGCCCCCGGCCCCGCCGGCCGAGCCCGCGCCGATGCCGGCGCCGGACGCAACCGACCACGAACACTGAGGGACGCATCGATGCTCACCAGACGTCAGATTCTCAAGGGCGGCGCCGCGCTGCTCGCCGGCGGTGCGGTATCCGCCGCCTTCCGCAACGCCTCGGCCGCCGAGCAAGCGGCGGCGAGAACCCGCCCACCGCTGCCCGCACCGGCGGGTCAGCGTTACAACCCGGTGGTGACGCCGAACGGCGGCACGCTGCCCTTCAAGCTGGACAACGGCGTGAAGGTGTTCCACCTGATCGCCGAGCCGGTGGAGCGCGAGTTCGCGCCCGGCATGGTGGTGAAGTGCTGGGGCTACAACGGCCAGACGCCGGGACCGACCATCGAGTGCGTGGAAGGCGACCTGGTGCGCATCCTGGTCACCAACCGCTTACCGGAGCACACCAGCATCCACTGGCACGGCATCTTCCTGCCGAACGGCATGGACGGCGTGGCCGGCCTCACGCAACCCCACATCCTGCCGGGCGACACGTTCGTGTACGAGTTCACGCTCACGCAGAATGGCACCTTCATGTACCACCCGCACGCCGACGAGATGGTGCAGATGGCGCTGGGCATGCAGGGCTTCTTCGTGGTGCACCCGCGCGAGCCGGAGACGCCGCGCATCGACCGCGACTATTGCATCATGCTCATGAGCTTCGCGGTCCATGCCGGCACCTGGCGCCCGGATCCGTCGGTGATGACCGACTTCAACATGTGGACCTTCAACAGCCGTGTGTTCCCCGGCATCGACCCGCTGGTCGCCCGCCTCGGGGAGCGGGTACGCATCCGCATTGCGAACATGTCGATGCACGAACACCCGATCCACATCCACGGCACCGCGTTCGAGGTGACCGGCACCGACTCGGGCTGGATCCCGCAAGCGGCGCGTTACCGCGAAACCAGCATCCTGGTGCCGGTGGGCAACGTCCGCGTGGGCGAGTTCGTCGCGCAGCTCGCCGGAGACTGGGCGATCCACTGCCACAAGTCGCACCACACGATGAACGCCATGGGGCATGCCGTACCCAACATGATCGGCGTGAACCAGGGCGATCTCGAGGCGCGCATCCGCCAGCTGGTGCCCGGCTACATGGCCATGGGCGAGACCGGCATGGCCGAACACGCCGCGCACAGCGCGATGGGCCACATGCGGTTGCCGGAGAACACGCTGCCGATGATGACGGGCGAGGGCCCTTTCGGTCCGCTCGAGATGGGCGGCATGTTCACGGTGATCAAGGTGCGCGAGAACCTCGCCGCCGGCGATTACACCGATCCGGGCTGGTACGAGCATCCACCCGGGACCGTGGCCTGGAAGATCTCGGATCAGGAGCTGAAGAAATATTCGGGCTGAAAACGGCTACCGGGCAGAGCGCACGTCAGCGCCGATCCGCATAGGCCGCCGCCGTCGCTGCCGGGAGAACCTCCGCAACTGGCGCCTTCGCCCGGTCGAACTCTCCCTCGAGCTCGCGCAGCCGGATCTGCGCTCTGCGTGCGCTCTCGAGCTTCACGTGACCGAAGCCGCGAATCTGCTCGGGCAGGCTGGCCAGCTCGACGGCCTGCTGCTGGTTGTGCTCCCGGATGCGGGGCAGCAGCGCCCCGATCGAGGCTTCGTAGTCGGCGATGCGTTGCCGCTCCAGGCGGCGCTCCTCGGTCCCGCCGAACGGGTCGAACGCGGTACCGCGCAGAAACTTGAGTTTCGCCAGCAGCTTGAAGGCATGCCCCATCCACGAGCCGTACTGCGCCTTGAGCGGAAGACCTTGCGCATCCTTCTTGGCGAGCAGCGGCGGGGCGAGGTGGAACTTGACGCTGAAATCGCCTTCGAAGGTGGCTCGCAGCCGCTCCTCGAAGCGGCCGTCCGTGTACAGCCGCGCGACCTCGTACTCGTCCTTGTAGGCCATCAGCTTGAAGAGCGACTTCGCCACCGCCTGGGACAGCGCCTCCCCTCTGCCCAGTTTCGCTTCGGCCTGCCGCACCCTGGCGACGAACGCTTCGTAGCGCTTGGCGTAGGCCGCGTTCTGATAGTCGGTCAGGAACTGCGCCCGCTTGCGGACGATGGCGTCCAGACTCTGCGGGATTTGCCCGACCACCGGCTCCGGCGGGGCGGCGATCCGCTCGACCTGCGGCAGGTCCAGCGCCGCACGCCGGCCCCACAGAAACGCAGCCTTGTTGGCCTCCACCGCGACGCCGTTCAACTCGATCGCGCGGTTCAGCGCCGCCTCGGTTACCGGGATCAACCCCTTCTGGAACGCAAAGCCGACCATGAACAGGTTGGTTGCGATGGAATCGCCCAGCAGCGCGGTCGCGAGTCGCGTCGCGTCCACGTAGTACGAGCGTCTCCCCACGGACTCATCGATCAGTGCACGCACTTGCTCCGCAGGGAACCGCCAGTCGGGATTGCGCGCGAAATGGCCGGGTGGCTGCTCGTGCCCGTTGATCACCGCCACGGTGACGCCGGGTCGAGTCTTGGAGATCGCATCCTGGGCACCTGCCGTGAGCATGTCGCAGCCGAGAATCAGATTCGCCTCCCCGGTCGCGATGCGCTGCGCGTGAATGGCGTCGGGTTGCGCCGCGATCCGAACGTGCGACGTGACCGCGCCGTTCTTCTGCGACATGCCGGTCATGTCCAGCACGGAAACCCCCTTGCCTTCCAGGTGGGCGGCCATGCCGAGCAGCGCACCGATGGTGATGACGCCGGTGCCGCCGATGCCGG
>DATBMG010000202.1:0-10013 GCA_036554965.1 Burkholderiales bacterium
CGGGCTCGAGGAGATCACCGCGGGCGAGATCCTGATCGGCACCAAGGTGGTGAACCAGGTGCCGCCCAAGGCGCGGGACATCGCCATGGTGTTCCAGAACTACGCGCTCTACCCGCACATGACCGTGTTCGACAACATGGCGTTCAGCATGAAGCTGGCGGGCAAGGGCAAGGACGAAACGCGCCTGCGCGTGGGCGAGGCCGCGAAGATCCTCGGCCTGACCGAATATCTGGACCGCTATCCCCGCCAGCTTTCCGGCGGCCAGCGCCAGCGCGTGGCCATGGGCCGGGCCATCGTGCGCGATCCCCAGGTGTTCCTGTTCGACGAGCCGCTCTCGAACCTGGACGCCAAGCTGCGCGTGCAGATGCGCACCGAGATCAAGGAGCTGCACCAGCGGCTGAAGACCACCTCGGTGTACGTGACCCACGACCAGATCGAGGCCATGACCATGGCCGACAAGATCGTGGTGATGAACGGCGGCAACGTGGAGCAGATCGGCTCGCCGCTGGCGCTGTACGACGATCCCGCGAACCTGTTCGTGGCGGGGTTCATCGGCTCGCCCGCGATGAACTTCCTGCCGGGCAAGTTGGCGCGCGACGGCGCCCGGCGCCTGCTGACGCTGGTGGACGGCAACCAGCTGCCGGCGCCGGGGCTGGCCCTGGGCGACGGACACAAGGTGACGCTGGGCGTGCGCCCCGAGCATTTGCTGATCGGCGGCGAGGGCGTGCCGGCCGAGGTGGTCGTCGTCGAGCCGACGGGCGCCGACACCCAGGTGTACTGCAAGCTCGCGGATGCGGATGTCACGGTCGTGTCGCGCGAGCGCCACGCCTTCCGGCCCGGCGACACCATCCGTTTGCAGCCGCTGCCGGGCAAGACTTATCTGTTCGACGCGCTGAGCGGGAAACGGCTTGCCTAGGGAAGCTGCACGGCGTCCTCCCCGTCTTGCCCTCGGCCAAAATCGCTCGGTCGCGCAACGTGAAACTTGATCGGAGGCTCCCTAGGCTGCTCGACGACCGCAGCTTCCTCGGCCTGCTGTTCATGCTGCCGGCGGCGCTGCTGCTGATGCTGTTCCTGACCTACCCGCTCGGGCTGGGCGTGTGGCTCGGCTTCACCGACGCCCAGGTCGGCCGGCCGGGCCAGTGGATCGGCATCGAGAACTACGAGTACGTGGTGACCGACGGCGTGTTCCGCCTGTCGGTCTGGAACACGTTCCTGTACACGCTGATCGCCAGCGCCATCAAGTTCGGCCTCGGCCTGTGGCTGGCCCTGCTGCTCGACGAGCACATCCCCTTCAAGGCCTTCGTGCGGGCCATCGTGCTGCTGCCCTTCATCGTGCCCACCGTGCTCTCGGCGATCGCCTTCTGGTGGATCTATGACGCGCAGTTCTCGATCATCAGCTGGACGCTGAGCAAGCTCGGCCTGATCGACGGGTACATCGACTTCCTGGGCGAACCGGTCCTGGCGCGCGGGTCGGTGATCGCCGCCAACGTCTGGCGCGGCGTGCCGTTCATCGCCATCTGCCTGCTTGCGGGGCTGCAGACCATCTCGCCCTCCCTGTACGAGGCGGCCGCGATCGACGGCGCCGGCCCATGGCAGAAGTTCTGGCACGTGACTCTGCCCATGCTCTCGCCCATCATCGCCGTGGTGATGACCTTTTCGGTGCTGTTCACGTTCACCGACTTCCAGCTGATCTGGGTGCTCACCCGCGGCGGGCCGATCAACGCGACGCACCTGATGGCCACGCTGTCGTTCCAGCGCGCCATCCCGGGCGGGGCGCTCGGCGAAGGCGCGGCCATCGCCACCGCCATGATCCCGTTCCTGCTCGCGGCGATCCTGTTCAGCTACTTCGGGTTGCAGAGGCGGCGCTGGCAGCAGGGGACGAAGGATTGATCGCAAGGGCACCGATGAAGGACCAGGAGCTCAGCGGTGGAATGCGCTACCTCGTCTCGCTGCCGAGGCGGGTGGTCACGGTGTACGTCCCGCTGCTCGTGTTCCTGTTCGTGCTGCTGTTCCCCTTCTACTGGATGGCGGTCACCGCCATCAAGCCCAACGCCGAGCTGCTGTCCACCGGCGGCAATCCGTTCTGGGTGATCCATCCCACGCTGGAGCACTTCGAGAAGCTGCTGCTGCGCACCGCGTACCCGAGCTGGATGTGGAACACCATGCTGATCGCCGTGATCTCGACCTTCGCGTCGCTCGCGGCGAGCGTGTTCGCCGCCTACGCGATCGAGCGCCTGCGCTTCCGCGGCGCGCGCCAGGTCGGCCTGGCGATCTTTCTCGCGTACCTGGTCCCGCCCAGCATCCTGTTCATCCCGCTGGCGACCATCGTGTTCCAACTCGGCATGTTCGACACCAAGTGGGCGCTGATCCTCACCTATCCGACGTTCCTGATCCCGTTCAGCACCTGGTTGCTGATGGGCTACTTCCGCTCGATCCCCTTCGAGCTGGAGGAGTGCGCATTGATCGACGGGGCCAGCCGCTGGCAGATCCTGGTGAAGATCGTGCTGCCCCTGGCGGTGCCGGGATTGATCTCCGCCGGAATCTTCGCCTTCACCCTGTCGTGGAACGAGTTCCTCTACGCTCTGACGTTCATCTCGTCTTCGGAGCACAAGACGGTGCCGGTGGGCGTGATCACCGAACTGGTGGAGGGCGACGTGTACCATTGGGGCGCGCTGATGGCCGGCGCGCTGCTGGGCTCGCTGCCGGTGGCGATCCTGTACTCGTTCTTCGTCGAGTATTACGTGGCGGGCATGACCGGTGCCGTGAAAGAATAACCGGCGCCGTGAAAGAATAGCGAGGGCGGCTCCCGGCGCTGGACAGGCTTGCGCCGTAGTAGACAGGTTTCTGATGCTGGCGTAGCTTCTCCCGGCAACGCAACCCCACGAGAGAAAGGCGCATACGCATGTCGCAACCCATCCGGATCCTCCACATCGGCCCGGCGAAGTCCGAGGCCTTCGACACCTCCTCGCTCGAGCAGCAAAGCCGCGCCGTCCGGCTCGCGGGCGGAACCGTGATCCGCTACGAGGGCCGCAGTACCGCGGACCTGGTGCAGGCGCTGCGCGAGGTGGACGCGGCCATGGTTCAGGGCCACGGCTTCGATCAGGCCGCTTTCGCGCACATGGGCCTGCACGGCCGCTGCAAGGGCCTGGTCTCGTTCGGCCACGGCTACGATCATCTGGATCTGGACGCGGCGACCGCCAACGGCGTCATCCTGGCCAACACCGCCTCGTTCGGCACCGAGGAGGTGTCGAACCACACCATCATGCACTTCCTGGTCTGCGCCAGGAAGTTCGTGCTGCACGACAAGCTGGTGCGCAGCGGGGTGTGGACGCGCAAGAACCTGGCGCCGATGGGCCACGTCGCCGGCCAGGTGTTCGGCATCGTCGGCCTGGGCGACATCGGGCGCGCCGTGGCCCGCAAGGCCAAGACCTTCGGCCTGCAGGTGATCGCCCACGACCCGTATGTGGCGTCCTGGGACGCGCTGGAGTCCGGCGTGGAGATGACGGACTCGCTGGAGGCGCTGTGCCGGCGCTCCGATTACATCAGCGTCCACGTCTATCTCAATCCGGAGACGCACCACCTCATCGGCCGTGCGCAGTTCTCCGTGATGAAGCCCAGCGCGTACCTGATCAACTGCGCGCGCGGCGGAGTCGTGGACGAGGCCGCGCTCATCGAGGCCCTGCAGCAGCGGCGGATCGCCGGCGCCGGCCTCGACGTGTTCGAGAAGGAGCCGGTCGCCCCCGACAACCCGCTGCTCGCGATGGACAACGTTTCGCTGACCAACCATTACGCCAGTTATTCCGAGACCGCCTGGGAGCGCGCGCAGACGCAGCTCGGCGAGGAGGCGGTGCGCATCGCCACCGGCATGTGGCCGATGTCGCTGATCAACCCGGACGTGCGGCACGTGATCCCGCCGCGGACGCCGGCCCGCTCGTGGGAGGTGCTCGCGCGCGAGCTGGCGGCAGCCGGGCATCGGTGACGGCGACCGGGACACGGGCGTGACCGGAGACGGCCGGTGAGAATCAACAAGGCGGTGGAGCTGCTGGAGCAGCGTCAGCCGGTTTACTTCGAGTTCGTCGACGCCGACGGCGCCGGCGAGTACGACGGGGGGCGCGCGCTGGCGCAGACCTGGGCCGATTACATCGCGTACGACATGGAACACAGCGCGTTCGACATGCGCGGGTTGATGCGCTTCATGCGCGGTCTGGTCGATGGCGGCCCGACCCGGAGCGGACACCGGACCCCCGCGGTGATCGTGACCCTCCCGATCGACGGCACGGATGAGCAGTCGGTGCGCGCGAACGGGTGGATGATCAAGCAGGTGCTCGCCACCGGCGTGCACGGGTTGCTTCTGTGCCACGCCGAGAGCCCCGACGCGGTGCGCGCCTTTGTCGAGGCGGCGCGCTACTCCTTCCATGCTGGTGCCGGCCATGCTGGTGCCGGCCATGCTGGTGCCGGCCATGCGGGCGCCGGCCATGCGGGCGCCGGCTCGGCGCTCGGGCCCGGGCGCCGCGGGCACGGCGGTCAGACCCGCGCGGCGGAGATCTGGGGCGTGCCGCCCGCCGAGTACCTGGCCCGAGCGGATCCCTGGCCGCTCGATCCGCGCGGCGAGCTGCTCCTCGGGATCAAGGTGGAGAACAAGCGGGCGCTCGCCGGCGTGGAACGCACCACGCGCGTCCCGGGGATCGCGTTCGCCGAGTGGGGACCCGGGGACATGGGTATGTCGATGGGGTATCCGGACCAGCATGACGAGCCGTACCCGGCCGAGATGCGCGCCGCGCGCGCTCGCGTCATGGGCGCGTGCAGGACCGCCGGCCTCGCATTCCTGGAGGCGGTCACGCCGGAGAACGTGATCGGCCGGCTCGAGGAGGGCGTGATGATCGGCTGCGGGCCGCGCGCGCAGGAAGCGGCGGACATCGGACGCAAGCACACGCGGCGCACGCTCGCCTGGTGAGAGCGGCGGCGGCCGCATCCGCTTCTCGACCCGGCGCGGTCGAACCACACAAGGAGGCAGGGATGAACCGATTCACCCGACGCGACTTCCTGGCCGCCGGCACGGCGGCAGCCGCGGCGGCGGCCCTGCCTGGACTGGCACCGGCCGAGGTCGCGCCGCTCAAGTTCGAGGCGGAGAAAGGCGCGACGCTGCGCGTGCTGCGCTGGAAGCGCTTCGTGCAGGGCGACGAAGATCAGTTCATGGCCAACACGCGGCGCTTCACGCAGCTCACCGGGGTCGAGGTGCGCGTGGACAGCGAGAACTTCGAGGATCTGCGCCCCAAGGCGGCGGTCGCGGCCAACGTGGGCGCCGGACCTGACATCATCATCAGCACCGACGAGCAACCGCAGCTGTATCCGGACAAACTGCTCGACGTCAGCGACCTGGCGCAGTACCTGGGGCAGAAGTACGGCGGCTGGTTCGAGGTGTGCCCGGAGTACTGCACCTACCAGGGAAGATGGATCGCCATCCCGACCGGCGTTGCGGGCGGGGCCATGGTGTATCGGCGCAGCATGCTGCATGCCGCCGGGTTCGAGCAGTTCCCGAAGGATCTGGACGGGTTTCTGAAGCTGTGCCGGGCGCTGAAGGCCAAGGCGGCGCCCCCGGGGTTCGCGCTGGCGCACGCCACCGGCGACGCCAACGGCTGGACCCACTGGCTGCTGTGGGCATTCGGCGGACGGCAGGCCGATGAACAAAGCCGACTGGCACTCAACTCCAAGGAGACGATCGCAGCGCTGGAGTACGCGAAGGAGCTGTACCAGACCTTCGCGCCGGGAACGCTGTCCTGGCTGGATCCGAGTAACAACAAGGCGTTTCTGGCCGGCGAGATCGGCCTGACGCTGAACGGGATCTCGATCTACTACACCGCCAAGACCAGCACCGACCCTAAGGTCAAGGCGATGGCGGCGGACATCGAGCACGCGACCTTCCCGATCGGGCCCATCGGGCGAGACGTGCACGGCGCGCTGATGTTCCCGGGGGCGATCTACAAATACTGCAAGCATCCGAACGCGGCGAAGGAGTACCTGCGCTTCATCATGGAGCGCGAGCAGTACGAGCCGTGGCAGCGGGCGTCAATCGGATACATCTCGCACACGCTGCGTGCCTATGATACCAATCCGGTGTGGACCGAAGATCCGCAGCACGCGTTCTACCGGGATATCGCCAGAGGTGCGCGACACACCGGATACGCGGGACGGCTGGGGAAGGAGTCGGCGGCGGTGCTGGCCGATTTCGTCATCGTCGACATGTTCGGGGAAGCGTGCACCGGCCGATACGCTCCCAAGGAGGCGCTACAACGCGCGGAGAAGCGCGCGCGGCGCCACTACCGCAGATCATGAGCTGAGCGCGGCCGCGACGCGGTCGCGGATCTCCTCCACGCTGCCGCTGCCGGACACCTTGCAGTACTTGGGCGCGCGCGGATCGCCGCTGGCGGCCCAGGCCGAGTAGTAATCCACCAGGTGCCTGGTCTCCGCCTGATAGATCTCGAGCCGCTTGCGCACTGCTTCCTCCTTGTCTTCCTCGCGCTCGACCAGGTCCTCGCCGGTGACGTCGTCCTTGCCCGGCACCTTTGGCGGGCGCAGGTGGACGTGGTAGGTGCGCCCCGAGTCCGGGTGCACACGCCGCCCGGACAGGCGCTCGATGATCTCGGCGTCCTGCACGTCGAGCTCCACCACGTAGTCGACGTTCACGCCGGCCTGCTCCATCGCCTCGGTCTGCGGGATGGTGCGCGGGAAGCCGTCGAACAAGAAGCCGTTGGCGCAGTCGGGCTGGGCGATGCGCTGCTTCACCAGGCTCATGATCACCGCATCGGGCACCAGGTGCCCGGCGTCCATGTACTTCTTGAGTCTCAGTCCCACGGCGCTGCCGGCGCGCACCGCAGCGTGCAGCATGTCGCCGGTGGAGATCTGCGGGATGTCGTAATGCTGGCAGATGGCGACGGCCTGCGTGCCCTTCCCGGCGCCCGGCGCGCCGAGCAGGATCAGTCTCATGCGGATGTCCCCCGATGAATGCTGCCGCGAAGAGGCGTCATTATACGACCTCGGCTCCGCCAAGTGCCGGCGACGGCCGACGTAAGCGGCACAGCAGCGGCGCTGCGCTCTCGGATGCAACGCGCACCTGCGCCGAAAGCGTTTATCATCGCGGCATTTGCGGCGAGCGCATGCCGTGCGGAGAAGCGATTGGCCGAGCGCGAGTTCATGGAGTACGACGTGGTGATCGTGGGCGCGGGGCCCTCCGGCCTCGCGGCGGCGATCCGCTTCAAGCAGCTCGCCGCCGAGCTGTCGGTGTGCGTGCTCGAGAAGGGGTCCGAGGTCGGCGCGCACATCCTGTCGGGTGCCGTGCTCGAGCCGCGCGCGCTCGACGAGCTGCTGCCGGACTGGAAGGCGCGCGGCGCGCCGCTGGACACGCCCGCGCGCGAGGATCGCTTCCTGTACCTCAGCGCCGCGCGCGCCTGGCGCGTGCCCACGCCGCCGCAGATGCACAACGACGGCAACTACATCATCAGCCTCGGCAGCCTGTGCCGCTGGCTCGGGCAGCAGGCCGAGGCGCTGGGAGTGGAGATCTACCCGGGGTTCGCGGCCGCCGAGGTGCTGTACGGCGACGACGGCGGACGGGTCGGCGGCGTGGCCACCGGCGATCTGGGCATCGGCCGCGACGGCACGCGCACCGATCGCTACCAGCCGGGCATGGAGCTGCGCGCGCGACAGACCCTCTTCGCGGAGGGCTGCCGGGGCTCGCTCACCCAGGAGTTGTTCGAGCGCTTCCGCCTGCGCGAGGGCGCCGATCCACAGACCTACGGCATCGGCATCAAGGAGCTGTGGGAGGTCGAGCCCGCGAAGTCGCAACCGGGGCTGGTGATCCATACCATCGGCTGGCCGCTCGACAGCGCCACCTACGGCGGCTCGTTCCTGTATCACCTGTCGAATAACCAGGTCGCGGTGGGCTTCGTGATCGGCCTCGACTACCGCAACCCGCACTTGAATCCGTTCGAGGAGTTCCAGCGCTTCAAGACCCATGCGGCGATCCGCGCCGTGTTCGAAGGCGGCCGGCGCGTCGCCTACGGCGCCCGTGCGCTGAGCGAAGGTGGCTTGCAGTCGCTGCCCCGACTCACCTTCCCCGGCGGCATGCTGGTGGGCGACGCTGCCGGCTTCCTCAACGTGCCCAAGATCAAGGGCACGCACACCGCCATGAAATCGGGCATGACCGCGGCCGAGGCCGTGTTCGAGCACCTGCAAGCCGATGGCGGCGCGGAGGTCGTGGGCTATCCGCAACGCCTCGCGCGCACCTGGGTGTGGGACGAGCTGCACCGGGTGCGCAATATCCGCCCTGCGTTTCGCTGGGGTCTGCACGCCGCCATCGCGTACGGTGCGATCGACACCTACTTGCTGGGTGGCAAGGCGCCGTGGACGATGCATCATCACGCCGACCACACACAGCTGAAGAAGGCATCCGAATGCCGTCCCATCGCCTATCCGAAGCCCGACGGCAAGCTCACCTTCGATCTGCTGTCCTCCGTGTTCCTCTCCAACACCAACCACGAGGAGGACCAGCCGGTTCACCTCACGCTGAAGGACGCGTCGGTGCCGATCGGCGTGAACCTGGCGTTGTACGATGCGCCCGAGCAGCGCTACTGCCCGGCGGGCGTCTACGAGATCGTACGCGACCAGCCCGGCGGCAATCCGCGGCTGCAGATCAACGCGCAGAACTGCGTGCACTGCAAGACCTGCGACATCAAGGACCCGACGCAGAACATCCGCTGGGTGGTGCCCGAGGGCGGCGGCGGGCCCAACTATCCGAACATGTGAGGCGCGAGACATGAGGCGGTGGTGGTGAACCGAGCGTGCTCGGCACGGTCTTAGGGAAGCTCTGAACAGGTATCGCGCAGTGCGATACTTGTTCAGAGCTTCCCTAACTTCGCCATGAACCCGGCCCGTCTCCCGGCAGGATCCTCCATGCCGCTTTATCGACACTGGCTGCATCTCCTGCTTCTGCTCGCGGCGCTGTTGGCCGCCAGCGCGGCCTGGGCGCGCCCGCTCGAGCGGCGCACCGACTGGCCGCACGAAACCGCCGACCTGGCGCCGGACCCCGCCGTGGTCTGGGGCCGCCTCGACAACGGCATGCGCTACGTGCTGCTGCCCAACCATACGCCCAAGGACCGGGTCAGCCTGCGGCTGCTGATCGACGCCGGATCGCTGATGGAGGGCGATGACCAGCGCGGGCTCGCGCACTTCCTCGAGCACATGGCGTTCAAGGGCTCGGAGAACATGCCGGCCGGCGACCTGGTGCAGTACCTGGAGCGCCTGGGCATGGCGTTCGGGGCGGACACCAACGCCCGCACCAGCTTCGAGTCCACGGTGTACATCCTCGAGCTGCCCGCCAACGACGCCCAGCTCATCGACCGCAGCCTGCTCGTGCTGCGCGAGAAGGCCGACCGGCTGCTGATCCCCGCCGCCGAGCTGGAACGCGAGCGCGGGGTGGTGTTGAGCGAACGGCGCCTGCGCGACACCGCGCAGTTCCGCGCCGTCGAGGACAATCTCGCTTTCCTGTTCCCCGGCACGCGAGTGCCCGAGCGCATGCCGATCGGACTGGAGAGCGTGATCGGGCACGCGCCGCGCGAGCGCCTGCTGGAGTTCTACCGCACGTACTACACGCCCTCGCGCACTACCCTGGTGGCGGTGGGCGCGATCGATCCCGCGAGCTTTGCGCAGGCCGTGCGCAAGCATTTCGACAGCTTCCGGGCGCGCGGAGCGGACGTCCCCAACCCGGAGCTGGGTGAAATCGGCGTGCGCGGGCTCGAGACGCGTTTTCACCACGAGCCCGAAGGCCGCACCAGCATCGTGCTGCAGATCGCCAGGCCGCTGCCGGCACAGCCCGACGTGCATGCGCGCCGTGTGCACGAGATCAACCTGCACCTGGCGCACGCGATCGTCTCGCGCCGGCTTGCCACGTTGTCGATGCAGCCGGGCGCCGTTTTCCTCGGCGGCTCCGCGCACAGCGACGAGTTCCTGGACCTCGCACG
>DATBMG010000219.1:0-3638 GCA_036554965.1 Burkholderiales bacterium
GTCCTCCGTCGCTGGCACGACCTCATGATGGCGAACCAGGAGGACCTGGCGCTGCTCATGACCACCGAGCAGGGCAAGCCGCTGGCGGAGTCGCGCGGCGAGATCGCGTACGCCGCCGCCTTCATCGAGTGGTTCGCCGAGGAGGCCAGACGCGTCTACGGCGAGATCATCCCGCAGCACCAGGCCGACAAGCGGATCCTGGTCCTGAAGCAGCCGGTGGGGGTCTGCGCCGCCATCACGCCGTGGAACTTCCCGGCGGCCATGATCACCCGGAAGGCCGGCCCGGCCCTGGCGGCCGGCTGCACGATGGTGATCAAGCCGGCCACGCAGACGCCGTTCTCCGCGCTGGCGCTGGCCGAGCTGGCCGAGCGCGCCGGCCTGCCCAGGGGCGTGATGAGCGTGATCACGGGCCCCGCCAAGGAGATCGGCGGCGAGCTGACCGCCAACCCCACGGTGCGCAAGATCACGTTCACCGGCTCCACCGAGGTGGGCCGCGTGCTGATGCAGCAGAGCGCGCAGACGGTCAAGAAGATCTCGCTCGAGCTGGGCGGCAACGCGCCGTTCCTGGTGTTCGACGACGCCGATCTGGACGCGGCAGTGGAAGGCGCGATGCTGTCCAAGTACCGCAACGCCGGGCAGACCTGCGTGTGCGCCAACCGCATCCTGGTGCAGGACAAGGTGTACGACGCCTTCGCGGGCAAGCTGGCCGACAAGGTGAAGGCGCTGAAAGTCGGCCCCGGCACCGAGGCCGGCGTCAACATCGGCCCGCTGATCGACGCCAACGCGGTGGCCAAGGTCGAGGAGCACATCGAGGATGCGGTGTCCAAGGGCGCCAAGGTGGTGACCGGCGGCAAGCGGCACGCGCTCGGCGGGCTGTTCTTCGAGCCGACGCTGCTCACCGGTGTGGACACCCGGATGAAGATCACCCGGGAGGAAACCTTCGGACCGGTCGCGCCGCTGTTCCGCTTCGCTACCGAGGACCAGGGCATCGCCATGGCCAACGACACCGAGTTCGGCCTGGCGAGCTATTTCTATGCGCGCGACATCGGCCGCATCTGGCGCGTGGGGGAGGGCCTCGAGTCGGGCATCGTCGGCATCAACACCGGCATCATCTCCACCGAGGTAGCGCCATTCGGCGGAGTCAAGCAATCCGGCATCGGCCGCGAAGGCAGCAAGTACGGCATCGAGGAGTTTCTCGAAGTCAAGTACATGTGCATCGGCGGGCTCTAGAGCTACACCATCCCCGCCGGGTCGGTCCAGGCGTCGAAGTCGCGCTCGCTGACGTAGCCCAGGGCGAGCGCCGCCTCCTTCAGCGTGCTGCCCTCGCGGTGCGCCTTGCGCGCGATCTCGGCGGCGCGGTCGTAGCCGATGTGCGGCGCCAGCGCGGTGGCGAGCATCAGCGAGCGCGCGAGCAGCTCCGCGATGCGCGCCTCGTTCGGCTCGATCCCTTCGACGCAGTGCTGGTTGAAGGAGCGCATCGTGTCGCCGAGCAGTCTGACGCTCTGCAGCACCGCGTGAATCAACAGCGGCTTGCTCACGTTCAACTCGAAGTTGCCGGACGCGCCGGCGATGCCGACGGCCACGTCGTTGCCCATCACCTGTGCGCAGGCCATCAGCAGCGCCTCGGCCTGCGTCGGATTGACCTTGCCCGGCATGATCGAGCTGCCGGGCTCGTTCTCCGGCAGGCGCATCTCGCCCAGCCCGGCACGCGGGCCGCTGCCGAGCCAGCGCACGTCGTTGGCGATCTTGGTCAGCGCCACGGCCAGCGCCTTGAGGCAGCCGTGCAGGCGCACCAGCGGGTCGTGCGCGGCCAGGGCGGCGAACTTGTTGGGCGCCGGGAAGAACGGCAGCCCCGTCACGCGTGCGATCTCCTCGCTCATGGCCGCGTCGAAACCCGGCGGGGCGTTCAGCCCGGTGCCCACCGCCGTGCCGCCGATCGCCAGCGCATACAGTTCGCCCACACCGGCTTCGATCGCGAGCTGCGCCTGGTCGAGTTGCGCCACGTAACCGGAGAATTCCTGCCCGAGCGTGAGCGGGGTGGCGTCCTGCAGATGGGTGCGACCGACCTTGATGATGCCCTGGAAGTCCTCGGCCTTGTGCGCGAGCGTGGTCTTCAGGCGCAGCAAGGACGGCAGCAGCCGGTCGGTGAGGGCGGTGACCGCCGCCACGTGCATGGCGGTGGGGATCGCGTCGTTGGACGACTGGCTGCGGTTGACGTCGTCGTTGGGGTGCACCAGTCGGCCCGGCCCGCGCGGGCCGCCGAGCAGCTCCGAGGCGCGGTTGGCCAGCACCTCGTTGGCGTTCATGTTGGTCTGCGTCCCCGAGCCGGTCTGCCACAGCGACAGCGGGAACTCGGCCTCGTGCCGGCCTGCGAGCACCTCGTCCGCGGCGCGCACGATCGCGTCGGCCTTGTCGGCGGGCAACGCGCCGAGGCGGGCGTTGATGCTCGCGGCCGCGCGCTTGACCAGGACCAGCGCGCGCACCAGCTCGCCCGGCATGCGCTCCGTGGAGATGGCGAAATGCATCAGCGCGCGCTGCGTCTGCGCGCCCCACAGCCGCTCGGCCGGCACCGGTACATCCCCCATGCTGTCATGCTCGATTCTGGGCGCGGCGCACATGGACGATTCGGCAGGGGCAAGCAACAGATGGTGGCAGTGAGGAATGCTACACCCAACCCGGCCGCGCCGGCCTGCATGCGTCGGACCTGATGCGCCCGTCGCTGCGCGGGCCAAGGCGGGCGATCGGACGGCGAGCGCGGTATAGTGCCGCATGCCCTTCAACCAGCCCGCGCCGCGCATCGGCAACCAGTACAGCGAAGACCGCGTGCTGCGCGAATACCTGGCGCGTGTCCTGCCGGCCGAGGTGCGCGAGGCGCTCCAGAGCAGCCTCCAGGAAATGGGCGAGCTTGCCGGCGGGGCGCTCTACGCCTTCCAGCTCGCCGACCGCGCCGGCGAGCCGGTGCACACGCCCTGGGACGCCTGGGGCAACCGCATCGATCAGATCGAAGTATCGCCGCTGTGGCGCGCCGCCGAACCGCTGGCCGCGCGCAGCGGTCTGATCGCCATTCCGTACGAGCGCGCGCACGGTCACTGGTCGCGCGTGCATCAGTTCGCGCTGGCATATCTGTTCACCCCGTCGACCGACGTCTTCAGCTGCCCGCTGGCGATGACCGACGGCGCGGCGCGCACGCTGACGCATCACCGCAACAGCGCGCTCATCGACCGTGCCCTGCCGCACCTCACCGCGCGCGATCCCGCGCGCTTCTGGACCAGCGGCCAGTGGATGACGGAGGCGACCGGCGGGTCGGACGTCGGCCTGTCGGAGACCGTCGCCAAACGCGACGGCGACGGCCGCTGGCGGCTGCACGGGCGCAAATGGTTCACCTCCGCGGTCACCAGCCAGATGGCGCTCACGCTCGCGCGTCCCGAAGGCAATCCCGCGGGCGGCAAAGGCCTCGCGCTGTTCTATCTCGAGACGCGCGACGAGTCCGGTGGCCTCAACGGGATCCTGGTGCACCGCTTGAAGGACAAGCTCGGCACGCGCAAGGTGCCCACCGCGGAGCTCACCCTGGACGGGGCCGTGGCCACACCGGTGGCCGGGCTGGCCGAGGGCGTCAAGAACATCGCGCCGATGCTCAA
>DATBMG010000031.1:0-13348 GCA_036554965.1 Burkholderiales bacterium
CGAACGCCTGCGCCAGCAGCTCATAGGACCGCAGGCGACTGCCGTAGTCGCCGGTGATGGTAATCACCATCAGCTCGTCGGCCTGGTACTGGCTGCACAGCGCGAGCAACCGTTCCTTCACCGCCTGCGGCGTGCCGATCACGGCGCGCGCCCGCCCGCGCTGGATCACCGCGCGCGCCTGCTCGGGGTACTGATAGGCCTGCGCCTGCGCGACGGTGGCGATGGGCGCGTCGATCCCCAGGGTCATCTGGTAGCGGCGCAGGTCGATGCTGCCGGCCAGCCGTTCCGCCTCCTCGAGCGTGGGCGCGCAGATCGCGAACACGGCCAGCAGGCAGTGCGGCCGGCGCTCGCGGTAGGAGGCCCGGAACTGCTCGCGGTAGGCGCGCATGACCACGTCCCCGCCGTGTGCGTTGATGAAGTGGGCGAATGCGAAGCGCAGCCCGAGGTAGGCGGCGAGCGCGCCGCTGTAATCCGAACTGCCGAGCAGCCAGACTTCGGGCGAAGTGTCGCCGGCCGGCATGGCTTTGACCGCGTGATAGGGATAATCGGGGGGCAACGTATCGTCCAGGTATCCCACCACCTCCTGCACCTGCGTGGGAAAGCGGTCCTCGCCGAGAAACGCCTCCGCGTTCATCGCCTTGGTGGTGAGCACGCCGCCGCCCGGCGCGCGGCCGATGCCCAGATCCACGCGGCCGGGGAACAGCGCCTCGAGCATGCGGAACACCTCTGCCACCTTGAGCGCGCTGTAATAAGGCAGCAGCACCCCCCCGGTGCCGATCCGCATGCGCTGAGTGCGCGCGCCGATCTGGCCGAGCAGGATCTCCGGGCAAGGATCGGCCAGGCCGCGCATGGCGTGATGCTCGGCCAGCCAGTAGCGGTGGTAGCCGAGCCGGTCGGCGGCCTGCGCCAGCTCGAGCGTGGCGTGGACCGCCTGCGCCGGCGTGTGCCCGCTGATGATGGGCGATTGATCCAGGATGCTGAGCTGCACGGTCACGCTCATTCCAGAATGGTGGGCACCGGCGCGGCATTCGCGCGCAGCGCCCGGCGGGCGTGCGCCAGCCAGACGACGGCAGCGGCGGTTGCGAGCAGCAGCGGCAGCGCGGAGTAATTGAGGGCGTTCCAGCCGTAGAGATACAGGATCGCGCCCGACAGCGCGTTGGAGGTCGCCATGACGACGAAAACCAGGGTGTCGTTGATGCCCTGCGTCTTCGCCTTCTCGGCCGGAGCATAAGCGTCGGTCAGCAGCGTGGTGGCGCCCACGTACAGCAGGCACCAGCCGATCCCCAGCAGCGTACCCGACATCCAGAAATGCAGAACGCTCTGGCCGGTGACCGCCGCGAACACGCACGCGAGATAGGTGAGCAACCCCGCCGCCATCACCCTCAGGGCGCCGAAGCGGTGCACCAGGGACCCGGCGATGAGCGCCGGCGCGAACATGCCGATGATGTGCCACTCGATCACCAGCGCCGCAGACGCGTACGGGAGGGCGCACATCTGCATGGCGAGCGGCGTCACGCCCATCAGCAAGTTCATTACCGCATAGGCCGTCACCGCGCCCAGGCATGCCACCGCGAAAACCGGCTGGCGCGCGATCGACGCGAGCGGCCGGCTGGCGCCGCTGCGCTCCTGCTCCGAGGGCGTTGGCAGATCGACCAGGCGCAGAACGGCGATGACGATCAGCGCGAACCCCATCAGCGCGGCGTAGGAACCCATGAAGGTCACCGGCAGCCAGTCCTTGGTGAGCTTGCTGCTCTCCGGGCCGAGGATGCCGCCGAGGATGCCGCCCGCCAGCACCAGCGAGATCGCGCGGCTCTTAAGCCCCATGCCGACGGCATCGGCGGCGGCGAAGCGATAGTAGCCGCCCGATGCGGTGTAGGTGCCCGCGATGAACGTGCCCAGGCAGAACAGCGCGAAGCTGCCCGCCGCGACCGCGAGCGTGCAGATCAGCGCGCCTAGCAGGCCGGCCGCCGCTCCGAGCGTGAACCCGGCGCGCCGGCCGTGGTGCTTCATGAAGAGGGAGATCGGATAGGTGGACAGCGCCCCGCTGGCGATGTAGGCGGTGGCCGGCAGAGTCGACAGGGCTTTGTTCGCCGCGAGCATGTAGCCGGCCAACGAACCAATCGAGATGACGGCGATGTTGTTGGTGACCAGCAGCCCCTGGCAGACGGCCAGGGCGGCGACGTTCCGCTTCGCGCTCACTTGACGACGATGTCCACCCCGTGGAACACCGTCTGTTCGACGTTGATCAGAGTCACCGGGTTATGGGCGCCGCGCCACGTGAAGCCGGGGCGGTCGCGATGCTCAAGGGTTCTGATAGTAAGCGTAGCCGGTCGGAGCGACCTCCGCCTGCTCTTGGCGTTCGCGCTCGGTCAGGTCCTGAGGACGGTCCCACCAGGTCGCGCGGTGGCGTTTCTGCTTCTCGACGACCTGCGGGTTGCATTCCAGAAACGCGTCGATGAACTGCGTGAACTCGGAGCGATAGCGGACGTTCTTCATTGCGGTGCCGGTGCCGGTGCCGGTGCCGGAACGGGTGCCCGGCCCTCGCCTTCGAGCTGCGCCAGGAAGTCCTTCTTGCGCCGGCAGAAGCCGGGGATCTTGCCGCCCACCCACTTTTTGCTGGTGGAAGAGATCTCGGAATAGACCATCGTGATCTGATTATCGACCGTCTTGTTGGTGACATTACGCATGCCGAAGCCCTCGAGCTTGCCTTCGATCACGTCGTCGATGCTGGGCCAGGGCCCGTTCAAGTACTCGAACAGGGTGAAGCCCCAGGCCGACTGCACGATGAAGAAGGCGCAGCGGCGATCGTGCCAGATCACGCTGCCGGCCTCGACCTTGTCCTGCGCCGACTCGATCTTGTCCTGCCCCGGGGCCGGCGCCGCAGCCGCCAGGGCCAGCACCAACGCTGGAATTCGACTCCCCATGCCTTGTCTCCGAATGCCTGCGAAAGCATATTGTATCCTTGCTCCGACTCCCGACCGCTGACTTCCGATGCTTTCCCCGCCCATCGCTCCGCGCCAGCCCTTCGTCACGCAGCTGCACGGTCAGACCCGCGTGGACGACTATCACTGGCTGCGCGACAAGGACAACCCGCGGGTGCGTGCGCACCTGCAGGCCGAGAACGCCTACACCACGGCGGTGATGGCGCACACCGAGGCGTTCCGGGAGACCCTGTATCGGGAGATGCTGGCGCGCATCCAGGAAACCGACATGGACGTGCCTTACCGCGAGGGGCCATTCGAATATTACGGGCGCACCGAGCAAGGCAAGGGCTATCCGATCCTGTGCCGCCGGCCGCTCGCGGGCGGCGTCGAGCAGGTGACGCTGGACATGAACGCGATGGCGCAAGGCCACGAGTTCTTCGCGCTGGGCGCCTACGAGGTGAGCGGCGACGCCGATCTGCTGGCGTTCTCGACCGACGTCACCGGGTTCCGCGAGTACACGCTGCAGGTGAAGGACTTGCGTTCGGGCGAGCTGCTGCCCCTGCGGGTGGAGCACACGCGCTCGGTGGCTTGGGGCAACGACCACCGGACGCTGTTCTACGTGGTCGAGGACGAGGCGAAGCGCGCTTGCCGGCTGTATCGGCATCGCCTCGGCGGCGAGCGCCATGAGCTGCTCTACGAGGAGACCGACGAGCGCTTCTCCATCGGCATCGACCAGTCGCGCAGCCGCGCCTACCTGTTCCTCACCGCGCACAGCGCGACCACCTCTGAGGTGCGCTACCTGCGTGCCGACGATCCGGGCGGCGAGTTCGCGCTGGCGCTCCCGCGCAGGCACGAGCACGAGTACTACCTGGACCATCACGGCGAGCGCTTCTACATCGTCACCAACGACCGCGGGCGCAACTTCCGCCTGGTCACCGCGCCGTTGCACGACCCGCGCGAATCCGGCTGGTCGGAGCTGATCCCGCACCGCGACGACGTGATGCTGGAGGGTGTCGATCTGTTCGCGCACCACTATGTGGTGCAGGAGCGCCGCGGCGGCTTTCCGAAGCTGCGCGTGGTGCGGCTGGCCGACGGGTACAGCCACGAGATCGAGTTCCCGGAGCCGGTGTATGCCGTGCATGGCGGGGCGAACGTGGAGTTCGACACGCGTGTGTATCGTTTCGTTTACGAGTCGCTGGTCACGCCCGACTCGGTGTTCGACTACGACATGGACACGCGCAGCCGCACGCTGCTCAAGCAGCGCCCGGTGCTGGGCGGCTACGACGCGGCGCGCTACGTCTCCGAGCTCACGTACGCCATCGCTGCCGACGGCGAGCGCGTCCCGGTGTCGATGGTCTACCGGCGTGAGCTGCGCGCGTCCGAGCCGCAGGCGATGCTGCTCACCGGTTACGGCGCCTACGGTTTCCCCCACGACGTGCGCTTCAGCTCGGCGCGCCTGTCGCTGCTCGACCGCGGCGTGATCGTGGCCACGGCCCACGTGCGCGGCGGCGGTGAGATGGGCAAGCGCTGGCACGACGGCGGGCGCATGCTCAACAAGCGCAACACCTTCACCGACTTCATCGCCGCCGCCGAGCACCTGATCGCGCGCGGCTACACCCGCCCCGACCGCCTGGTCATCGAGGGCGGCAGCGCGGGCGGGCTGCTGATGGGCGCGGTGACCAACGCCCGTCCCGACCTGTTCAAGGCGGTGGTCGCCGATGTGCCCTTCCTGGACGTGGTCAACACCATGCTCGACGCCACGCTCCCGCTCACCACCGGCGAGTACGAGGAGTGGGGCGACCCCCGCGACCGGCGCTACTTCGATTACATGCTGTCCTACTCGCCCTACGACAACATCGAGGCCAAGGCCTACCCGGCGATGCTGGTGCAGACCTCGCTCAACGACAGCCAGGTGATGGTCTGGGAGCCGGCCAAGTACGTGGCCAGGCTGCGCGCCGCCAAGACCGACACGCACCCGGTACTGCTCAAGATCAACATGGAGGCGGGGCACGGCGGGGCCTCCGGACGCTATGACTTCCTGCGCGAAATCGCTTTCACCTATGCCTTCGTCCTATGGCAGCTGGAGCGCCTGCCGGCCGCGTAGCGCCGTAGCCGCCGGCGCTTTGGGCGCGTAGCCGCCGGGCGACTGTCCCTCAATTTCCCGCCGCGCGTGCCGATCATGGCTGCGGAAGTCCTTCCGCAGACCATGCGATTCCGCATCCGTTTCTTCTGGGGCCTGCCGTTCAGCGTGCTCGGCTTTGCCGCGCTCGCCGCGGGCGCCGGTTACCTGCTGCTCACCGATTATCACGGGCACTTGCTGCTGCGCTGCGCGGTGCACGCCGTCGGCGGCGCGCTGCTCGGCGTGGCCGCCTGGCGCGTGAGCGACCGGCTCACCGACTACGTCAACTTGCACACCTCGCCGCTGCTGCGCCTGGCGCTGGCGGGCGGTGGCGCGACCTGGATCGCCACCGAAGTCGCCGGCGTGTTCACCGAGCTCGCCGTAGGCAGCGGCGCCTGGTGGGCCGAGGCGGCAGCGCCGTTGCTGTTCTTCGCAGCGGGCGTGGCGCCGCTGCTCGCCGGCATCGCCCTGCTTGCCGGGATCGAAACTCTGCTCGCCGCCTGGCGCGGGGACGGTGGCGCCTTTCGCGCGGTGCGGCCGATTGCGGTGCACATGCTGGTCGGCGCGCTCGTCCTGGGGGCCGTCGGTTATGTCGCAGTCGTTCTGCCCGACGCGCCGATCCGCGCCGCGATGGCGCTCGCGCCGGAGCGCGCGCGCACATCCGGCTGGGTGCAGCGCGAAGGCAGCCTGTTCACCGAAGTGCAGGCCGGGTGGAGCTGCGAGGTGCTGGTGGTGCCGGTCGCCGGCGCCGCACCGTCGCTGGATCGGGCTGCACGCTCGCTCATCACGCGCCTCACCGCCGCGGAGCTGGCGCGGCGCAGCGGCCTGTGCGTGGCCGATCCCACCCTGGTGGCGCGGGCGCTCGGGCCGCAGGATCGCAGCAGCGCGCAGCGCGCGGTGCGCAAGCTCGCCAACGCGCTGAACGCGCGCTACCTGGTCCAGGGCGAGGTGCGCATGGATGAGCAACGGCCCGCCTTCCACGTCGCGCTGCGCCTGTACACCAGGAGCCAGGTGCAGGCCCCGTGGGAGGGCGGCGGCGAGGCGGTGTGGGGGCCGCTGCCGGTGTCCGACGACCTGCCCCCGGAGGCGGCGTTCGCGCGCATCGCGCGCGAGGCGGCGGACGCGCTCGGCATCCCGCTCACGGGGGAGGACGGGCTGCAGGCACAGGCCGATGAGCCGGAGAGGCTGCCCGGCACGACGAGCCAGCTGGTGGGCTACGGCGCGACGCCGCTGGCGCGCGCGCGCGCGCTGCAGCTACTGGGCGCTGCGCATCACGCCAGCGAGCTGAACGGCGAGCACCTGTGGGAGCGTTCCATCGTCGCGCTGTCACCGCTGCCGGCGTCGCACGGTCAAGCGCGCGTGCTGCGCGCCCGAGCGGCGCTGCACCTGCAGCGGCGGCCGTACGCGCTGCAGTTGCTGGACGGTCTCGGCGGCAGCGAGGCGGCGGCGCTGCGTGCGCTGGCCGACGGCAATCTGCTGGAGGCCGAACGGCGCCGGGCCGAACTGGCCGACGCCGCGGCGCTGACGCTCGATCTGGAGCTCGCCGCGCTGCGCGCGCGCTACGGCAAGCACAAGGCCAACAGCGAGCGCCGCCAGCGCCTGCTCGACAGCTGGCCGGGATACGCTGCGCTGCTGTACGTGCCGTTGTCGCCGGCCGATGCCGCTGCGGACGACACGCATACGGTCGTCGCCGGGCAGCTAGCGGCGCTGGGCGCAGACGCTGCGCCGCCCGGGATCGCGGAGCTCGCCGCGCGCGTTGGCGTCACGTTGCCGGGGCGCGGGGCCGGCCTCACGCTGGCGGCCGATGTCGAGCGCGGGCGCACAGCGCTGTGGCGCGCCAACGCGGGCGCGTGGCGCGCCGAGCGCGGCTTCGATCGGGTGGCCGCCTGGGACATTCCCGAGGCGCTGTACGCGGCGAACCGGGCTGCGGTCGTACTGCGCTTGTGGGCGCTGGCGGCCGCACCGGACAGCGGCCAGCAGCTCCTCGACGAGTTGCGTGCGCTGGGCACTGGCTTCGGCGGCCACGCCGGCATCCAGGCGGCGCGTGCGGTGGCGCTGCAACGCCTGGGGGCGGGCGGCGGTGAGCGCGCTTTCCTGATGGCCGAGCGCAGCCGCCGGCTGCAGACCGACGTTCTGGCCTGGGAGGGTGGCGAAAGCGACACCGAGCGCGAGCTGCGCGTACGTTTGCAGCCTCCGCAGCTGCCGCAGCCGGACGAGCCGCCGCGACCTTGGCGCGCAGCCGCCGTCGCCGAGGGCGAAACCGGTTCGTCCGCGCTGGCGGCGGCGCCGCACTTCGCGCGCATGCAGTCCTATGCGCAGGAGGATTTCTCGGTCCTGCAGCGGGCGATCGAAGCGCACGAGCGCGCGCGCCAGCCGGACCGCGTCGCGCAGCTCATGCAATCGGCGCGCACGCGTTTCGTCGGCAGTCCGGTGCGCGAGCGCTTCCTGCTGCAGCGGGCGGAAGCCGAACGCGACCTCGCCGCCGCGGTCGTGCTGTTGCTGGAGCGCATCCGCGAGCAGCCCGAGCAATGGGCGGCGTACCCGCTGCTCGCCAAGGCATACCTGCGCGCGCGCGAACCGGCGATGGCGCAGCGCGCGCTGCTCAGCTATCCGCTGTTCAACGGCGCGGGCGCGCGCGGCGCGGTGCGCCAGGCGGCCGAATCGGGCGCACTGCTGCTGGCCGCAGGCGAAGGCGAATTCGCACGGCCGCTGCTCGAGCTGGCGGCGCGGGCCGCGCAGGACGGATCCGAGCCTTTGCCGCGGCTCGAGGCGCGCATGGCGCTGGCTCAGCTCGACGGCAACTGGTCCGAGGTGCGCACGCTGGCGCTCGCGCTGCACGAGCAGCACGGCGCCGAGCACGCGCTGGCGCGCGCCGGCACGCTCGCTTTCCTGCTGGGCCAGCGCGAGGCCGGCTGGCGCGCGTTCTACGAGGCTTCCAAGCGCTTCGAGAATCTCGCGCCCTGGTCGGCCGCGCTCGACGGCCACCGGCTCGAAGCCACCAAGCCGGACGAGGTGGTGGCCTTCGCCAAGCGCTGGAAGAGCCTGTCCGGGGAGCGCGCGCGCGAGACGCGACTCAAGGAGCAGTTCCTGTTCAATATGCTGCTCGTGGACCGACCGGCGGCGGACTGGGCGGTCGATGCGCTCAGCAGCTTCGCCCGGGAGCGCGAAGACCCGGCCTTCGCGGCCCTGGTGCGCGGCTACGCCGCGTTCAAGCGCGGCGACTACGTCAAGGTGGTCGGCGAGCTGGAACCGTTGCAGCAGAACGGCCAGGAGCCGGAGACGCTGCCCTGGCTGGTCCTGGCTTTGTACAGCACCGGCCGCGGCGACGATGCCCAGGCACTGCTCCAGGCGGCCGCCAAGCAGCCAGGGTCCGCCTTCTACACAACGCTGGGGGCGGCCTATGCCGCCGGTGCCAAGGGCGAGCACGCGCGCGCGCTGGGCGCGCTGTGGGACGCCTTTCTGGCGGCGCCCGGTCATCTCGACAGCGCGGTGCCCGCGGGCTATCAGGTGCTGGAAGCCTGCGAGCGCCTGCTGGCCCTCAGCACAGACGAGCGCTATCGCCAGCTGCTGCTCGACCTGGCGCGGCGGCAGCAACGCGCCTGGCCGGTGTCGTGGGCGTTCGGGTTCGAAGTTCGCTACGCGACCCACGCCGACGACGTCGAGCGCGCGCTGGGGGCCGCGCTGTATCTCGACCCCGAATCCGAGCGCCTGCGCCACATCGCGCAGCCGCAGCGCCAGCGCGCCGCCGAGCGCTTCAGCCGCGTCAATCCGTTCCGCCGGACGTGAGGGCCCCCGCCGTCCGCCGCCTTGAGGGAGGCGGGCAGGGGGATGGTAGGATGCGACCGCTGGCCCCCGCGTTCGTCGAACGCCGGGCCTGTTCGCCTCGACACCGGATTTCCCGATGTTCCGCCACCGCTTTCGTGCGCTCGCCGCGGTCCTCGCGGCGAGCGCCTGCCTGCTCGCCTCCGGCGGCGCCTGGCCGCACGCCACGCAGTTGTCCAGCTCGCGCGCCGAGGTGCACGGTGGCCGGATCGACGTGCTGCTGGAGTTGAACGGGCTCGACGTGGAGGTGGCGCTCAAGGTCGCGCTGCTGGGGACCGACGGGCAGGTCGTGCCCGCCGCGTTGCGCGAGGTCGAGCAGCGGCTCGGCGCCTACATTCTGGAGCGGGCGAAGATCTCCAATACCGCCGGAGCGGCCTGCCACGGGCGCCTGATCGGCGCGCGTCCGAAGGCCGAGCATGTGCTGGTGGACACGCAATGGAGCTGCCCCCCCATGACCGGGCAGCTGCTCTATGAGGTCACCCTGTTCCAGGAGATCGACCCGGTGGCGCGCCACATGGTCACCGCGAGCGGCGACGTGCGGCGCATGGCGCTGCTGTCCACCGGCAACCCGAGCGTAGCGCTGTCCGACACCCGCCCGCATCTCGGTGAGGTCATGTGGCACTACCTGCTCGCGGGTATCGAACACATCGCCATCGGCTACGACCACATCGCATTCCTGGTGGCGGTGATTTTGTGGGGGCGGCGCCTGTGGCCGCTGGTGGGCGTGGTCACCGCATTCACTATCGCCCACTCCATCACGCTCAGCCTGGCCGTGCTCGACGTGGTGCGGTTGCCCTCACAGCTGGTGGAGACGGCGATCGCGCTGTCCATCGTCTACGTGGCGGCGGAGAACTTCTTCGTGCGCGACATGCGCCGGCGCGCCTGGATTACCTTCGCGTTCGGGCTGATCCACGGCTTCGGCTTCGCCTCGGTGCTGCGCGACTACGGCATCCCGCGCGATGCGCTTCTGCCGGCGCTGGCGGCCTTCAACGTCGGCGTCGAGGTGGGTCAGATCGTCATCGTGGTGGTAGCGCTGAGCCTGATGCGCGGGGTCGAGCGCGCGCTGCGCGGACCGTTCCCGGCGTTTCCCAACGCCTACCCCTACGCGGTGTCGGCCAGCGTGCTGCTGCTCGGCCTGTATTGGACCGTGGAGCGCCTGCTGCCGGGCGCTTGATGGGACGAGGCCGGTGATTGGGACCGCCCGCCGGCAAGCACTCTCGGCGGTTTGACAACGGCAGGGCGGCGCGGCCAAACTGACGCCCGTCAGGCGAGAATAATAAGGAGTTTCGTTCCCCCCGCAGTGCCCGTTTTCCTAACTTCAGGGAGAGAGGTATGAAAGCGCGCTTTGCCGCCCTGTTCGCCGCGTTGGCAGCCGCGTCTCTGGCTGTGCCGGCCGGGGCTGACACCACCGACGTCAAGACCCAGTCCTGGGTGTACGTAAAAAAGACCGGCGCGCACTGTGCCGACGATTCCAACTGCATCAACCGCTATCACCCGGCCATCAAACCGGTGGTACGCGCCA
Source organism: Burkholderiales bacterium (assembly GCA_036554965.1). Classification (GTDB taxonomy): domain Bacteria; phylum Pseudomonadota; class Gammaproteobacteria; order Burkholderiales; family SHXO01; genus SHXO01. The sequence goes on from DATBMG010000031.1 coordinate 10,388, forward strand.
AGCCGGGGCAGCTGATCCTGTTCGAGACCCGGGACGCGCTCGACTCCGACCTCACGGTCAACTCCACGGCCAAGGACCTCGCGGCTGTCGACCTCAACCTGGTGCACCCGCTGACCGGCCCGGTGCACATCGAGGGCGCGATGCGCGGCGACGTGCTCGCCGTCACGCTGGTGGACGTGGATCCCGACGAGTACGGCTACACGCTGATCGTGCCGGGCTTCGGCTTCCTGCGCGACCTGTACCCCGAGCCGTTCATCGCCAACTGGAAGCTCAACCGCATGGAGGCGGTGTCCGACCAGATTCCCAACGTGGCGATCCCGTTCAACGGCTTTATCGGCACCGTGGGCACGCTGCCCGGCTTCCCCGAGACCGACGCCTGGGTCGCGCGCGAGAAGCAGCTGGCCGAGGCTGGCGGCTTCGTGCTGCCGCCGCAGCCTACTGGCGCCCTGCCGGCCGCGGTGTGCGGCCCTAACGGCAGCCACAAGGACAAGTGCCTGCGCACCATCCCGCCGCGCGAGAACGGCGGCAACATGGACATCCAGCAGCTTGTGGTCGGCACCACGCTGCTGCTGCCGTGCTATGTCGACGGCTGCGGCCTGTTCGCGGGCGATGTGCACTACGCCCAGGGCGACGGCGAGGTGTCGGGCACGGCCATCGAGATCGGCGCCCAGGTCACGGTGCGCACCGAGATCCGCAAAGGCATGGCCGCCATGCTCAAGTCCGGCCCGCACTTCGAGGGCGGCTCGCAGTTGAAGCAGCTCGAACCGGACAAGTTCCACGCCACCGTGGGCTACCCGATCAAGAAGTCGGGCGAAGTCCCGCCTTACCACAAGTACCTCGACAGCGTGAAGCTCGCGCCGCTTGCCAACCTGAACGAGGACTTGATGGTTGCCGCGCGCAACTCGCTGATCGAGATGATCGATTGGCTCGTGAAGACCAAGGGTTATACGCGCGAGCAGGCCTACATCATCACCAGCGTGGCGTGCGACCTGCGCATCGGCAACGTGGTGGACGTGCCGAACTACGCCGTGTCCACCGTGTGTCCGCTGGAGGTCTTCAAGAAGTAGTACGGCAGCGCCCTCTCCCGCGCCCGCGGGAGAGGGCCGGACGCAGACACGCATGCAGCGCCGCCGCTTGCTCGCATCGCTCGCCACCGCCGGCGGGGTGCTGCTGTTGAGCGGGCATTCCCCCTACCGGCAGTGGAAGCTGTATCGGCAGTCGCACCTGCTGCTGTTCACCACGCGCGACGACACGCGCTCCGACGAGCTGGGCGAAGCGCTCGCCGCGCGCCTGCGCGAGGTGCTGCCCGACAGTCGCGCGGGCGTGGGGCGCGCGCCGAACCTGCAGCGGCTGGCAAGCCTGCTGTCCAGCGCCCAGGCGGACGTGGCCGTCCTGAAGATGGAAAACGCCTTCGCGCTGTATCGCGGCCGGCCGCCGTTTGCCGACTTCGCACCCATGCCGTTGCGCGTGCTGGTGGAAACGCAGGGCTATCAGCTGGTGTGCCGCGAGGACTTCAAAGAGCGCCACGCGTATCTGGTGGCCGAGGCGCTCACCCGCGAACCGCGCGCCGCGCCGGTCAGCGTGCCGGAGCGCGAGGAAGACGAGGCGGGCGTGCCAACGCATTCCGGTGCGCTCGCTTTCCTGCGCGGCCAAGCCCTCGACGAGTGAAGTGACCGGTCGGCCTGCGCTGGCTTGCGCCGGCGCTCTCCTCGGATGTCTGGCCGCGCCGGTGCCCGCCCACGATCTGATCACGGGCGAGGCCGCGGAGCGCTATCTGGCCCAGGCCGGCGAGCAGCTCGACCTGCTCGACGCGCAGCAGCCGGCGGCGCAGCGCGCGCAGGCCAGCTACGCCTTGGGCCGCATGCTGGACGAGATCCGCGATCTGCTCAACCGCGACCTCGCCACCCACGGCCGCGTCCAGGGCCTGCCCACGCAACGGTTGATGGTCGAGCTGGATGCACGCGGGCTGCGGCTGCGCGTGTCGCCGCAGCTCGGGCGCTTTCCGGCGAATCTCGACTACTACCGGGAGGCCCTGCGGCTCGCGCCCGACGGCCCGCGCGCCGCCGACGCCGCCTTTGCCCTGCTGCAGGGGTACTTCTACGACAGCTTCGCCGACGACCCGCTGCAGCCGCGCGACCAGAGCTGGAGCCGGCTCTCGGAGCAGATCGCGATCGGCGAGCGCTTGCTCGAGCGCGCACCGCAGCATGCCGGGCGCGAGGAAGCGGAGTTCATCCTGATGGTGCATTACGTCCAGGCCGCGCGCAGCGCTCCCGATGCGGCGGCGCGCACGCGCTACGCGCAGCGCGCGAGACAGGCGGCGGAGCGCTTCGCTGCGCGCTATCCCGACAGCATGCGGGCCGCGGCGCTGCCGGTACTGCTGGAGGATCTGCAGCGCTGACGCACGCCGCATTCCGGCCGCGCAAGCCGGTTCACCTGCGCTTGCGCTTGCTCTTGCACCAGTCCGGCGAGTGGCGCACCAGGATGTCCTGCTTCTTGGCGTCGCCCCAGTGGACCACGCTCATTTCTTGACCGCTGGCCTTCTCAGTCACCTTCAGCTCCGGGCCGCCGAGGATGTCGCCGGCTATGACCATGCCTTCCGTCGGTTCCGGGCCCCGCTTCCATTCGTACAGCCCAAAGCCCTCGCTGCCCTCGGGGAGCTGCATCACGAAATAGCGGCAGGTGGGGTCGAACCAGGTGACGGTGCCTTCGGCCGCGAGCACTGGGACGCTCGCCGCGCCGGCCAAGGCCAGCGCCAGCAACGCGAGTGGCTTGTGCATTGCGCTCCTCCTCCTTGTGCGCCGGCTCGGACCGCCGGTGGCGGCATTATCCGTCGTTTGATGGGCTGGTGTAACATGCCGGGCTGGTCCAGAGCGTGCCGATGAAAGAAATCGACCTGCGCAGCGACACCGTCACCAAGCCCACTCCCGGCATGCGCGCGGCCATGGCCGCCGCCGAGGTGGG
>DATBMG010000070.1:0-21892 GCA_036554965.1 Burkholderiales bacterium
TAGGGTTTGGCGGTCTTCCACAGATCGAGGTCGGGGTCGAGCTGGCGCCCAAGGCCCTCGATGTTGAGCAGCGTCTTCTGCAGCAGCACCAGCTGCGGCTGGATCTCCACGTTGAAGCGGCGCGAGGTCTGGAACAGGCGCAGCAGCACCTTGCCGAAGGAGATCTCCTTCAACGGCTTGTCGAAGACCGGCTCGCATACCGCGCGGATCGCGGACTCGAACTCGTCCACGCGCGTGTCCCGGGGCACCCAGCCGGCATCCACGTGCGCCTGCGCCACGCGCCGGTAGTCGCGGCGGAAAAACGCCAGAAAGTTCTGCGCCAGGTAGTTCTTGTCCACCTCGGTGAGCGTGCCCATGATGCCGAAGTCGAGCGCCACGTAGCGCCCGTCGGCGTCGACGAAGATGTTGCCGGGGTGCATGTCGGCGTGGAAGAAGCCGTCGCGGAACACCTGTGTGAAGAAGATCTCCACACCCTTGCGCGCCAACAGCGGGATGTCCACGCCGTGGGCGCGCAGCGCCTCCACTTGGCTCACCGGCGTGCCGCTCATGCGCTCCATCACCATGACCTCGGTGGCGCAGTAGTCCCAGTACACTTCCGGCACGCGCAGCAGCGGCGAACCGGCGAAGTTGCGGCGCAGCTGGCTGGCGTTGCCGGCTTCGCGCATCAGATCCAGCTCGTCGTAGAGGTGCTTCTCGAATTCTGCCACCACCTCGCGCGGCTTGAGGCGCTTGCCCTCGCGCCACAGGGCCTGCACCAGTCCCGCCGCGCTGTAGAGCAGTGCGACGTCGTGGCCGATCACCGTTGCGATTCCGGGCCGGAGGATCTTGACGGCCGCCGGCGTGCCGTCGCGAAGCCGGGCGAAATGCACCTGCGCGACGGAGGCGCTGGCCACCGGGGTCAGGTCGAATTCGGCGAACACCTGGTCGATCGGCGCGCCGTACACCTGCTCGATGCGCAGCCGCACCTGGCGCGAATCGAACGGCGGCACCCGGTCCTGCAGCTTGGCGAGCTCGTCGGCGATGTCCACCGGCAACAGGTCGCGGCGGGTGGAGAGCATCTGCCCGAACTTGACGAAGATCGGACCCAGGGTTTCCAGCGCGCGGCGCAGGCGCACCGCGCGCGGGGCAGCGAAGCGGCGCCAGAACAGCGCGCGGTCGGCCAGCGTGCGCAGCCCGCGCACTCGTTCGTGCCCGAGCAGGAACTCGTCCAGGCCGAAGCGCAGAGCCACGCTGAGGATGCGCAGCAGCCGGAACAGGCGCACGCCGGCCTCAGTCCCCGCGGCTCGGCCGATCGCTGCGCCGCTCGGGCTGATCGATTCGCCGCTGTAGTTGATCGATTCGCCGCTGTAGCTGATCGATCCTTTGGCCCAGCCGTTCTGCGTCGTCGCGCAGCGCATCCACCTCGCGCGCCCAGCTCGCCACCGCCTCGCGCCCGGGCAGGACGTGCCGCTCTTCCACCAGATACTCGCTGGTCGCGGCCAGCAGGCTCGACAGCGTCTCACGCTGCCAGGCCAGTACCCCCTGGCCCAGGCGCACCAGGCGGTGTGCCGCGATGTCGCCGACCAACCGGCTCAAGTCCTCGGCGGCGTCCCAACGCAGCTCGCGCAGCACTCCCGCCAGAGCGGCGGCGAGCGCCGCGTCCCCGCTGACGTCGATGCCGGAGCGCGCACCCTCCTCCCCCGCCGCCAGCCGCATGACGGTCAGCGGGGACAGCCGGGCACTGGCGTCCGCCACGGGTGCAGCGGATGGCTGCAGCTCTCCTTCGGCGCTTATCGCCAGCACCAGTGCCAGCGGGGGGACCTCCAGGCGCACGCTGCGGCCGGCGAACGGCATCAGCCGCTCGCGCAGCCAGGGTTGGCCGCGCAGCAGATGGTTCAGCAGGCCCACAGCGGGCCCCCTGGCGAGCGCGAAAGGGTCGGGGGCTACCGCCACTGGGTCACAGCCGGAAGCCGCGGTGCAGGGCCACCACGCCGCCGGTCAGATTGAGGCAGTCCACGCGTTCCAGCCCGGCGGCCTGCAGCATCGCGCTGAGCTGTTCCTGATCGGGGTGCATCCGGATCGACTCGGCCAGATAGCGATAGCTGTCCGCGTCGCCGACCACCAGCTTTCCGAGCCGGGGCAAGACGCCGAAGGAATAGGCGTCGTAGGCCGGCCGCAACCATGCCCAAGGGCGCGAGAATTCCAGCACCACCAGGCGCCCGCCCGGGCGCAGCACGCGCCGCATCTCGGCCAGCGCGCGCTCCTTGCGCGTCACGTTGCGCAGCCCGAAGGCGATGCTCACGCAGTCGAAGGCGCAGTCCGCAAAGGGCAGGCTCTGGGCGTCGCATTGCACCAGGGGGAGCGCCAGCCCGGCGTCCAACAGCCGGTCGCGACCGCGTGCCAGCATGCTGCGGTTGATGTCGGTCAGGACCACTTCGCCGTCTGCTGCCACGCGGCGTGCAAACAGGCGGGCCAAGTCACCGGTGCCGCCCGCCACGTCGAGGACCCGCTGCCCAGGCCGCACCCCGCTGCGCTCCACCGCGATGCGCTTCCACAGGCGGTGCAGTCCGGCCGACATGAGGTCGTTCATCAGGTCATAGCGCGCGGACACGCTGTCGAACACGCCGGCCACCCGGCGCGCCTTGTCGGCCTCGGGCACCTCCTGGAAGCCGAAGTGCGTGGACTCGCTCACAGCTTCTTCCAACCGCTGCCGCCGGCGCCCGACTGGCGCACCGGCACCGCCGGATCGCGGCTCGCGCCCGCCTCCTCCAGCCGTCGCAGGTAGCGCCGCCACAGCTCATCTTGATCGCGGCCCAGCTCGTACAGATAGTCCCAGGAGTACAGCCCGGTGTCGTGCCCGTCGGAGAACACCAGCTTCACGGCGTATGTGCCCACCGGCTCGATGGCCGTTATCTGCACGTCGCGCTTGCCGGTCTGCAGCACCTCCTGTCCGGGGCCATGTCCGCGCACCTCCGCCGAGGGGGAGTACACGCGCAGCAGCTCGCAGCTGAGCTTGAACACCTTGCCGTCGGAGAAGGCGATCTCGAGCAGCCGCGAGGCTTGATGCAGGGTGATTTCGCTGGGAACGCGGGCGCTGCCGCCTTCGATTGCCACTGGGACGCTCCAGAGGGGGTCCGCGGGGACCCCCGGGTGATCAAAACGGGCGCCACGAGATGATACAGAGGACGCCTGCGGATGGTAACCGACGGGACCGGGCCGATCCCGCGCCCCTGGTGGGACACCAGGCTGCGCACGAAGTCGTCATGGAGCGGTAACATTCCTTTCATACGATGCTAGATGGTGCTCATTCGGGGACAAGGCGATGGCTGCTACGGTGCTGGTGGTCGAGGACGAGCCGGCGATCCAGGAGTTGATCGCGTACAACCTCAAGCAGGCAGGCCACCAGCCATTGCGGGCGGATAGCGCGGAGGAGGCGTTGCGCCTGGTGCAGGAGGCCCTGCCCGACCTGGTGCTGCTGGACTGGATGCTCCCGGGCGCGTCGGGCATCGAGCTGGCCCGCCGGCTGCGTGCGGACAAGCGCACCAAGACCGTCCCGATCATCATGCTCACGGCGCGCGCGGACGAGCAGGACAAGCTGGCCGGCCTCGATACCGGGTGCGACGATTACATCACCAAGCCGTTCTCGCCGCGCGAGCTGAACGCACGGGTGAAGGCGGTGCTGCGCCGTCGCGCGCCGCAGATGACCGACGACGTGGTGCAGGCGGGCACGCTGCGCCTGGATCCCGCCACGCATCGGGTCAGCGCCAACGGCCATCCAGTGCACCTGGGACCGACCGAGTTTCGCCTGCTGCACTTCCTGATGACGCACCCCGAGCGCGTGCATTCGCGCACTCAGCTGCTCGACCAAGTGTGGGGCGACCACGTGTTCGTCGAGGAGCGCACCGTGGACGTGCACATCCGGCGGCTGCGCAAGGCGCTCGAGCCGTCCGCCCACGACGGTCTGATCCAGACCGTGCGCGGGGCCGGCTACCGGCTCTCCAGCAGCTGACCTCCGGGGCCGGTGCGGTTTTTTTGGGATAATCGCCGGCGCCGGTGCGCCGGTGCGCGTGCCGCATTCCTGGGGGACACCCGGTGATCAAGCTGTGGGGACGCCCGGTTCTCGGCGTGGTGACGATCTCCCTCATCGCGCTGGTGCTGTGGCCGATGCTGGGGCGCGAGAAAGCGCTGCTGGCCTACTGCCTCATGCTCCTGCTGCTGCTGGGGCACCACCTGATCAATCTCTCGCGCCTGCACTTCTGGCTGGCGGCCCAGGCGCCGCGACCGGTGCCCGACGGCAGCGGTGCGTGGGAAGAGGTGTTCGCCGGGCTGTCGCGCCTGCTGCGCCGGCAGACGCACATCGAATCGCGGCTCTCCGCGGCGCTCAGCCGCTTCCAGCAGGCGGGGGCGGCCCTGCCGGAAGGCGTGGTGGTGCTGGACGAGGCCGACCGCATCGAGTGGTGCAACCCGCGCGCGGAAACCTATTTCGGCCTCGACAACCAGCGCGACCGCGGCCAGCAGATCACCTACTTGATGCGCAATCCGCAGTTCGTGCGCTACCTCGAGACCGGCAGCTTCGCCGAGCCGCTGCTACTGCGCCCCACGCGCGGCGGCGCCGAGCTGGTGCTCTCGATCCAGCTGGTGCCCTACGGCGGCAGCGAGAAGCTGCTGCTGGCGCGCGACGTCACCCGCTGGGAGCGCCTGGAGACCACGCGTCGCGATTTCGTCGCCAACGTCTCCCACGAGCTGCGCACGCCGCTCACCGTGCTCAACGGGTTCCTCGAGACGCTCAACGACACGGCCCGGCCCGACCCCGAGATGCTGCGCCGCTCGCTGGAGCTGATGACCGAGCAGACGGTGCGCATGAACCAGCTGGTGGAGGACCTGCTGACGCTGTCGCGCCTGGAAAGCGCGCACAACCCGCCGCGCGAAGAATACGTGGACGTGCCCGGGCTCGCCCAGACCCTGTATCGCGAGGCCCAGGCGCTGTCGGCCAAGCGTCATCGCATCGCGCTGCGCCTGGACAGCCCGCACGGGGTGAAAGGCAGCGCCGAGGAGCTGCGCAGCGCGTTCGGCAACCTGATCAGCAACGCCGTGCGCTACACGCCCGACGGCGGCGAGATCGAGATCCGCTGGATGGCGCGCGAGGGCGAACCGGCGTTCCAGGTGCGCGACACCGGCATCGGCATCGAGCCGCAGCATATCCCGCGCCTCACCGAGCGCTTCTATCGGGTGGACCGCAGCCGCTCGCGCAGCACCGGCGGCACCGGCCTGGGCTTGGCGATCGTCAAGCACGTGCTGTCGCGCCACCAGGCGCGCCTGGAGATCGAGAGCGATCCGGGGCGCGGCAGCACCTTCACCGCGGTGTTTCCCGCTGCGCGCAGCATGCCCGCGCCGGCGAAGCTGCGGCCGGAAGCCGCCTAGCGGCCTCGCGGCATCCTCGCTCCGCAAGGTGGAGGAGAAAGGCTAGCCGCGTCGCAGCCCGCGCGGCTTGAGCGCCTGATCCAGCGCCCGGCGCATGTGCATCGCGAAGTCGGCGGGCAGGGGCCGCACGGTCTCGCGCAGCTTCTCGCCCCAGACCGGGTTCGGGAAGTGCGGATCGTCGCGGAAGCGCGGAATCACGTGCCAGTGGATGTGCGGGACGGCGTTGCCCAAGCTGGCGAGGTTCATCTTGTCCGGCTGCAGCACGGCGATCAGCGCCTGCTCGAGGGCGAACACCACGCGCATGATGCGCTCGCGCTCGGCCGACTCGAGATCGGCCATCTCCTGCACGTGGCGGTCCCAGATCACGCGGCAGAAGCCCGGATGGTCGGGCTGGTAAGCCCACACCGCCCGGCAGCAGTCGTCTTCCCACAGTACTTCGCCGCCGGCGTTCTCGCACAAGTCGCAGCCTCTCACGCCCGCCTCCTCACAACAGCACGCGCTCGATGCCGCCATGGTTGGCGGCCTCGATGTACTGCTTCATCCAGTCCGGCCCGAGCAGGTGGCGGGCCATCTCGACCACGATGTATTCGGCACTGGTGCCGCTGTCCTGGTCGTAGCGCGCCAGACCCTGCAGGCAGGAGGGGCAGGAGGTGAGCACCTTGATCGCGCCGCGATGGCCTGCGGCGCGCAGCGCTGCGGCCCCCTGCTGCATCTCCTCCTGCTTGCGGAAGCGCACCTGAGTGGAGATGTCCGGCCGGGTCACCGCCAGCGTGCCGGATTCTCCGCAGCAGCGCTCGTTGAGCTTCACCTCCTGGCCCATCAGTCGGTTCACCACTTCGCCGGGTCGGTACGTCTTCATCGGCGTATGGCAGGGGTCGTGATACATGTAGCGCACGCCGCCCAGGCCGTCGAGCTTGACGCCCTTCTCCAGCAGGTATTCGTGGATGTCGAGCAGCCGGCTGCCTGGAAAGATCTTGTCGAACTCGTAGTGCTGCAGCTGATCGTGGCAGGTGCCGCAGGACACGATGACCGTCCTGATGTCCAGGTAGTTCAGCGTGTTCGCAACGCGGTGAAGCAGCACCCGGTTGTCGGTGATGATCTTACGGCCCTTTTCGGCCTCGCCCGCCGAGGTCTGCGGGTAGCCGCAGCACAGATACCCCGGCGGCAGCACGGTGATGGCGCCGATGTCGAACAGCATCGCCTGCGTGGCCAGGCCCACCTGGCCGAACAGGCGCTCCGAACCGCAGCCCGGAAAATAGAACACCGCCTCGGCTTCCTCCGCCGCCAGGCGCGGATTGCGGATCACAGGCACGATGGAGCGGTCCTCGATATCGAGCAGCGCGCGCGAGGTTCTCTTCGGCAGCCCCCCTGGCATCGGCTTGTTGATGAAGTGGATCACCTGCGCCCGCAGCGCGGGCTTGCCGTGCGTGGCTGGGGGGCGCTCGAGCTGCGCCTGCAGCAGGCCCAAGCGGCGCGCCACGCCGTGGGCCGCGCGCTGGGCGCGGTAACCCCAGTCGATCATCAGCTTGCGCGTCAGCTTGACGGTGCGCGGATCGGTGGCGTTGAGAAACAGCATCGAGGCGGCGGTGCCGGGGTTGAACTTCTTCCGGCCGGCGTTGCGCAGCATGTTGCGCATGGCGATGGACACGTCGCCGAAGTCGATGTCCACCGGACAGGGGCGCGCGCACTTGTGACACACGGTGCAGTGATCGGCCACGTCGCCGAACTCGTCGAAGTGGCGCAGCGAGATGCCGCGGCGGGTCTGCTCCTCGTACAGGAACGCCTCGATCAGCAGGCTCGCGGCGAGGATCTTGTCGCGCGGGCTGTACAGCAGGTTGGCGCGCGGCACGTGCGTGCTGCACACCGGCTTGCACTTGCCGCAGCGCAGGCAGTCCTTGATGGAATCGGAAATCGCTCCGATGTCGCTCTGCTCCAGGATCAGGCTCTCCTGCTCGAGCAGGCTGAAGCTCGGCGTGTAGGCCGCCTCCAGGTTGGCGCCCGGCAACAGCTTGCCGCGGTTGAAACGCCCCTCGGGATCCACACGCCGCTTGTAGGCGGCAAAGGCCGCGATCTCCTGCGGCTCGAGGTAGTCGAGCTTGGTGATGCCGATGCCGTGCTCGCCGGAGATCACGCCGCCCAGCGACTTGGCCAGGCGCATGATGCGGGCCACGACGCGGTTCGCCTCCTGTAGCATGGCGTAGTCGTCGGAGTTGACCGGAATGTTGGTGTGCACGTTGCCGTCGCCGGCGTGCATGTGCAGCGCCACGAACACCCGGCTCTTCAGCACGCGGCGGTGCAGCGCATCGAGCTCGCGGCACACCGGCTCGAATGCACGGCCCGCGAACAGCTCCAGCAGCGGCTCGCGCACCTCCTTCTTCCAGCTCACGCGCACGCTGCCGTCCTGGAGCACGTCGAACACGCGCGCGGCAGGCGTCGACGCCTCGAACAACCTTGCGGCAGGCGCGTCCAGGTGATCGAGCAGCCCCTGCCAGCGCGCGCGCGTCGCTCGCACCAACCCCAGCGCTTGTTCAACGCGATCGCCGAGCAGCTCCTGCGGCGCGAGCTTGTCGGCCTCCTGGTGCACCGGCAGTTCGCCGCAGAAAAACTCCTCGAGCGCCTGCATCAAGACGATCTTGTTGCGCAAGGACAGCTCGATGTTGATGCGCTCGATGCCGTCGGAGTAGTCGCCGAGGCGCTCCAGCGGGATCACCACGTCCTCGTTGATCTTGAAGGCGTTGGTGTGCCGTGCGATGGCCGCGGTGCGCGCGCGGTCCAGCCAGAAGCGGCGCCGCGCCTCGGTGCTCACCGCGACGAAGCCCTCCGCGCCGCGCAGGTTGGCGATGCGCACCACCTGGGAGGCGGCTTCCCCCGCTGCGGTCTCGTCGTCGCTGACGATGTCCGCCAGCAGCACCATCTTCGGGCGCGCACCGCGCTTGGCCTTGGCGGCGTAGCCCACCGCCTTCACGTAGCGCTCGTCGAGATGCTCCAGCCCGGCCAGCACCGCGCGCGGATGCCCGTCAAGATGGCGCTTGATCTCGACGATCGAGGGCACCGCTTCGCGCACCGGGCCGAAGAACTCCAGGCACACAGTGCGCACGTGCGCCGGCATCCGGTGCAGGATGAAACGCGCCGAAGTGACGATGCCGTCGCAGCCTTCCTTCTGCACACCCGGCAGCCCGGCGAGGAACTTGTCGGTGACGTCCTTACCCAACCCGACCTTGCGAAAGCGCTGTCCGGGGATGTCGAGGACATGTGGCGCACCATCGGGCGTCGTGCCGTCCCGGCGCATGCGCTGGATCGCGAAGCGCGCCACGGCGGCGTCGTGGATCTTGCCCAGATTGTGATCCAGGCGCGTGATCTCGACGAAGTGCCCGCTCGCGTCCACCATCCGCCAGCTCACCAGGTTGTCGAGCGCGGTGCCCCACAGCACCGCCTTCTTGCCGCCCGCGTTCATGGCGATGTTGCCGCCGATGCAGGAGGCATCCGCCGAGGTGGGGTCCACGGCGAACACCAGGCCGTTCGCCTCGGCCGCGTCCATCGCGCGGCGCGTCACCACGCCGGCGCCGCAGTGGATCGTGTCGGCGCTGCGCTGCGCACCCGGCAGCGGAATCCGCTCGACCTCGCCTAGGCGATCGAGCTTCTCCGTGTTGATCACCGCCGACAGCCGCGTCAACGGCACCGCGCCGCCGGTGTAGCCGGTGCCGCCCCCACGCGGAATGACGGTGAGGCCCAGCTCGATGCAGGCACGCACCGCTTCGGCGACCTCGGCCTCGCTGTCCGGGCAGATCACCACGAACGGGTACTCCACGCGCCAGTCGGTGGCGTCGGTGACGTGGGCGACGCGCGCGAAGCCGTCGAAGCGGAGGTTGTCCCGGCGCGTCGCGCGCGCCAGCCGCCGCAGGGCCCGCCGGCGTAGCTCGCGCATGCGCTCGAACTCGGCGGCGAAGTTGTCCACCGCGCGGGCCGCCGCCGCCAGCAGTTCGGTCACGCTGTCGTCCGGGTTGAGCCGCCGCGCCTCGATCTCGCGCAGCCGGTGGCGCATCGCCTGGATCAACGCGTCGAGGCGGTCGCGGTTGGCGAGCAGGTCGTCCTGCAGATACGGGTTGCGGTCCACCGCCCAGATGTCCCCCAGCACCTCGTACAGCATGCGCGCCGAGCGGCCGGTGCGGCGCTGGCTGCGCAGCTCGTCGAGCAGCGCCCAGGCGCGAGCACCCAGGATGCGGATCACGATCTCCCGATCGGAGAACGAGGTGTAGTTGTAGGGGATCTCTCGAAGGCGGCCGGTCATGCGCGTAAGGCATTGAAGAGACGAACAGAACTGCAAGAGCGATGATACACCACCGCAGTGCAGCATGAGGGCGCGTCAGAGCAGCGCCGCCTGGCTCACGGCCCAGTACCGGAAGAACTTGCCCACGGCCAGGAACAGGAGCACGGCGAGCGCGTTCACCCGCAGCCAACCCGCCGCCACGCACAGCGCATCGCCCACCACCGGCGCCCACGACAGGAGCAGCGCGGGAGCGCCGAAGCGCCGCAGCCAATGCAGCGCCTTGCGCGCCGCGGCTGCGGGCGGCGGCTCCCCGCGCTGCGGCAGCAGCCGCCCCAGGAGATAGGAGCTGAACCCGCCGAGAGTGTTGCCCAGCGTGGCCCAGCCGAGCGCGGGCCACAGCAGCGCGGGGTCGCGCGCGATCACGGCGAGCAGCACCACCTCCGAGCCGCCGGGCAACAGGGTGGCGGCCAGGAAGCTGCTCAGGAACAGAGTCGGGAGCGTGACTACGTCTTGCACGCGCGCATTGTGCGGGATTCGCGCGCGCGTCCGCGGGTCACTGCAGCAACGAGCCGAACACCTTTCTCATCACCGCCGCGGTCTGGCCGAGCGGATCGCGCCGGATGGCGCGCTCCTCCTCCGCGATGCTGACGTAGAGCGCGTCGAGCGCCTTCCGCGTGATGTATGCATCCAGATCGGCCTCTTCCTCGCGGACCAAGCCGTAACCCACACCGCGGCGCGCATACTGATTGTACGCGTCGGCAAGCCGCGCACGCCGCGTGGCTTGCGCGACGATGGGCAGGAAGCGCGCGCTGAGCGCGGCCTCGGTGTGGCTGCGGAAGTAGCGCGTCGCCGCGTCGTCGCTCCCGGTGAGGATGCCGTGGGCATCCTCCAGCGTCATTCTCGCGACCGCGGCGCGCAGCAGGGGCAGCGCTTCCGGTACCGCCTGTTCGGCGGCACGGTTCATCGCCTGGATCACCTGGTCGGAATAGCGCGCGAGCCCCAGCCTGCGCGCCAGCGCGTCGGCGCGCTGCACGCTGTCCGGCAGCGGGATGCGAAAGCGCGCGTTGGCGAGAAACCCGCCCGGGCGGCCAAGTTGCGCGACGGCGCGCGCGCTGCCTTGCAGCAGCGCCTGCTTCAATGCGCGCACCACTTCCGCATCGGCGAGGTTCTCGCCGGACGCGGTGTTGGGCACACCCAAAACGAGCAGCAATACGAATAGTGAAAGGCGCACGGGTCTGCGGAGGTGCCGGACAGAACCCGCGATGCAATCCACATGCCCAAAGATGGCGCCTGCGGAAGCCCGCAGCGCAACGAGAGGTGACCGCGCTTACGGGTAATAGCGCCAGTCGAACACGAGCCGGAGCCCGACGGACCAGACGGTCTTGAGATCGGGCGTCGGAGCGCCCGCCGGCGCCGCCGTCTCCGCCGAATGCGGCACGTCGGCGGAGGCGAACAGTTGAAACAGGATGGTCGAGCTTTGCTCGCTAGCAAACGAGCGATAGGGCCGGTACTCGAGGATCGGCAGATCGAACAGAGTCGACTTGTAGTCGACCAACCGGACGGATCCGCCCGGGGTGGCGCTGGGCGCGATAACGCGGTCCTCGCCGATGTAGCCGTAGAAGGTGACGCCCAGCTCCCGACCGAGGACGAACTGGAAGCGCCCGATCCTGGTCGCCCAGCCCGACTGCCAGGGGATCAACCCGCCGTTCGCCGCCGTGACTGCCATGCCCGTGTACCGTTCGGGCGCGATGAAGTACACCGGGAAGAACAACACCAGATCGCCCGGTATCAGGTAAAAGGGCATGCGCAACCGCGTGGCGATGCCGGTGCGCGAGGGGATGGCGGCGGTGAGGTTTCCGCCCGCCGCGGCCGCCGCGGAGTCGTCGAGCGAGTTGGTCGATGAAGCGTCGCCGCGCAGTCCGAGGCCGAAAAACACCAAGCCGTCCCCTGCGTCGCCCATCACCCCCTCGAGCCCGAGGCCGACACGGGCCGACAACTCGACCCCGCCGATCAGGCCGCTACCGTCGGACACGGTGAACGCGTCGTCCACCCATCGGCCGTCGAGCACGCCGGCCAATCCGACGAACGGTCCCACCTCGCTGCGAAACCGCGGCATGGCCCCGAGCCCCGGCCCCAAGCCGGGGATCGGCGTCGGCCTCAAGACTTCGGCCAGATCGGCTGCATAGACGTCTCGATACCCTTCCGGCGCCAGAGGAGCCTCCGGCCGCTGCACGAGGTTGTTGTTCTTGCATACGTCGAAGCTGTCGGGTTCGCCGGGCACGTCGCGCAGGTAGGGCAGATTGGCGGCGCGCGGCTCACCCGCGGCCGTGTCGAGCAATTGCTCCAGGCTCGTGCGGACCGCAGCCGAGGCGCGCTCCGCGTCCTCGGGACGCATGTGCGCGTCTCCCATCAGCACCAACGAGGCGCCGTCGCCCTTCCACAGAAACACCTCGAGCCCGGCTTCGTTGTAGAAGTCGTGCGTGCCCTTGCGCTGCGAAGCATCGCCCCAGGTCCCGGCTACGTGCCCCGCCGCGAACACATCCTCGAGAAAGTGCAGCGCGAAGGCTTCGTCGAACAGCATGGCGCGCGCGAGCGCCTGGCGCTCCTCGGGGGCAAGCTGCTCGCGCTCGCTGGCGAGCCGCGTCGCCTTCTGCAGCGCGCTCAGGTGATACCAGGTGTAGACCCCCAGCGCGCTGGTCTCGGATCCCGCCTTCAGCACGAGCTGCGCGTATTCCTTCCCGGACATGCCCGTGGTCGCTCGAGGGAGAAGGAAATGCGCGTTGTTGGAGGCGGCGCGGGTCGCCAACTTGGGATCGGCGTGCTGCAGCCGATTGTCGGAGGTACGCAGCGCGTTGATCCGCGCTGCGCGCGCTGCTTCGCCCTGTACGCGCCGCCGCAAGTCCGTAACCAGATCCTCGCTTCCGGGGGCCTGGCTGACGGGCGGGAGCACGTCGATCTTCGACAGGTCCAGCTTGAGCTGCGCCGCGACGTCCGCGACCGGGAGGATCCAGTTCGATTCGAGCACGGTAGCGGTCATTTCCTGGCTCGAGCACGAATGGTCGCCAGCGATCGCGGACAGGGCGGCCCAGTCGATGCACTCAGGCGCGAGGCCCTGCGCGGCGTCGGCTCCCTGCTCGCACAGCCGCTTCTCCTGCGCGATGCGGGCCTCACTCCACAAGGCGTCGAACACCGCGCGACGCGGCGCGTCGAGGTCGCGCACGGCCAGCAGCGCGATATCCCGATGCTCCGGGTAGACCCAGGCGAACGCTGCGCCCGCGGCGCTCCACGTCGCAAGCGCGAACATCCACACTGGTAGTCGCTTCATGGCGCCGAGAAAGAAAGCTTGCATCGCTGCTCGCCTGCGGAAACCGGATGGCGCGCCCGGCGGGATTCGAACCCACGACCCCTGGCTTCGGAGGCCAGTACTCTATCCACTGAGCTACGGGCGCGCGGCGGACCGCAGATGATACCGACTGTGCCCCGGCCGCGTCCACGGCCGGCGTTGGTGAGCGGCGGGCAAGGCCGTATAATTCGGGCCTTTTCGAGCGCCGGGCAAGAACCGTCATGAGCGAAGTCCACGTCCACGAGCATGCCTCGCCGATCAAGAACTGGAAGCAGCTGGCGGTCCTGGCGGCGCTCGCCTTCGTCGTGCCGGTGTTGTTGATCGTCTCGCTGGTGCAGATCGTCACCGGCGGCATGCAGGTCGATGCCGGTGCGCCGGACATGTCGGAAGAGGCGATCGCCGCCCGCATCAAGCCGGTGGGCGAGCTGAACCTGACGCCGGGCGGTGCGGCCGAGCCGCCGCCGACGCCCGCACCTGTCGTGGAGTCGTCCGCAGTTGCCGCGGCGCCAACCGTGCCCCCGGTGGCCGTTCAGACGCCCGCGCCGGCGGCGACGACGGCGCCCGCAGCCGCGGCTCGTTCAGGTGAAGAAGTCCACCAACAGGCCTGCGCCATGTGTCATGCGACGGGGCTCGCCGGGGCACCGCGAACCGGCGACAAGACCGCCTGGCAGCCGCGGATCGCGCAAGGCAAGGTCACTCTCTATGAGCACGCGATCAAGGGCTTTCGCGCCATGCCGGCCAAGGGCGGCAACCCGAGCCTGTCCGACGCGGAGGTGAAAGCGGCGGTGGACTATCTCGCCGCCAAGGCCAGATAGTCCGCGCCAGGAGCGGATCAACCCGGCTCTGCGGCTCGCGCCTTTCTTGTCCGCATGGCCACCTACGCGATCGGCGACATCCAGGGCTGCTTCGAGCCGCTGCAACGCCTGCTCGACGAGGTCGGCTTCGATGCGCGCGGCGACCGCTTATGGCTGGTCGGCGACCTGGTGAACCGTGGGCCCGATTCGCTCGCCACGCTGCGCTTCGTGCAAAGCCTCGGCGAGGCGTCGCTGGTCGTGCTGGGAAACCACGATCTGCACCTGCTGGCGGTGGCCGAAGGCTACGAGAAGCTCAAGCGCGAGGACACGCTGCAGCAGGTCCTCGACGCGCCGGACCGCGACGCGCTGCTGGACTGGCTGCGCCAGTGCCCGCTGATGCACTTCGAGGACGGCTGGGCGATGGTGCACGCCGGGCTGCTCCCCGCCTGGAGCGTGAGCCGCGCACTGGAGCTGGCGGCGGAGGTGGAGGCGGCGCTGCGCGCGCCGACCTATCGCAGCTTCCTGGCGCGCATGTACGGCAACCATCCGGAGCGCTGGAGCGATGCGCTCGCCGGCCACGACCGGCTGCGCGTGATCGTCAACGCCATGACGCGGATGCGCCTGTGCACCGTCGAGGGCGAGATGGAATTCGCGCACAAGGGCCGGCCGAAGCAGCTGCCCGCGGGCTATCTGCCGTGGTTCGACGTGCCCGAGCGCCGCAGCCGGGACACACCGCTGATCTTCGGCCACTGGTCGGCGCTGGGGTTGATCAAGCGCCCCGATCTGTTCGGGCTGGATACCGGCTGCCTGTGGGGGCGGCGCCTCACGGCTCTGCGTCTGGAGGACCGTCGGCTGTTTCAGGTTCGCTGCCGGGACGCGAAAGCCCCAGGGCGTGCGCGATGAGTCGGTGCGACTCGCGCGCCAGGTCGCGCCGCGTCTTGCCGACGGGCTCGATCACGCCGCAGAAGATCAGCTCTGCGCGCAGCCTGGGCTGGGCCAGGATGAGGCGCAGCGAGGCGAGCAGCGAGCGCTCGCCGGTGTAGGCCACGTCCGGGTTCGGCGCCCCGTTGGGCAACGGATAGCGGATCGCGGCGTTCACGATGCGCGCGCCCGCCCCCAGGGCGGGCTGAAACAGCGAGGCGTGGAACGGGCGCAGATGCGTGCCGTCGGTGGTGGTGCCCTCCGGGAACACCCCCACGCGCTCGCCCCGGGACAGCACCTCGACGATGCGGCGGTTGGTGCGCCCGGTATCGTGGCGCCGCGTGCGCTCGATGAAGATGGTGCCGGAGCGCGCCACCAGCCAGCCGAGCACCGGCCAGCGGCGCACATCCGATTTGGCAACGAAGCGCACCGGGCACACGGCGTGGATCACCCAGATGTCGAGCCATGATACGTGGTTGGTCACGAGCAACGTGGGCGCGCGGCCGCCGGGCGGCGTGCCCGATACATGCAGCTTCACGTTGAGCACGCGCAGCAGGCCGCGCGACCAGCGGCGGATGATCGCGAGCTCGCGTTGGCTGCCGACGAACGGAAACACCAGGGCCTCAGTGGCCAGTCCGCGCACCAGATGTGCGATCAGCCGCAGCAGGCGCCAGGCCTGGACCACATGGCTGGCGGCCGCGGGTGGGGCACTGGCCCGCATTTCTCGCACCGTCGCGCGGACCTGCTTGCCGACCAGCCGGCTTACCAGAGGCTGCTGCCGAAGGCGGTGCGGTAACGCGCGCCGATTTCGTCGCGAGACAGTTGGTGGTTTTGCGCGCCGCGGCTGGCGACCTTGATCGAACCCAGCAGCGAGGCGAGGCGGCCGGTGGTGGGCCAGTCGTAGCCCTGCGCCATGCCGTACAGCAGCCCGGCACGGTAAGCGTCGCCGCAGCCGGTGGGATCGACCACGCGCGCCGGCGGCACGCTCGGAATGCGCAGCGCCTGGCCGCCGGTGTAGATGGTCGAGCCTTCCGCGCCCTGCGTCACCACCAGCGCCTTTACTTCGCCGGCCAGCTTCTCCAAGGGCATGCCGATGCGCTCCTGCAGAAGCCGACCCTCGTAGCCGTTGACCGCCACGCAGGTCGACTGGCGCACCATGGCAAGCAGCTCCTCGCCGCTGAACATGGGCAGGCCCTGTCCCGGATCGAAGATGAACGCAATGCCGGCTTCGCTGAACTCGCGCGCATGGCTGAGCATGCCTTCGCGGCCGTCCGGGGCGACGATGCCCAGGCTCACATCGCGCGCATCGCTCACCTTGTTCTGGTGCGAAAAGTTCATCGCGCCCGGGTGGAAGGCGGTGAGCTGATTGTCGTCGAGGTCGGTGGTGATGAAGGCCTGCGCGGTGTAGCTGTCCTTCACCTGGCGCACGTGCGTCTGCGCCAGCCCCAGGCGCTCGAGGCGGTAGGCATAGGGCTGGAAGTCTTCGCCGACGGTGGCCATGATCAGCGGGCTGCCGCCGAGCATGCGCAGGTTGTAGGCGATGTTGCCGGCGCAGCCACCGAACTCGCGGCGCATGTCCGGCACCAGGAACGCCACGTTCAGGATGTGGATCTGGTCGGGCAGGATGTGGTTCTTGAAGCGGTCGCGGAACACCATGATGGTGTCGTAGGCGATGGAGCCGCAGATCAACGTGTGCATGGCGGAGTTCTCGCGAGTCAGCGGGTGACGATGAGCGGCTTCAGATCGAGCGTGCGGTCGATGCGGCCCGCGGCATCCAGCGCCTCGTCGCGCGTGGCGTAGGGGCCGGCCTGCACCCGGTACAGGCGGCCGTCGTGATGAATGCCGCCGATTGGGGTGAGCCAGGACAGCTCGGTGCCCATGCGCCGCAGAAAGGCCTGCGCATTGTCCACCGAGGCAAACGCGCCGAGCTGCAGATACACGCCCTGGGCCGGAGCGGTCTGCACGCGCGCCGGCGCACTGCCCGCGCTGTCTACGCCGTCCACACCGTCCACCGGCGGCGCTGGCGTCGTCGGTGGCGACGCCCTGGCGGCGACCGGCTGCATGTCCTCGGGGAGAATGCTCTGCACCCGCACCAGCGCGCTGCCCTCGCTCAGTATGCCGAGCCGGTAGGCCGCCGTGTACGACAGGTCGATCAGCCTATCGGCGTGGAACGGCCCGCGGTCGTTGATGCGCACCACCACCGTCTTGCCGCTCGCTACATGCGTCACGCGCGTGTAGCTGGGAATCGGCAGCGTGGGATGCGCAGCGGTCATGCCGTACATGTCGTAGGTCTCGCCCGATGCGGTCGGCTGCCCGTGGTAGCGCTTGCCGTACCACGAGGCCATGCCGGTCTCGCTGTACGGGGCGAGCACCGTCATCGGCGTGTAGCTGCGGCCCAGCGCGGTGTACGGGCGCGCGGTGGAGGCCTTGATCGGCTCCCAGCGCGGCTGCGCATCGGGCACCCGGTCGAGGTCCGCCGGTGGATTTGCGTGCGGCCCGTCGTCGAGGTAGTAACCGCCTGGCTTGCGCGGCGGTTCGGCACGTTCCGGACGGTGGGGAGCGCCGCCGCATGCGCTCAGCAGCAGCGCAACCGCTGCCGCCGCGACGGCCGAGGCGCCGCGCACGGTCTCGCGCCTCATGTCCTGACCAGCCGTTTGTGCGTATGGATGCTCATCAGGATGCCCACGCCGAACAGCAGGCTCACCAGCGAGGTGCCGCCGTAGCTGATCAGCGGCAAGGGCACCCCAACCACCGGCAGCACGCCGCTCACCATCCCCATGTTCACCGCCACGTAGGTGAAGAACGTCAGCGTGATCGCCCCGGCGGTTAGCCGTTCGAACAAGGTGGAGGCGTTGAAGGTGATGAACATGCCGCGCCCGATCACGAACAGGAACAACGTGACCAGGATCAGGTTGCCGAACAGGCCGAACTCCTCGGAGAACACCGCGAAGATGAAATCGGTGCTGCGCTCGGGCAGGAAGTCGAGGTGCGCCTGCGTGCCGTTCAACCAGCCCTTGCCGAAGAACCCGCCCGACCCAAGCGCGATGGCGGCCTGGATGGTGTGATAGCCGGCGCCGAGCGGGTCCTGGCCCGGATCCAGCAGCGTCAGCACGCGCTGTTTCTGATAGTCGTGCAGCATCGACCACATCACGGGCAGGCAGGCCGTGGCCCCGGCGGTCAGTCCGATCAGGATGCGCCAGCTGAGCCCGGCTAGGAAGATCACGAAGAAGCCGGCCGCGCAGATCAGCAGCGCGGTGCCCAGGTCCGGCTGCTTGACCACCAGCAGCACGGGCACCGCCATCATCAGCGCCGCGATCAGGTAATCGCGCAGCTTGAGGATCGCCTCGTAGCGGTCGAAGTACCACGCCAGGGCCATCGGCACCGCGATCTTCATCAGCTCGGAAGGCTGGATGCGGGTGATGCCCAGGTCGAGCCAGCGCCGAGCGCCGTTGGTGATCTCGCCGAACAGCGCCACCGCCACCAGCAACAGCAGGCCGACCGCGTACACGGGCATTGCCAGCCGCTGCAGGTAGTGCGGCGGGATGTTGGCCGCCAGCCACATCAGGGCGAGCGCCACGATGATGTTGATCAGCTGATTGCCCAGGCGGGCGAAGCTCTCGCCCGAGGCGCTGTACAAGGTGATCAGCCCGACCACCAGCAGCGCGCCGACGGCAGCGAGCAGATAGCTGTCCACGTGCCGGCCCAGATAGACCAGCAGCCGGTTGATCATTCGTCGCCCTCCGGCGGCGGCGGCTCCGCCTGCATCGGCGGCTCCTTGCCCAGCAGGTAGAAGTCGAACACCTTGCGCGCGATGGGCGCGGCGGTGGAGGCACCGTGCCCGCCGTTCTCCACCAGCACAGCGAGCGCGATGGTGGGCGCCTCGCCGGGCGCGTACGCGATGAACAGGGCGTGATCGCGGTGACGCTCGGCGATGCGCCGCTCGTCGTACCTTTCGTGCTGCTTCAGCCCGATCACCTGCGCCGTCCCGGTCTTGCCGGCGATGCGGTACTCGGCGCCGGAGCCGGCCCAGGCGGCAGTGCCGCCGGGACGCATCACGTCCACCATGGCGTTGGTCACGCGCTCCAGGTTCGCCGGGTTGAGCGCGATCTTGCCCACTGGCTCCACTTCGATGCTGGTGAGCGCGTTGGTCACGCTGTTCTGGATCTGGCGCACGACATGTGGGCGGAAGATGACGCCGCGGTTGGCGAGCACCGAGGTGGCGTGCGCCAGCTGCATCGGCGTGGCCAGATTGTAACCCTGGCCGATGCCCACCGAGATGGTATCGCCCGGAAACCACTTCTGCTTGAAGCGCCGCATCTTCCATTCCTGCGAGGGCAGCAGCCCACCCGCCTCGCCGTCGATGTCGATGCCGGTGCGCTTGCCGAAACCGAACTGGCCGACGAACTGGTGGATGCTGTCGATGCCCAGCTCGTGCGCCAGGCCGTAGTAATAGGTGTCGCAGGACACCACCACCGACTTGTGCAGATCCACCATGCCGTGGCCCCCGTACTTCCAGTCGCGCCAGCGGTGCGCGCCGCCCAGAGTGAAATAGCCGGGATCGGCGATCGTGTAATGCGGACTACGCTTCCTCAGCTCGAGGGCCGCGATCGCCATGAACGGCTTGAACGTGGAACCGGGCGGGTACACACCCTGCAGAGCGCGGTTGTTGAGCGGGTGATCGGGGGAGTTCTGCAGCTGCTCCCAGTTCTGCGGATCGATGCCGTCGACAAACAGGTTGGGGTCGAAGCCGGGCTTGCTCACCAGCGCCAGCACCCCGCCGGTGGCCGGTTCGATGGCGATCAGGGCGCCACGCCGCTCGCCG
This sequence comes from Burkholderiales bacterium, assembly GCA_036554965.1. Taxonomy (GTDB): domain Bacteria; phylum Pseudomonadota; class Gammaproteobacteria; order Burkholderiales; family SHXO01; genus SHXO01. The sequence goes on from DATBMG010000070.1 coordinate 19,548, forward strand.
AACACGCGCTCGGCGACGTCCTGCAGCCGGGCGTCGAGCGACAGCATCAGGTTGTTGCCCGACACCGGCAGGGTGCTGCGCAGCGTGCGCACTGCGCGGCCGCCGGCGTCGGTCTCGACCTCTTCGAAGCCGGTAGTGCCGTGCAACTGGCGCTCGTAGCGGCCCTCCAGACCGGCCTTACCGATGAAATCCGACCCGGTGTAGTTGGCGGCGACGCCCTCGCCCTCCAGCCGCTCCACGTCTGCCTTGGTGAGCCGCCCGATGTAGCCCAGCACGTGCGACCCGATCTCGCCGTTGGGGTAATGCCGGAACAACCGGGCGCGGATGTCCACGCCCTGAAAGCGGTACTTGTTGGCGGCGAAGCGCGCCACCTCCTCGTCGTTGAGCCGCGTGCGGATCGGCAGGCTGGCGAAGTCGTGCCCTTCGTCGAGGAGTTTGCGAAAGCGCTTGCGGTCGCGCGGCGCCACCTCCACCAGCTGCGCCAGCTCGTTGATCAGGCCATCCAGGTCGGCGACCTTGCTGGGCGTGATCTCGAGCGTGTAGGCGGCATAGTTGTGCGCCAGCACGGCCCCGTTGCGGTCCAGAATCAGCCCGCGGTTGGGGATGATCGGGACGATCGAGATGCGGTTGTTCTCGGCCAGCGTGTGATAGTAGTCGTGCTGCAGCACCTGCAGGTAGAACAGCCGCACCAGCAGGACGCAGAAGCCGGCGAGCACCAGCGCCGCGGACACCGCCAGCCGCAGCTGGAAGTTGTGCAGGTCCTTCTGATGGTCGCGCAGCTCGGCGCGGCGCGCCCCGCCCAGCACGATCGGTGCGGTTTCCTTGCGTGCGGAGAAACGGCGGAACAGCTTCACACGGCGTCCGGATCCGCACGCGGCCGCAGCGGCAGACGGATCAAGTTGAACATGCCCGGCCACAGGATGGCGCCGACGATGCTGGGCGCGAAGTACAGCAGCCCGGGGAAGTCGGAACCGGCGGTGAGCCGCACCAGCAGCATCACCGTCTGGGAGCCCGCCAGGATCGCCAGCACGTGCAGCACCTGCTGGCGCATACCGAACATGACGATGCGCCGGTGCAGCAGGATCGCCAGGTACATGAGCGCGGCATACGCCAGCGCGTGCTGCCCGAACAGGCTGCCGTCGACCACGTCCATCGCCAGCCCCATCAGCCATGCCGGGAAGAACCCGACCCGGCGCGGGTGGTATACCACCCAGTAGATCAGCGTCAGGCCGACGAAGTCGGGACGCAAGGTGTGCAGGAAATCCGGCAGCGACAGCAGATTGAACAGCAGCGCCACCAGCAGAGTTCCGGCGATATACCGGCCGCGCACCGGGCGCAGGATCTCGGCGGTCTGCGCGCGCTCGGCTTCCAGCTCTTGCAGCCGCATCATGGGCTGGCCTTGCGCGCGGATCCAACGGAACCGCCCGCCGCCGCCGGGCGATCCGGCTGCCGCGGCGGCTCCATGCCCACGATCAGCAGCTGGCTGTAGCTGTTGACCCCGGCGGCCGGCACGCAGGTGATGCGGGCGAAAGCGTAGGCCGTATTGCGCTCGATCTTGGACACCACCGCCACCGGCAGGCCCGCCGGATAGGTGCCGTCGATACCCGAGGTCACCAGCACGTCGTCGTTCTGGATGTCGGCGTTGACCGGCATGAAGCGCAGTTCCAGCGCGCCGTCGTCGCCGATGCCGAAGGTGACCCCGCGCAGCCCGCTGCGCAGCACCTGGATCGGCACCGCTTGCTCCTTGTCGGTGATCAGGGTGATCTCGGATAGCCACGGGAAGACGCGCGTGACCTGCCCCACCACGCCCACGCGATCCACCACCGCCGCTCCCGCGCGCACGCCGTGCTGGCTGCCCTTGTCCACCACCACCCGCCGGGTGAAGGGATCGCGCGGCGCCGACAGGATCTCGGCGGCGATCAGCTCGCGCGGCACGCGACCGCGCATCGCGAGCAGCTGGCGCAAGTGCTCGTTCTCCGCGGCCAGGGCGCGCTGGTTCTGCAACGCGGCCGCATCCAGCAGCCCCTGCTGCCGCAGCTGCTCGTTCTCCTGGCGCAGATGGCTGTGGCTCACCGCGACCTCGCCGATCCAGCCGAACGCTCGGCTCGGCAGCGAGGAGAGCTGCTGCAGCGGGTACACCGCCACCGCCACCGCCTGCCGCATGGATTGCAGGTAGTTGAAACGCGCGTCGGCCACCAGCAGCACGATGGAGGCCATCGAGAAGAAGGCGAACCGCGTGAGCAGGCTGGGGCCGCGCTTGAAGAACGGAGGCGGGGTGTATTCCATTGCAGCTCAGGGTTCACCGCCGAGCGCGTGCCCGCCCGCTCCCGGCGGCCGGGGATCTG
>DATBMG010000089.1:0-8843 GCA_036554965.1 Burkholderiales bacterium
GCAAGGGCCGGCTGCTGTGCTACGGCGACGCCATTAAGTTCAACTGACGGCAAGTCAACTGAGCGGCGCGTCCGACCCGAGGACAGTTCGACCGACAAACGAGTTCAACCAAGGGGCACCGATCCCCACGCGGAGGAGACATGAAACGCAGCAGCATCGCAGCGCTGATCGGCGCGGCCGTCGTGTTCGCCGGCGGCAGCGCAGTGGCCCAGCAGAAGCCGGAAGACGCGATCAAGTATCGGCAGTCCGCCCTGTTCATCATGGGGCAGCACTTCGGCCCGTTGGCGGGCATGGCGCAGAACAAGATCCCCTACGACAAGGACGCGGCCGCGCGCCACGCTGCGATGGTCGAGTTCATGTCGAAGCTGCCCTGGGACCGCTTCGCGGCGGGCACCGATCAGGGCAACACCAAGGCGAAGCCGGAGATCTGGCTCAATCTCGATGACTTCAAGGCGAAGGCCGAGAAGATGCAGAGCGAGGTCGCCAAGCTGGCCCAGGTGTCCAAGGCCGGCGACTTAAACGCGCTCAAGGCGCAGGTGGGCGAGACCGGCAAGGCCTGCAAGGCCTGTCACGACGAATATCGGAACAAGTGAAGCGCGCGGCGCCTGCGGTCACGCGGTGACCAACGCCCACACCGCGCCGGCACACAGCGCGAGCAGCAGCGCGGCGAGCCACAGCGGCCCGCCGAGCGGCGGCTCGAATCCGCGGCCCTCGGCGAGCGGCTTGCGTCCGGTGATCATCGGCAGCACCAGGTTGTCGCGCTTGACCAGCAGGTAGAACAGCGCGGCCGCCACGTGCAGCGCGCTGAGCACCAGCAGGACGGCGAAGTTCAGGTGGTGGATGCCGGTCAGCCAGTCGCTCGCGTCCTTGGAGATGTGCTTCGCCAGCGGCCCCTCGAGCATGATATCGTCGTTGGCGAACAGGCCGGTGCCGGCCTGCAGGAGTAGGCTCGCCAGCAGCGCCAGCACCATCCAGCCGCCCAGCGGGTTGTGCCCGGGATAGAAGGCGGCGCCGCCGCGCAGCAGGCCGCGGGCATAGGCGAGGGCCGCGCGCGGACCGCGCACGAAGTCCGAAAAGCGCGCCCGGGTGCTGCCCAAGAAACCCCACAGCACGCGGAACAGCACCAGCGTGAGGATCGACATGCCGCTCCACTGGTGGACCTGCATGGCGTTGCCGCCGATCTGCGCGGTGATCCACGAGGTGGCGATCAGCCCCACCAGAACCCAATGGAACAGGCGCACGGGCAGGTCCCATACGCGCTGCATCCCCGGCGGCGCCGGATTGTCGCTCGGTGTTGGCCGATCACCGGCCGGCTGCGCCGCGCCGTCGCGCTGTCCTCGCATCTTGATTTCTCTCCTTGTTCGTAATTGTGCCGGCCTTGCGCCGCCTGGTCGCCTCCTTTATAAAGCATGGGCGTGCAACTCAGGGAGAAGACATGAATCCGATGCAGACCGGCTTCATCGCGGGCGGGCTGTGGTTGCTCGCGGGCGCGGTGCAGGCGGTGGATTATTGCTGTGTGTGCCGCGGGCAGACCACCGGCAAGACTCTGTCGGCAAGCGACGAGCTGTCGGCGGGGGTGGAATGCTCCGTGGTATGCAAGCGACCTACGCGGCCCAAGCCGGGCCAGTGCCCGGCGCCCAGCGCGCCGCCCCCTCCCGCACCCGCTGCCGCACCCACTACGCCTGCGGCGGCCAACAGCGTGCTCTTGTACGCCTCGGAGGACTGCACCGGCGATGCCAAGAGCGTGAGCGCATCCAGCGCGAAGCTCTCCGATCAGGGCATCACGGGCATTCGTTCCTTCAGCGTGGCCTCGGGTCTGCCTGCGGCGGCGTTCGAAGACCCCGGCTACGGCGGCGCACGTAGTGAGCCGGTCGGGGCCGGCATCTGTGTGTCGCCCGGCTGGGAAGTGGCCGGCATCCGCCTGCTCGGTCAGTGACCGGGGGGGCCCGACGCGACGAGCGGCGCGGCCGCGCCGACTACGTCCCCACGGCCGCCGCGCCGCGTCCCCGGTAGCGCGGGAACCCGAACAGCGCCAGCAGCATCGGCCCCAGGCAGGCGAGCGCCACGCCGAACGCGACGTTGACGTGAACGCTGCGCGGGGTGTCGATCTCGAGCACCGACTCGGTCACCTCGGCCGGGTTGTAGAACACGGTCACCTCGCTGCGTGCCGGGTAGCGCGCGGCGTAAGCCTGCGCGCCCTGTGCGTCCTGGAAGAAGCGCGCTTTGCCGAGCGACACGCGCGTGGCGGTGACGAGCTTTCCGTGCACGGCGTAGGAATAGGTCACCTGCGGGCGCCATTGCGCGCCCTGGGAGCCCTCCACCGCGTACACCTCGGTCGACTCCACCGTGCCGAGCGTGCTCGGCCATTGGGCCGCTTGGCGCGCGCGGTGGATTTGGTCCGCGCCCTGCACGATCATCAGCCAGCCGATCAGAGAGAACGCCGCGCAAAACGTGACCACGAGGAAATCCTGGGTGCGCTCCTCGCCGAGAAGCTGAGGGCTGGCCTCCGTGATCCAGCGCTCCCGGGCGTGCGGCGGCTCGCGCCGCGCGGGCTCGGCAGGACCGCGCGCGCCGCGCGCGGCCGCAACGTCTGAGAAACGGGCCGCGACGCGGCCGAACCGGCTCTGCATCTGATTCCTCCCGGCTGAGTCGGCTGCGGTTCGCGCGCTCGCGGCACTTGCAGCCGCCGGCTGGACCGATCGATCTCCGCGCCCCAACCCGCTCAGCGACGGCGCCCAGTGTAACGGTGAGCGCGCCGCTGCGGAACCATTGTTAAACGCGCGCGGGCGCGCTGCCGTGATCGCACCGAGCGCGGCGAGCGTTGCAGCGTGCGGGATCGCAGGCGCCGGCGTCGCGCCCGAACGCGCTCAGGCGGTCGCGCGCGCCGGCTCCGCGGCCTCCAAGGCGCGCAGGATCAGCCCGGGGTCGTTGCAGGCGAGCGCGGCGGCGTCCGACAGCATTTGGCGCCAGAGCCGCGCCCGCGGCTGGCCGTGAAACAACCCCAGCAGGTGGCGCGCGATGGCGCGCAGCGGGGTGCCGGCCGCCGTTTCGCGGCTGGCGTAGCGGTACATCGCCTCGCCGACTGCGGTGCGCGTCGCGGGCACACCTCCCCACAGGGCCGCGTCCGCCCGCGCGAGGCAATAGGGATCGTGATATGCCGCGCGCCCGAGCATGACGCCGTCCACTTGCGCGAGGTGCCCGGCGATCTCCCCCTGAGACTGGATGCCGCCGTTGATCACGATATCGAGCGCGGGGAACTCGCGCTTGAGGCGGTATACCGCGGCGTATCGCAGCGGCGGGACTGCGCGGTTGTCGCGCGGGCTCAGGCCCTTCAGCATCGCATTGCGGGCGTGGACGATGAAGGTGCTGCACCCGGCGCGCGCCAGCGTCTCGACGAAGCGGCGCACGAAGTCATGCTCTTCGATGCGGTCGATGCCCAGGCGGTGCTTCACCGTCACCGGCACGTCGACCGCGTCCTGCATCGCCTTCACGCAGTCGGCCACGAGCTGCGGCTCGGCCATCAGGCAGGCGCCGAACGCACCGCGCTGGACGCGCTCCGAGGGGCAGCCGCAGTTCAGGTTGATCTCGTCGTAGTCCCAGTCGCGCGCCAGGCGCGCGCAGCGCGCCAGCTCCTCGGGCTCGCTGCCGCCGAGCTGCAGGGCGAGCGGATGCTCCGCCGGGTCGAAGCGCAGATGGCGCTCGAGGTTGCCGTGCAGCAGCGCGCCGGCGGTGACCATTTCGCTGTACACCGTGGCATGGGAGGAAAGCTGCCGGAAGAAGTAGCGGCAGTGCCGGTCCGACCAGTCCATCATCGGCGCCGTGCACAGGCGATGCGAAGCGGCCTCCATGGGCCGCTATTCTAATGCGCCCTTAAGGCGCGACTTAAGAACCCACAACCCGCTCCCCAGCGTCTAGCGGGTCGGGAAATGGCGGGACCTAGCCGGTCGTGGCTAGATCTTGCGGGTCGGTCCAGCGCCGGCGCGGGCTGTCCGGGTTGTCGATGGACGGCACGAAGACGCACTCGGCCCACTCCACGGCGCGCTGCAGCTCGCGCGCGACATAGCGCGTCTCGAACTCGTTGAGCGCCACGGTGAGCGCATCGATGCGCTCGTCCTCACGCACCCAGCCCGGCTGCTGCATCGCAGCAGCGAGGCGCTTCTTGGCGTTGTCATAGTCGCGGCCGTTGAGTATCGGCCGCGCCTTGCGCGTGAGGGTGCTGAACGCTCTGCTGCCCATCCCGGTCTCCTGCCCGTTGCTGTGTTCGTTGACCTGCTGCTGCGTTGTCTGCAAAGCCCGTACGCGGGCCGCAGGCGTCATTCAACGGGGAACGCGGGCCAGTGTCGAGAATTGTCAGGGCAATGTCATTCGAGGGCGGGCGTCCGGCAGCGGTGCAGGGGGCCTTGATGCATACTGCGGCGCCATGACAACCAGCGCCCAAGCACAGTGGCTCGCGGTGCTCAATCCGGTGTCCGGCGGAGGCCGCGGCGTGCGGCAGCGCGCGCGCATCGAGCGGCTGCTGCGCGAGTGCGGCATCGATTACCGCCTGGTGGTGAGCGAGCGCGCGGGGCAGGCCATCGCGCTGGCGCGCGAGGCGGCGCGCGGCGGCTGCCGGCGCTTCGTTTGCATCGGCGGCGACGGCACCTTGAACGAAGTGCTAAATGGCGCGCTGGAAGCCGGCCCCGGCGAGACGACGCTGGCACTGATCCCGGTGGGGCGCGGCGACGACTGGGCCCGCACTTTCGGAGTTCCGCGCGACTTCCAAGCCGCGGTGCGGTTGATCGCGGCCGGGCACACCATGCAGCAGGATGTGGGCGTAGCCCGGTTCGAGCACGGCGGAGCGGCGGTCCAGCGACACTTCATCAATGTGGCCGGCGTCGGCTTCGACGCCTACGTGGTGCAGCGCACGCGCGTGCTGCGGCTGGGTCCGCTCACCTACCTGGCCGGCCTGCTGCAGGGCTTCCTGACCTTCCGCGCACCGCGGCTCAGGGTCACGGCCGGCGCGTTCGTACGCGACGAGAAGATGTTCCTCGCCTTCGCCGCCGTCGGCCGCTATTGCGGCGGCGGCATGCAGGTGGCGCCGCAAGCGATCGTGGACGACGGCGAGTTCGACGTGGTGACGGTGGGGGAGGTCACCAAGGGCGAGCTGGTGGTCAACCTGCGGCGGTTGTTCGACGGCACGCTGCCCGAACACGCCAAGGTGAAGACGGCGCGCGCGGCGCAGGTGCGGGTGGAAGCGGTGCCGCCGGCGCAAGTGGAGGCCGACGGAGAGTTGTTGGGGCAGACGCCGGTGACCTTCAGCGTGCTGCCGCGGGCGGTGCGCGTGGTCGTTGCGCAGTAGGCAGGTGGCGCTGCTCGCCGCGCCCAACCGGTACGCAGGGCGCGGTCAAGAAAAAGGAGAACGCTTCGCGGTCCGCCGCGAAGCGCGCCCAGGCTGCGAGGGAATCAGAATTCGTCCGCGTCGGTCCAGCGTCGGCGCGGACCGTGGTCCGTGTCGAGCGCCGTGGCGTAGGCGTACTCCACCCATTCGGCGCTGTCCTCTTCTTCGCCGAGCAGGAAGCGCGCTTCGTAATCGGCGACCTCCTGCATCAGCGCTTCGATCCGCGCCCATGCCTGCTCGGAGTGCGTTTGCTTCATCTCGCGCTCGAGCACCACTTTGGCGGCTTGGTAGTCGCGCTCGTTGAGTATCGGGCGTGCCTTGCCGGTCATCGGACGAAACTCGCTGCTTCCCATCACTGCCTCCCTTGTCTGCCCTTGCCCGATGCATCGTCCGTGCCAGCCCCGCCGCGCCGCGCGCGTTGCCGGAAAGTCAAAAACGGCGCGCAAAAGAAAACGCGGACACCCGGTCCGCGTTCTCGGTCGGCAAGGTAGCGTCGCGCGTCAGCTCGTCGTGACCGTCTGGCGCTGCTCGCCCAGGCCGTCGATCCCCAGGCGCATCACGTCGCCGGCCTTGAGGAACACGGGGTTGGGCTTGACGCCGAGGCCCACGCCAGGCGGGGTACCGGTGGTGACGACGTCACCGGGCTTCAGCGTCATACACTGGCTGATGTAGGACACCAGCTTGGCGACGCTGAAGATCATCGTCTTGGTGTTGCCGGTCTGCATGCGCTTGCCGTTGACGTCCAGCCACATGGCGAGGTTCTGCGGGTCGTGGATCTCGTCGGCGGTCACCACCCACGGACCCAACGGCGCGAAGGTGTCGAAGCCCTTGCCCTTGTCCCAGGTCGGCCCGCGCTCGAGCTGCCAGTGACGCTCGGAGACGTCGTTGCAGATCAGATAGCCGGCGACGTAGCCGTGGGCATCGGCCTCGGATACGTACTTCGCGGTGCGGCCCATCACGAAGGCGAGCTCGACCTCCCAATCCGACTTCTTCGAATCGCGCGGCAACACCACGTTGTCGTTCGGTCCGCAGATCGAGGAGGTCGCCTTCATGAAGATGATCGGCTCGCTCGGGATCGGCTGGTTGGCTTCCTTGGCGTGGTCGCTGTAGTTCAGGCCGATGGCCACCAGCTTGCCCACGGCGGCGACCGGCGAGCCGAGGCGCGGCTTGCCCGAGACCTTCGGCAGGCCGTCGACGTCGAGCGCGCGCAGCTTCGCCAGGCTCTCGGGGCTCAGCGCCGCCCCGTCGATGTCCCCCACGACCCCGGACAGATCGCGGATCGCGCCCTGCGCATCCACGATGCCGGGCTTCTCCTTGCCGACCTCGCCGTAACGTACCAATCTCATGCTCGTCTCCCGTTGGAATTAAAGAGTAACACCGCCGTCGATGATCACCGCCTGTCCGGTCATGAACGCCGACTCGTCACTGGCGAGGTACACGCACAGCTCGGCGATCTCCTCGGCGGTGCCGAGCCGTCCCATCGGCTGGCGCGCGATGAAATCCCTGCGCGCCTGCTGCGGATCGGCGAACGCGTTGATGCGATCGCCCAGGGAGGGTGTGTCCACGGTGCCGGGGCACACCGCATTGCAGCGGATCCCGCGCTTGACGAAGTCGACGGCGACGGCCTTGGTGAGCCCGATCACCGCCGCCTTGGTGGCCCCGTAGACGAAGCGATTCGGGATGCCCTTGATGCTGCCGGCCACCGAGGCGATGTTCACGATCGAACCGCCGCCCGCGTCCAGCATGCGCGGCAGCAGCGCCTTGATCAGCAGGTACATGGAGCGGACGTTCAGGTTGAAGGAGAAATCCCAATCGCGCTGCGTGCATTCGAGAATGGTGCCGGCATGTACGAAGCCGGCGCAGTTCATCAGTGCGGCGGGGGTCGGGATCCCGGCGCACAGCGCGGCGATCGCGGCCTCGTCGGTGACGTCGAGCTTGCGCACCTGGATGCCGCGCGTGCTTTTCAACTCGTCCAATTTGTCGAGCTGGATGTCGGTCGCGATCACCGCGGCGCCTTCGCGCGCCAAGGCGAGCGCCGTGGCGCGCCCGATTCCCTGCGCCGCCGCAGTCACCAGCGCGGTCTTCCCGTCGAGCCTGCCGCTCACCGCCGCCTCCCCCCTGCTGGTCGTGAGCGCCGTAGTATAACGAATCGCAGTCGGGCTCACGACGCAAGCGGTTCGCGCCTCGCCCTCAGCGTGTCACTGCCGTTCGAACACGCCCTTGACATTGCCGAACGGAGAGGTCCAGACGCGGATCGCGCGCAAGCCGTGTGCAAGCACCAGGCGTTCGAGCTCCGCCGTCGTATACAGACAGACCGGCCCGCTGATCGCGTGCTTCGCCTGCATCGGTGCCGCCAGCGGCGCGAAGCGCTCCTCGACCGGGCGCGCGGCGTGTGCGTAGCCTGCCGCCAGCTCGCTGCCCAGGCCGGAGGCCGAGAGGAACAGGCGCGCTTTCGCACACAGCCGTGGCGACAGAACGGACAGCAGCGCGGAGGCTTCCTCGAACCGGAGATGGTGGATGAATCTCTGCGAGTAGGCCGCACCGACCTGCGGCGGAAAGTCCTCCGCTGTCGCCTGGCGCAGGTCGATGCGCCGGAACGCGAGCTTGTCGAGAGCCAGCATGCGGCGGACCTGCTCGATGCGCTCGCCGATGTCCGCGATATCGTAGAGCACGGCGCTGCAGCCGAGCGTGGCGAAGCGGATGCCCTGCATGCCCAGGCCACAGCCCAGATCCAGCGCCACGTGCTTCGGGATGCTCGGCGAGACCACGAACCGGATGGCTTCGAGATCCAGCTCGTCGATCCACTGGGAGGTGATGTCGGCGCCGTGCGATCCGCGGCGTTCCCCCGCGGCGGAGCGGGGGTCGGTCATGGCGTTGTCTCGATGCGAGATCGGAGCATGGCGGGTACGATGCCGGGGAAGCACATGGAACGCAACCCTGTCTGCCCGGCGGCTGCCCGCTGGGCCTTCCCGGAACGCGCATCGCCATGGCGATAGCCGCGATGCGTCGCGTCGCGCTGCCATCCGGCGAGCGCGTCCCGGCGCTCGGCCAGGGCACCTGGTACTTCGCCGAGGATCCGCGCCGCCGGCAGGACGAGATCGCGGCGCTGCGCCTCGGCCTGGAGCTGGGGCTGACGCTCATCGACACCGCCGAGATGTATGCGGACGGCGCTGCCGAGGAGCTGGTCGGCGAAGCGATCGCCGGCCGCCGCGACCAAGTGTTCGTGGGGCAACGCCGAGCTGGATCGCGCGTTTCCGCCGCCCACAGGGCCGCGGCCGCCCGAGATCCTGTGACGCGACGCCGCCGGTGCAGCGCTCCATGAAGAAATCGTCGCCGCGGCGCTGCGCCTGGTGCGGGACCGATCCGCTCTACGTCGCCTACCACGACGAGGAGTGGGGCATGCCGTCGCACGACGAACGGCATCTGTTCGAGATGCTGATCCTGGAAGGCGCGCAGGCGGGCCTGA
>DATBMG010000115.1:0-19961 GCA_036554965.1 Burkholderiales bacterium
GACATCCAACTTGGAGACATGACGATGGCACAAGCCAAGAAGGCGAGGAAGAAGACCACTGCGAGAAAGCCCGCCAGGAAAGCCCCGGCGAAGAAGGCAGCCAAGAGAAAGGCGGCGCCCAAGAAAGCCCCGGCTCGCAAAGCCGCCCGGAAACCCGCCAAGAAAGCCGCCCCGAAGCGCAAGCGCACCCCGAATGCGGCGTTCATGAAGGCGATGACCCCCAGTGGGGATCTGGCCGCCGTGGTCGGCGATCGGGCCATGCCGCGCACCGAAGTCACCAAGAAGATCTGGGATTACATCAAGCGCAACAAGCTGCAGGACAGCGCCAACCGGCGCATGATCAATGCCGACGACAAGCTCAGGCCGGTCTTCGGCGGCAAGCGCCAGGTGTCGATGTTCGAGATGACCAAGCTGGTCAACGCGCACCTGAAGTAAGCGGTTTCCGCGGCCCGGCGGCAGCCGGGCCGCCAATGCATGGCCCCGGCTCTTCCGCAGCCGGGGTAGAGCCGGGCCGTCGGCATCGCGCCCACGCCCGATGGCGGTGTGTCCCCGCGATTCGGGTGAGCGCCGTGCCGGCCTGAGGTTGGGCCGCCTGAGGATCGGATGCTGGAACCGATGCTCGACTGGCAGGATGGCCAGCCGGTGTCGCGTCGCTTCGGCGACGTCTATTTCTCCCGCGCCGGCGGGATAGAGGAAACGCGGCACGTGTTCCTCGCCGGCAACCGGCTCCCGGAGCGCTTTGCCGCGCTTGCCTCCGGCAGCGTCTTCGTCGTCGGCGAGACGGGCTTCGGCACCGGGCTCAACTTCCTGTGCGCATGGCAGCTGTTCCAGCGCAGCGCCCCGCCCGGGGCGCGCCTGCACTTCGTCAGCACGGAACTGTACCCGCTGCGCACCGAGGAGCTGGATGCCGCGTTGCGGCTGTGGCCCGAGCTCGACGCGCACCGGCAAGGGCTGATGCGCCAGTACCGCGTGCCCGCCCCCGGCTGGCACCGTTTCGCCTTCGATCGCGGACGCGTGCATCTGACGCTGCTGGTCGGCGATGCCCGGCACACGCTGAACCGCTTGCAGGGCCACGCGGACGCCTGGTTTCTCGACGGTTTCTCTCCGGCCAAGAACCCCGAGCTGTGGGAGCCGGCGCTGCTGTGCACCGTCGCCGAGCGCTCGCGCGCGGGCGCCACTGCCGCCACCTACAGCTGCGCAGCCGGCGTGCGACGCGCTCTGGCGGCGGCCGGCTTTTCTGCACGGAAGGCGGCGGGCTTCGGTGCCAAACGCGAAATGCTGTGCGCGCAGTTGGAGCGCGGCGGGTTGCCGCGCCGCCGGCCGGCACAGCGGCGTGCGGCCGTCATCGGGGGCGGCCTGGCGGGCAGCGCCGCGGCGGACAGTCTGGCGCAGCGCGGCTGGGAGGTCGCCCTGCTCGAGCGCCACGATGGCCTCGCCGCGGAGGCGTCGGGCAATCCGCAGGGCGTCCTCTATGCGCGCCTGTCGGCGCACGGGACACCGCTCAGCCGGCTGGTGCAGGACGGCTATCAGCACACGTTGCGAATGCTGCGCGCGCGTTTATCCTGCGACGGCGAGCAATGGTCCGACTGCCCCGTGCTGCAACTCGCCTTCGACGCACAGGAGGCCAGGCGCCAGGCGGCGCTGCCGGGGCTGGGGTTGCCCGAGGATATGCTGCGCGTTGCCACGGCCGAGGAGGCGAGCGCGCTGGCGGGCGTGGCGCTCGCGCACGGCGGGCTGGTCTTCGCCGGCGGCGGCTGGGTGCATCCGCCGGCGCTATGCAGGGAGCTGGCTGCCCGTCCGGGCATCGAGCTGCGCAGCCGCCGAGAGGCGTTGCGGCTGGAGCGCGGCGCGCATGGCTGGCGGGTGCTGGACGCGGGCACTTGCATCGCGGAAGCGGCGGTCGTGGTGGTCGCCGCGGGGGTCGCCTCCGCCAGCTTCGAGCACACGTCGCATCTGCCGCTGCGCGTAAATCGCGGCCAGATCACGCTGTTGCCCGCGACGCGCGCAAGCGCCGCCCTGAGCGCCGTGTTGTGCGGCGAAAGCACAGCGGTGCCGGCGCGCGCCGGGCTGCACAGCACCGGCGCGACCTTCGCGCGTGAAGCCGGCACGCAGGCGACCGCCGGCGACAACGCGGAAAACCTGGCGATGCTGGCCAGGCTGTCCCCGGTGCTGTACGACGCGCTCGGCGGCGCCGAGCTCGATCCCGCCCGTCTCGCCGGCCGCGCTGGACTGCGCTGCGGCAGCCCCGACTATCTACCGCTTGTGGGCCCGCTGGACGAGTCTGCCCCCGGGCTGCTCCTGTCGACCGCCCACGGTTCGCGCGGCCTGATCACTGCGCCGCTGTCCGGTGAAGTGCTGGCGGCCTGGCTCGAGGACGAGCCCGCGCCGCTACCTGCAGACATGATGCAGGCACTGCTGCCTGGTCGGTTCGCCCGGCGTAGATAGACTGCGGCGCGCTCGGCACACGCCGGCGTCGCAACAAGTGCCCCGGCCAACTCGATCAGATCTCAGCGGCGGTCCTGGGCGATCATCTCCGCCCCCCTCTCGGCGATCATGATGGTGGGCGCATTGGTGTTGCCTGAGGTGATGCGCGGCATGACCGAGGCGTCGATCACGCGCAGCCCTTCGATGCCGCGCACGCGCAGGCGATCGTCCACCACCGCCTGCGCGTCGTTTCCCATCTTGCAGGTGCCCACCGGGTGGAAGATGGTCGTGCCGAGGTCGCCGGCGGCCTTCAGCAGCGCTTCGTCGGATTGCGCGTTCGGTCCCGGCTTCCATTCCTCGGGCGAATATTTCGCCAGGGCCTTGGCCGCCATGATGCGGCGGGTGAAGCGCACGGAATCCAGCGCGACCTGCCGGTCCTCGGCTGCGGACAGATAGTTGAGCGTGATGGCGGGGTGTGCGCGTGGATCGGCGCTCTTGATGCGCACATGACCGCGGCTGGCGGGCCGCAGGTTGCACACCGACGGCGTGATGGCGGGAAACGCGTGCAGCGGCTCGCCGAACTTGTCCAGGGACAGCGGCTGCACGTGCCACTCGATGTTCGCCGAGGCCTGCGACGGGTCGCTGCGGGCAAAGGCGCCGAGCTGCGAGGGCGGCATGGTGAGCGGGCCGGTCTTGAACAGCAGGTACTCCAGCCCCATCGCAGCCCTGCCCAGCAACGAGTTGGCGCGCTGGTTGAGCGTGGTGACGCCGTGCACCTTGTACATCAGGCGGATCTGCAGGTGGTCGTGGAGATTCTCGCCGACGCCGGGCAGATCGTGCACCACGGAGGTCGCATGGCGCTGCAGGAGGGCGGCGGGCCCCACGCCCGACAGCTGCAGAATCTGCGGCGAGCCGATGGCGCCTGCGGCCAGAATGACTCCTTGCCGCGCCTCGACGGTGCGCACCCCATCGGGGAGCAAGAGCTCGACGCCGGTTGCGCGCTTGACCCCGTCGCGCGTGTCGATGCACACCCGGTGCACGAGTGCGTCGGTCAGCACGGTGAGGTTGGGGCGATGCCGCACCGGGCGCAGGAACGCCTTGGTGGCGCTCCAGCGCACGCCCCTGCGCTGGTTCATCTGGAAGTACGCGTTGCCGAAGTTGTCGCCGCGGTTGAACTCGCGGATCTTGGGGATGCCGCATTCCTCAGCAGCATCGCGCCAGGCGTCCAGGATTTCCCAGTTCACCCGCCGCTCCTCCACCCGCAGCTCGCCGCCCGCGCCGTGCAGCGCGTCGGCGCCGTGCTGGTAGTCCTCGGTGCGCTTGAACCAGGGTAGCACCTCGTCCCAGGACCAGCCGCGGTTGCCCAGGGCCGCCCAGTGATCGTAGTCGCTCTTCTGCCCGCGCATGTAGATCATGGCGTTGATCGAGGAGCAGCCACCCAGCACCTTGCCGCGTGCGTATCCGATGCTGCGGCCGTTCAGCCCCGGATCGGGCTCGGTCTTGTAGCACCAGTCGGTGCGCGGATTGCCGATGGTGTAGAGATAGCCGACCGGGATATCGATCCAGAAGTAATTGTCCTTGCCGCCGGCCTCGAGCAGCAGCACGCGCGTGCCGGGATCGTGCGACAGGCGGTTGGCCAGCACGCAGCCTGCGGTGCCTGCGCCGACGATGATGTAGTCGTAGCCTTCCAGGCCCCCCGCCACCGGTTCCTCCTTCGGGTTGCTCGACTGTGGCTATGATAGGCCATGCGACTGCGACCAAGGAGACCGGCGTGAACCCTCGTGAGGATTGCAATTGGGCACCGCTTGCCAGCGAAACCTTCGAGCGCCTGCGCCGCGTGGCCACTGCGACGCTCACCACCCAGCTGTTCAAGCTCGGCTTTCGCAACACGTTCCTGACCGGTGTGAAGCCGGTGTCGCCGCAGCTGCGCATGGTGGGCGAGGCGCTGACGCTGCGCTTCGCGCCGGCGCGCGAGGACCTGGCGGTGTTCGACCGCATCACCCAGCCCGATTACCCGCAGCGCGCGGCCATCGAGAGCTGCAGACCCGGCCAGGTGCTGGTGGTGGACGGCCGCGGCGTGGAGAGCGCGGCCATCGGCGGTGACATCTACATGAGCCGGCTCAAGGCGCGCGCGGCGGCGGGCTGCGTCGTGGACGGATGCGTGCGCGACTTCGCCTCGATCCGGACGTTGGAGTTTCCGGTGTACGCGCGCGGCGCGGCCGCGCCCCCGCATCCCGCGCGCCATCTCGCGGTGGATTGGAACGTGCCGATCGGTTGCTGCGGAGTGCTGGTGATGCCTGGCGACGTTCTCGTCGGCGACGCCGACGGAGTGGTGTGCATCCCGCGTCATCTGGTCGACGAGGTCGCGCGCACCGGCGCGGACCTCGACGATCTCGAGGCATTCGTCCTGGAAAAGATCAAGGCGGGCGCGCCGGTGCCGGGAACCTATCCGCCGGACGAGAAAACGCGGTCGGAGTACGAAGCGTGGCGCAAGCAGCGCAGGTGAGCGCGGGTGCCGCATCCGGGTCGCGGGCGCGGCAGCATCACGCTGTCACTGCGCGCCGCCCGGCGCGGGCTGCGCGGCGCACGCGTTGGTCGAAAGCCAGCCGATCTGACTGCCGCCCGCATCCATCACGCGCTCGTGCGTGAAGCAGTTGCCGGACGGAGGCGCGTGCGCGGCGGGGGTGTACAGCACCGTCTCCTCTCCTGGAACCGGGGCTGCGTTGCTCTCCACCGGGCCGAACCGGTCCACTGCCTTGCCGTCGCTCTGTGCGACGCACTCGAACCACCCCACCGTGGTGTTGCGCGTGCGCACGCCGACCATGCCGTCGTTCATCGACCACGCCTTGGTCACATAGGGCGCCGTGCCGGGGGTCTTCGTCAGGCACGCGTCGATCGCGGGCAGCAGCTCCATCAGCATGCGGCTCCAGTCCACCGGCGATTTCTCATCCAGCGCCGCGACCGGCGCCTGCGCCGGATCGGGCTGGGCGCGCGCGACAACGCGCGGCTCGAGCCCGGCGTCGCAGCAGCCCTCCAGTTCCCTGCCGCCGGGCACGGTGAGCTGCACGCGATAGTCGAATGCCGTCTCGCCCTCTGCGTCCGACATGCTGTCGGTGCAGCTCTGCTGCTGGATCAACGCACGGTAAGCGCGCCCGTCCGCGGACTTGCCGCGCCAATCCACGTCGGGAGTGCGGCCCTCTCCGGTTACGCCGAGCCTGCCGCTGAGCGCGATGACCGCCGGTTCTGCGTCGAGCAGCAGCTCCAAGCGCGCCCGGTTGTTGTCGATCGTGAGATTCCAGGAGGGCTCGGCGCCGCGGCAGCTGAACTGCCGTACGGCTTTGACACGCTTGCGCCCCGCCGGCGGCGGGCCGCTCGCGCTGCGCGGCTTGCTCGCCGGCTTGGGCTTTGCCTGAGCGAGCGGCGCGCTCGAAGGTGGAGCGACCGGCATCGTTGCTGCCGCCGGCGCCGCTTCCGGCACCACTGCCGTTGAGGCTTCCGGCTCGGCTCGCGTCGCCACCGCCGCGGCAGCCGGATCGCTCGCCGCTGTGACCGGATCGCTCGCTGCTGCGGACACATCATTCGCCACCGTGGACCGATCATTCACCGCCGTGGACCGAGCATTCTTCGGTGCGGCGGACTGCGTGTCCGGCTTCGGCTGCGCGCGTCTCGCCGGCCGCGGATCGACCACCGCGAGCGCCGGCGCAAAGCCCGCCAGCGGAAAGCTCACCGCTACCGGCTTGCCGCGCGTCGAGCGGTAGCGCCATTCCACGCGCTTGCCGGTGCGCATCGTCTCGAGCAGGTTGGTCACCTCGTCCGCGTTGGCGACCAGGAAGGTGTTGCCCCCCACGGCGCGCCAGCCGCTATCCGGGGCGAGCCTCACGGCGGCGTTGCCGTCCACGCGCACGGTGATCTCCGCGTCGCTGGCCGGTCGCTCCTGCGCGGGAAGGAAGGCGATCTCGCGATCGCCCGATTCGTAGCGCGACACCCGCAGCAGGTAGGCGTAGCGCAACTGCGGATCGTCCGAGCGCAGCCGTGTGCTGGCGCTGCAGTAACGCTCGCCGGCGCAGGTGACCGACCACGCCTTGAATTGCAGCCGCAGGTCTTCGGCCGCGGCGTGCGGCGCCAGGCACAGCAGGAACGAGGCGAAGGCAAGCCGGCGCAATGCGCCGAGGACAGAACGGCGCAGCGCGCCGAAGACGGTCGTCATGACGGAGTCGGGGCAGTGGATGCGCGCCCTATTGTAAGGGCAACGGCGCCGTCTCCATTCGCTACCTGCTTGGTCGGCGTCCCTCGCTACCTGCTCAGTCGGTTGCGGCCCTTCTCCTTGGCGCGATACAGTGCCTCGTCGGCGGCGCGCAGGACCTGCGAGGGCGTGCCGAGGCCGGTGTTGCGCTCGGCCACGCCGATGCTGACCGCGACCGACACGGTCGCATACGGGTGCCGGGCCGCGGCGGGTAGCGGGGTCTCGGGCGTTTGCTCGGGCCGATCGACCCCGCGCACCACCACCTGATGGCGGGCGATCGCCTTGCGCAGGCCTTCCAGATGCGGCCACGCGTCGCGCAGTCGCTTGCCCGGGAACAGCACGATGAACTCCTCGCCGCCGTAGCGGTAGGCGCGGCCGCCGCCGCCGATGCGCTCCAGCTTCGCCGCCACCATGCGCAGCACCTGGTCGCCCAGCTCATGTCCGTGCATGTCGTTGAAGCGCTTGAAGTGATCCACGTCGAGCATGGCGATGGTGTAATTGGGTCCCAGCGCCATCATGCGCTCGTTCAGCGCGCGCCGGCTGGGCAACCCGGTGAGCTCGTCGCGGAAAGCGAGGCGGAAAGTGTCCTGCAGCACCGCGGCGCCCAGGATCGCGGCGCTGGCGGTGAGGTACACGGCGAAGTAGTGCGGGACGTCGATGCCCTCGCAAGCCAGCGCGAAGGCTACCAGCGCTCCGGCAAAGCCGGCATCGATGGCGCTGCGGTGGACGACCCCACCGCTCACGGTCACGATCACGCCGAGCAGGAACACCAGCAGCGCGAGCTGCGGGATCAGCGCCCCGGCCAGCAGAGGGGTCTCGATCCAGGGCCGGTAGATCCATTCGGTGACCTCGGTGCGCTGCGTCGCGATGACCCAGACCGTCACCGCCGCCTGCAGGGCGATGGTGCCCAGCCGGCGCGCGCCGTAGAAGGTGAAAACCCCGCGCTCGAGGAGCACGCTCAGGGCGGCCAGGTTCAACGGCACGAACAGGCATACGGCCGCGAACAGGGTGCGCGCGGAGAACGGCGCAAGCCCCTCGTGCAGATGCAACCGGTAGGCGACAAAGGCGGCGATGAGCGACACCACCGCGAACACCACGCGCCCGCGGTTGAAGGCGAGCGCCAGCGTGCCGGTGAGCGCCAGCATCAGCAGCGGGCCCCAGGTTCTCAGGCCGACCAGGGAGTACGGCAGGTCGGCTGCGTGCGGCACGCTGAAATGCGCCACGAGCAACAGCAGCAGCGGCAGCGCAAATCCCGAGAACCGGCGCAGGAACGATTGCGGCAATTCGGCGCTCCCGGAGAAATCGTACCCCGGTGGTGTGAAGTGGACGAAAGAGGGCACCCTTGTCGTTCCCGGGCAACGAAAACGGCTTGCTTACGGGGGATACGCCGTCGACGCGAGGAAACCGTGCAAGGTTTTTGCCTGAACGGCGCGCATCACTCCGACATCTGATTTGCGGGGTTGTTCGGGGGGCGGTCTCGCGAGAAACGCGCGTTGCCGGGCCGCCTCCAGGGTAGAATCGCGCCTCTTCGTTGCAAGGGTCTGAAACTTTTGCACCTGATCCGCCCCTTCGCCGGCTTGCGGCCGGCGCCGGCCTACGCCGAGGCGGTCGCCGCCCCACCCTACGACGTGCTGTCCGCGCCGGAGGCGCGCCGGCGCGCGGCCGGCAGGCCGTGGAGCTTCCTGCACATCTCCCGGCCGGAGATCGATCTGCCGGAGGACATCGATCCGCATTCGCCGGCGGTGTACGCAAAGGCCGCCGACAACCTGCGGCGCATGCTGCGCGAAGGCGTGCTGGTGCGCGATCCCGCGCCCTGCTACTACGTATACCGCTTGATCCAGGGGGACCACGTGCAAACCGGGCTGGTGGCGGCCGCATCGGTGCGTGCGTACGACGCCAACCGCATCCGCCGCCACGAGCTCACGCGCCCGGACAAGGAGGAAGACCGCGTGCGCCAGATCGAGACGCTCGGCGCGCAGACCGGGCCGGTGCTGCTGGCCTATCCGGCGGCGCCTGCGGTCGACGCGATGCTGGTGCAGGCCTCCAGCGCAGCGCCGGCGACCGACATCACCGCAGACGACGGCGTGCGCCACACCATCTGGCCGATCGGCGACGCCTCGAGCATCGAGCGGTTGACCGCGGCGTTCGACGCCATGCCTGCCTTGTACATCGCCGACGGCCATCACCGCTCGGCGGCCGCGTCGCGCGTGGCGGCCGCGTGCCGCGCAGCGGATTCCCGGCCCGAGGCCGAGCGCGGCTACGACGGTTTCCTCGCGGCCGCCTTCCCGCATCACCAGATGCGCATCCTGGATTACAACCGAACGGTCAAGGACCTGAACGGCAAGAGCGCACCGGAGCTGCTGGCGGCGCTCTCCGCCGCATTCCAGGTCGAGACAGCCGATGCGCCGGTAAAGCCAGCGCAGCACGGCGAGTTCGGCTTGTATCTGCCCGGGCAATGGATTCGGCTGCGGATCAAGGCGACGCTCGCGCAGCCCGGCGATCCGGTGCGGCGCCTCGACGTGAGCCTGCTCGCGGACCATCTGCTGCAACCGGTTCTGCACATCGCCGATCCCCGCACCGACGAGCGCATCGACTTCGTGGGAGGCATACGCGGCTTGCGCGAGCTCGAGCGACGCGTGGACAGCGGCGAGATGGCGGCGGCGTTCTCCCTCTACCCCACGCGGATGGAAGATCTGATGACAGTGGCCGACGCCGGCCAGATCATGCCGCCCAAGTCCACATGGTTCGAGCCCAAGCTGGCCGACGGCCTGGTCTCGCACCTGCTGGATTGATTCGCGTAGCTCGGATGCAGCCGCCTAGGCACCGTATCGACAAAACGGGCGGCGGAATCCGGGAGGAGTCAGCGTTCTTGCTCTTCTACGCGCCGCACACCAGCGAGCGCGCCTCGGCCGGCCTGGGAATGGCGGTGGGTGCAACCCGCAGGTAACGGCCTCCGGCCGCCGTGATCTGCGGCTCAATCTGACGCTTCAGCACGTCGTCGGCGCGGTTCCCGTCGCTGATGTCGACCAGCGCCACCACCGCCAGCTCCTTGTTGCAGACCACGAAATCCACCCGCGCCTGGGCCAGTTGCGCGCGCGCCTGGGGCGTGGGTGGTTGTCCGGCGATCTGCAGGGCGTCGGCCAGGCGCACGTTGGGGAAGATCTGGTGATCGGGCAAGGCGGTGCGCAGCACGAGGTACAGCAGTTTGTTCGGCCCGGCGAGAAACGACGCCTTGGGCTTGACGGTGGCTACCGCCAGCGTCGGTGACCGTGCGGCCGCCCGCGGTGCCGGTGCATGGATCCCCTCGGGCCGGGCAGCCGGTGCGCCGCCCTGCGCTTTATCGCGCCGATAGGCGGCCATGAACCGGTCGAGATCGTCGCCGCTGTCGACCTTCTGCGCGGCAGCGCGCGCCAGCAGAGGAAAGCCGATCCTCTCGCCCTTGAGATAACGCGGCAGAAGATACAGGCCTACGATCATGCCGACCAGCAGGACGGCCGCGACCAGCAGGTTGATCCACATGGGTCGTCGAAGGCTACGGGGTTAGCCGCCCCCGGGGTGCGCGGCTGCGCGCGACAGTCTGCCGGGTTGCACGCCCCGTGCCAAGATCGCCGTGCACGATTGTGAACCCCCACGCGTGGCATGCACGTTGCTTTGACAATCGCTACAGGCGTTGATTTGTCTCGCGAAAGCACCGGCCGCGCATGCCCCCGGCATGCCCGCGGCGGAGTCCTCTCGCGATCCAGGAGAAGGCCTTGAACGATCCTGTGGTGCAGCAGTTGCAGCGTGCCCTGGGCACGCATGGCCGCGCCCTCCTTGGGCAGCCGGCACAGCTCGAGCAGCTCCTCACCAGCGTTGCCGCGAGCTTTCCCGGCAAGGTGAAGGCGCTGCTCATCCTCCTCGACAAGAAAGCGGTCGCGTTCCTGATCGACTGGGCGGAGCAGGCGCGCCCGGGCAAGCTCGGTTTCGAGCAGCTGCGCCAGCAGATGGTGGCCAAGTTCGAGCAGGCCAACGTGTTGAACGCGGCCGCCGCCTCCTGGGCCTTCGACGCCTGGGCGGCGGCGCTGGGCATCGCGCCAGGCGCGGTTGCCGCGCAAGCGGTGCCAAGGGCGGTTGGCGCTTCGGCGGCGGCCGCCTCGGCAGCCGCTTCCCAGGCGGCGCCTGGCAGCGCCGCACCTGCCCCGCGCAACGTGTACGCCCCGCCGCGCGCGCCGGTGGAGGATCCGCATCAGACGCTCGAAGACGCGCAGGACTTCATCGAGGGCGGGCGCGCCGTGCCGGCCGGCCACGGCGTGTCCTGGCTCGGCGAGGGTTGGCGGTTGTTCAAGGAGAGTCCGCTGATCTGGATGGTCAACGTGATCCTGTTCCTGGTCATCACCGTCGCGGTGCAGGTGGTGCCCATCGTGGGCGGCATTGCGGGGGCATTGCTCGCGCCGGTGCTGGGCGCGGGCCTGATGATCGGCGCGCACGCGCTGCGCCACGGAGAAACCCTCGAGGTCGGGCACCTGTTCGCGGGCTTTCGCCAGAACACCGGCGCGCTGGTTCTGGTTGGCGTGCTGTATCTGGTGGGGGTGATCGCGATCGTGATCGTGGCCATGCTGCTGGTGGGCGCGAGCTTCGTCGGTCTGATGGCGGGCGGCGGCGAACAGGCGCTGGGACCGGGGCTGATCGTCGCCATCCTGATCGGCGTTGCGCTCGCCGTCCCACTGGCGATGGCCTACTGGTTCGCGCCGGCGCTGGTGGCCTTGAACGGGCTGCCCGCGGTCACGGCGATGAAGATGAGCTTCTGGGGGTGCCTGAAGAACATCTTGCCGTTCCTGGTCTACGGCCTGGTGGCGCTGCTGGCGGCGATCGTCGCCACCATTCCGCTCGCGCTGGGCTGGCTGGTGCTCGGGCCGGTGCTGGCCGCGACCATGTACACCAGCTATCGCGACATCTTCTACCAGGAGTAACGCGCACGCCACGCCGGTCTGGCGCCCCTGCTAGAATCCCGCCCGGGGTCAAGACAGGAGGAGACCATGCCAGGCAACTTCCGACCGTTCGCGTATGCGCTCGCGGCAGCTCTGATCGCCGGCTGCAGCACTCTCAAGGTAGGGCGCGACTTCGACTACAACGCCTTCGCCTCGCGCGTGGAACTCGGCGCCACCACCGCCGCGCAGGTGATGGACTGGCTCGGTGCCCCGGCCGGCAAAGGCGTGGAAGTGGGCACCGACCGCACCCGACTGGACGTGTGGAACTACTACTACGGCACCGGCAGGATCCCCAGCGGCTCGGACACCAGCTTCAAGCTGCTGCAGGTCAAGCTGAACCAGGAGGGCAAGGTCGCCGCCTATGTCTGGACCGGCGACATGGCCGGCGCGCCGGTCGAGGACAAGTCGTCCGGCAAGTAGCGCGTGGCCGCGCGGCGCGGCGGTCACTCGCGCGCCGCGGCGTGCTGCTCCAGGAAATGCCTGAGGCACAGCTTGAGCGCCAGCACCCGCTCCAGGCGGCCTTCGTGGCGCGCGTGTTCCAGGTCGTCCGCGATCATCGCCTTGATGCGTTTTTCTCCGCTGGGCGTGTGCACCAGATAGTTGCCGAGCTCGACCGCCGCCATCTCCGGAATGTGCTCGTGCTCGGCGATCGCCCGGATTTCCTCCGCGGTCAGCTCGGACAGCGCGATGCAGTCTTGAATAGTGAGCATGGTTTCCTCCGGCCCGTACGCTGCAAGGAGACCGCAATCTCGCCTGGACCGTCTTGATCCAGCGCAAGGACCGCTTCCCGGCGCCGGCGGGTCACGGCGCCAGCCGCTCGATGCGCCAAATCGCTGAGCCCTGGCGCGCGTAGCGCACGCGGTCGTGCAGGCGGCTGGGACGCCCCTGCCAGAACTCCAGCAGGTCGGGAACCAAACGGTAGCCGCCCCAATGCGGCGGGCGCGGCGGATCCTCGCCGTAGCGGCTGCCGACCTCGGCCAGCCGCGCCTCCAGATCCTCGCGCTGCGTCAGCACGCGGCTTTGCGGCGAAGCCCACGCGCCGAGCCGGCTGCCGAGCGGGCGGCTGCGATAGTACTCGTCCGACTCGGCCCCCGCCACGCGCTCGACGCGACCCTCGATGCGCACCTGCCGCTCCAATTCCACCCAGTGGAACAGCAACGCCGCCTGCGGATTGCTGGCCAGTTCCTCGCCCTTGCGGCTTTCGTAGTTGCTGAAGAACGTGAAGCCGCGCTCGTCATAGTCCTTGAGCAGGACGATGCGCGCCGAGGGCCGTCCGGCCGCGTCGGCGGTGGCGAGCGTCATGGCGTTGGGCTCGGTGAAGCCGGAGTTGAGCGCTTCCTGGAACCAGCGTGCGAACTGCGCGATCGGATCGCGGGCGACGTCCTCGTCGTTCAGGCTCTCTCGCGCATACTCCCTGCGCAGCTCGGCGATATGCTTCTTGTGTGACATGGGTCGGGTCGGCACCGGCACGGCGCGCGGAAGGCGGACGGCCGGGATGGGCATCGGTGGGGTCGCTCCGTCCGCGATTCTACGCCCTGCCGGAACCGGTACACTAAGCCCTCCATCCACCCACTGGGCACTCCATCCACCCACCGGGCACTCCATCCACCCACTGGGCGCTCCATCCACCCACCGGGCGCTCTTTCCACCCACCGGATCGACTCTGACACCCATGAAACCCTTGCGCATTGTGCTCGCCGCCGCCTTCGCCCTACCGCTCGCCGCCGAATCGGCCGGTGCCGCGGAGCCCGAGAACACGCTGTATCTGGACACCAAGGACGGGCGCGTGGTGATCGAGCTGCGCCCCGATCTCGCGCCCAAGCACGTAGCGCGCATCAGGGAGCTGGTGCGCAAGGGCTTCTACGACGGGCTGGTGTTCCACCGCGTGATCGAGGGCTTCATGGCGCAGACCGGGGATCCGCTGGGCAACGGCACCGGCGGCTCGGGCACCAAGATCCCGGCCGAGTTCTCCAGGCAGCCGTTCGAGCGCGGCACCGTCGGCATGGCGCGCTCGCGCGATCCCAACAGCGGCGACTCGCAGTTCTTCATCTGCTTCGCGCCGGCGCCTTTCTTGAACGGCCAGTACACCGTCTGGGGCCAGGTCACGCAGGGCATGGACGTGGTGGACAAGATCAAGAAGGGGGACAGCGCGGCCAACGGCGCCGTGCAGGGCCCGGACAAGATCGTGCGCATGCAGGTGGCCGCCGACGTGAAACAGTGAGCGCCGCGATCGGTTGCGGAGGCGGGCGGTGCTGCGCGAGCGCATCGAAGGCAGGTGGATCGACTGCTTTGCGGAGGTGCTCGGCCGATGCGGGCTCGCGGGCGGCGAGGCGGTCGCGGTGCTGTCCGAAACCCAGTCGCGCCAGATCAACGTCGAACTGGCCGAGCTGGCGCTGTTGCGCCTGGGCTGCCGCACCTTTCATGTCGTCGTCCCGACTGCACGGCTGACCGCGCCGGCCCCGGTGCGCTCGACCGGCGCGAGCATCGCGCTGCAGGGGCTCGCCCCCGCGGTGGACGCGCTCGCCGCGTGCACCATGGTGGTGGATCTGACCGTCGAGGGGCTGCTGCACGCCGCCGAGTTGCCGCGCATCCTGGCGGGCGGCGCACGCGTGCTGATGGTCTCGAACGAGCACCCCGAGGCCCTCGAGCGCCTGCTGCCGGACCCGGCGCTCGAACCCAAGGTGCGCGCCGGCATGCGCTTGCTCCGGGATGCAAAGCAGATGCGGGTGACCTCGCCTGCCGGCACCGATCTGAGCGTGGCGCTCGCGGGCGCCCGCGTCGGCGGCGTGTGGGGCTACACCGCGAAGCCCGGCACGGTCGCGCATTGGCCGGGCGGGCTGTGCCTGGCATTTCCGGCCGCCGGCAGCGTGCAGGGCAGGCTGGTGCTCGCACCGGGCGACGTCAACCTCACCTTCAAGCGCTACCTGCGCGACGCGGTGGCCTTGACCATCGACAACGATCTGGTCAGCGCGATCGACGGCGAGGGGCTGGACGCGGACATGATGCGCGGCTACTTCGCAGCCTGGGGCGACCGCGAGGCCTACGGCGTCTCGCACGTGGGCTGGGGGATGAATCCGAAGGCGCGCTGGGACGCGATGGCGTTCTACGACGGGCGCGACTTCAACGGCACGGAGTTGCGCGCTTTCGCCGGCAACTTCCTGTATTCCACCGGGGCGAACGAGGTCGCCGGGCGCCACACGCAGGGGCACTTCGACTTGCCGCTGCGCAACTGCACCATCGCGCTTGACGGCAAGACCGTGGTCGACCGGGGACGGCTGCAGGGAGAGCTGGCGTGAGCACCGGCGCTGCCCCCGCGTTCCTCGCCCGCGGCGAGGGCGAGCCCGCGCTGGTGCTGCTGCACGGCATCGGCGGGGGCAAGGCGTTCTGGGTCCCGCAGCTCGAAGCGCTGGCGCACGGGGGTGCACGCGCCGTGGCCTGGGACATGCCCGGCTATGGAGACAGTGCGACGCTCGCACCCTACACCATGGGCACGCTCGCGCACGCGCTCGGGCGCCTCCTGGACGAGATCGCCGGTGAGCGCGTGGTGCTGGTCGGGCATAGCATGGGCGGCATGGTGGCGCTGGAGGCGATGGCGCTGTTCCCCGAGCGCATCGCCGGCCTGGTGCTGAGCGCCACCAGCCCCGCTTTCGGCAAGCCCGACGGCGACTGGCAGCGGGCGTTCCTGCGCCAGCGGCTCGAGCCGCTGGATCAAGGCAAGAGCATGGGGGAGCTCGCGCCTGCGCTGGTGCGCGGCATGGTCGCGCCGCAAGCGGATGCCGCGGCCGTGCAGCGCGCCGTGGAAATCATGAGCGCCGTGCCGGCGGCCACCTATCGCGCGGCGCTGCACGCATTGGTGGTCTTCGATCGCCGCGCACTGCTGCCGTCGATCGCGGTGCCCACGCTGGCGCTCGCCGGCGAGGCCGACGGCGTGGCGCCGCCGGCGGTGCTGGAGAAGATGGCCGGAAAGATCCCCGGTGCACGTTACCATTGCATAGCGCGGGCCGGCCACCTGCTGAGCCTGGAGCAGCCGGCGGCGTTCACCGAGGCAGTGCTGCGGTTCGTGCGCACGGCGCTGTGAGGAAGATCGATGCCGTATCGCCCGCCGCCGATCGTCGGTGAAGGCTTCCCGTTGACCGCCAGACAGGAGCAGCTGCTCGAGCTGGCGTCGCGGCTCGGACGCGAGCGTTTCGCGCCGCGCGCGGCGCGCTACGATCGCGATGCCACGTTCCCGTTCGAGAACTACCACGACATGCGCGAAGCGGGGCTGCTCGCCTTGTGCGTCCCCGAGCGCTACGGCGGCGCCGGCGCGGACCTGCTGACCTACTGCATGGTCGCCGCCGAGATCGGCCGGCACTGCGGCGCCACCGCGCTCACCTACAACATGCACGTGTGCTCCACGCTGTGGACCGGCGCGCTGGCCGATGCGCTGACCATGACGCGGCAGCAGCGCGCCGAGCACGAGCGTTGCCGCAAGCTGCACTTCGCGCGCGTAGTAGAGCAGGGCAAACTGTATGCGCAGCCGTTCTCCGAGGGCAGCGCTGCCGCCGCCGGCAGGGCGCCGTTCGGCACGCTGGCAGCGAAGGTGGCGGGCGGCTGGAGGGTGAACGGCAAGAAGATCTTCGCATCGCTCGCCGGCGCCGCCGACTACTACGGCGTGCTGTGCACCGAGGACAAGCCCGACCGCAGCCAGCGCGACACGCTGTATCTGGCGATCCCCGCCGAAGCGCCCGGCTTCTCCATCGTCGGCGACTGGGATCCGCTGGGCATGCGCGGCACGGTGTCGCGCACGTTGCTGATGCAGGACGTGTTCGTGCCCGACAGCGCCCAACTCATGCCGCCGGGCATCTACTTCCAAGCCGCTTCCCGCTGGCCGCACATGTTCGCGACGCTCTCGCCCACCTACATGGGCATCGCGCAGGCCGCCTACGACTTCACCGTGCAATATCTGCGCGGCGAGGCGCCCGGCACGCCGCCGGTGAAGCGGCGCATGTATCCGACCAAGCAGGTGGCGGTGGCGCAGATGCACATCCAGCTCGAGCAGACCCGGGCGCTGTTCCTGCGCACGCTGTCCGAGGCGAAAGTGGATCCGGGCAAGGACGAGCGCCTGCGCCTGTATGCGGCGCAGTACACCATCATGGAGAACGCCAACGACCTGTGCCGCCTGGCGATCCGCACCTGCGGCGGACAATCGATGCTGCGCTCCCTGCCGCTCGAGCGCATGTACCGTGACAGTCGCTGTGGCTCGCTGATGCTGCCCTGGACCGCCGAGCTGTGCCTCGATCGCATCGGTCGCGAGGCGCTGTACGAGGCGGGCGAGAGCGACGACTAGCCCAGCTGATATTCGACCAGCGAGCGCATGAGCCTGCACCGCGTCCTCGAGCGCTGGGCGCAGATCCAGCCCGACAAGCCGTCGCTGCACTTCCAGGGTGCGGACATCACGTACGCGGCGCTGGCGCATGATGCCGCGCGCGCTGCCGAGGGGTTGGCGCAGCGCCTGGGCGTGCGTCCCGGCGACCGCGTCGCCTACCTCGGCTACAACCGGCCGCAGATGCTGGTGCTGCTGTTCGCGCTGGCGCGCATCGGGGCGATGCTGGTGCCGCTCAACTTCCGCCTCGCGCCCGACGAGCACCGGACCATCCTGCGGCATGCCGAGGCGAGCGTGCTGGTCGCAGACCAGGCCATGCTCGGCGCCGCCGCGGAACTGCGCAAATCGCTGGCCGGGATGCGCGGCGTGGCCCTGGGCGCTGCTCCCGCCGACTGGGTCGGATGGGACGACCTCGTCGCCGGCGGCGCACCGCCGCTCGCGCAGCTCGGCCAGGCGCGCGATCCGGTGCTGCTGGTCTACACCTCGGGCACATCCGGGCGGCCGAAGGGCGCCGTACACACGCAGGAAGCGCTGATCTGGAATGCGGTCAACGCCGCGCACTGCCACGACCTGACCAGCGCCGACCACGTGCTGACGGTTCTGCCCATGTTCCACGTCGGCGGGCTGTGCATCCAGACGCTGCCTGCGCTGCACGCGGGGGCGAGCGTGACGCTGCACGAGCGCTTCGATCCGGGGCACTGGATCGCCGACGTGCGCGCGCGGCGGCCGACGCTGTCGCTGGTGGTGCCGGCCACAATCAAGGCGATCCTCGAGCATCCCGCCTGGCCCGGTGCCGACCTGTCATCGCTGCGCGCGGTGTTCACCGGATCCTCGATCGTCCCCGACGCGCTGTTCGCGCCGTTCCATGCGCGCGGGGTGCCGCTCGCACAGGTGTACGGCGCGACCGAAACCGGACCGGTGTCGATCTATCTGCGCGCTGCGGACGCAGTGCGCAAGAGCGGCTCCGCCGGCACAGTCGCGATCCACTGCGACATTCGTCTTATGGGCGGCGACGGTGCCGACGTGGCGCGCGGGCAGGTCGGCGAGATCTGGGTGCGCGGGCCCAGTCTCATGCAGGGCTACTGGAAGGACCCGCACAACCCCGCGTTCGAGCAGGGCTGGTTCCGAAGCGGCGATCTGGCGCGGCAGGACGAGGAGGGGTTCTACTGGGTGGCAGGGCGCTCGCAGGACATGATCGTCTCCGGCGGCGAGAACATCTATCCGGCCGAGATCGAGAATGTGCTGGCGCAATGCGCGGATATCGCCGAAGCGGCGGTGATCGGCCTGCCCGACCCGCAGTGGGGCGAGGTCCCCGTGGCCGCCGTGGTCAAGAGGCCTGGCAGCACGCTGGACGAAGCCACGGTGCTGCGCTTGTTCGAAGGCCGGCTCGGGCGCTTCAAGCGGCCGCGCCGGGTGGTGTTCATGGCGCGCCTGCCGAAGACCGCGCTCGGCAAGGTGCAGACGGCGCAGTTGCGCAGCGCCCTCGAGCGATGACTGGATGCAGGCTTGCAGCTCCGATCCACGACCTTCGCGCTTCTCACGAAGCAGAGCGGCCGCCCGCAGGCGGCCGCTCCAGTCTGATCGCCGAACCGCGCGCTCAGCGGAAGATCTCTTTCCATCCCACTTTATTCACTTTGCCGCTCATGGTTACCGGCAGGCGCGAGGTGGTGAGCGAGGTGTCGGACTTGTGCGTGATGGATTGCACGCTGCCGTTGGGCAGCACCACGATCACCGGGCGCGAGGCCAGGCTGCCGCCGAGCGACTTGCCGGACCAGGGCGTCTCGCCCAGGGCGAAAGCCGTGCTGGGGAGCTGGCCGCCGTGCGCCACATCGACCGCGTACAGGTAGCTCTGCGACGAGCAGGCCGTCAGCGACGGCTGGTTGGTGCTGAACACCAGCACGCCGAACGCCGCTGCGGGCGCCGTGTTGACGCGCTCGCCGCCGCTCGGCAGATCGAAATACCAGCCGCGAGCGATGGCGTAGTTCACCGCCGTCGGATCGATGTTGCGCAGCCCGCCGGCGCCGACGGTGACCGGCTTGTTGACCAGCTCGGTGCGCGGCGCGGCGATCAGCGGACTCGAGGTCATGTTGTCCACCATCGCGTACATCGACTGGGTCTGGGTGCTGGCGATGTCGCTGTTGCCGAGCAAGGAACCGGTGCCGACGAACACCATGCGCCGGCCGTCCACTTCCGCCAGCTCCGGCGGCGCAGTGATGGGCTGCGGCACGCCCGAGGGATCGGTCAGCGTGGCCAGCTTGACCACATTCCAGCCCGCGGTGCTGGGCCCAGACAGGTCGAAGCGCCACACGTTGCCCTTGAGGTCGCCGCCATAGACGGTGTCGACCGTGGCGTCGAGCACGGCGTTGTTGGCCCACGCGGAGATCTGCCCCAGGCCGGACGGATCGGTGGTCGAGCCCACGCCGGTGGAGATGTCGCTGATCACGTGGCCGTCGAACGCGTCCAGTACGAACAGATGACCGCGCCCGTCGCCGGCCGTGTTGTTGTACCCGGAGGTGACCAGCACCACCCAGCCCGCAGCTTGCGTCTTGGCGAGCACCGGCTTGCCGAAGGACAGGCCGACGTTGGCGGCGACGCCCGCCGGGGTGGCGGCCCGCGGGAACTCCCACAGCACCTTGCCCGCGGCGGCGACCTCGCTGCCCGCGCTCGGCTGCGTGACATCCAGCGCGTAGAAACCGGGGCCGCCAGCGCCCAATCCCCCGATCAGCAGCGTGCGCCAATCGCCGGTACTGCGGCCGCGGGAGACGGTGTTGGCGAGATCGGCGTCGCCCGTGGTGGGCGTACCGTCGACGCTGAACTGGTGGCTGTACAGGGGGTTGGTGAGCGCGTTGAGGCGTGGGTAAGCCAGCCCCGGGACGTAGGCCCACAGCTCGGCGCCGTTGCTTGCATCGAATGCGTGCACCATGCCGTCGTTCGCCGCCTGGTAGATCATCTTCTGGCGCGA
>DATBMG010000116.1:0-1528 GCA_036554965.1 Burkholderiales bacterium
GATCTCCACCTCCCCCGCGCTCGGGGCATCCAGCCCGCCGAGCAGGTGCAGCAGCGTGCTCTTGCCAGAGCCCGAAGCGCCGACGATGGCCACGCTCTGGCCGCGGTCCACGGACAGGTCCACCCCCAGCAGCACCGGCACCTCGTAGGGCCCCTGGCGGTAGATTTTCTTCAGGCCGCGGCAGACTACCACCGGCCCGTTGTTCGGCGTCCCGCTACTCATAGCGCAACGCCTCCGCCGGGTTCAGGCGCGCCGCCCGCCAGCTCGGGTACAGCGTCGCCAGCCAGCTTAGGCTCAGCGCGACGAGGGCCACGCTCAGCACGTCGTCCCAGTGCAGGTCCGAGGGCAGGTCGCTGATGTAGTAGACGTCCTTGGCCAGGAACTGCACGCCGAACGCGCGCTCGATGGCGGGCACCGCGGTTTCGACGTTGAGCGCACCGATCACACCGAGCGTCACCCCGGCCAGGATGCCGACCACGCCGATGATCAGCCCTTGAATCACGAAGACCTTCAGGATCGACGCGGGGGTGGCGCCCAGAGTGCGCAGGATGGCGATATCGGACTGCTTCTCGGTGACCGCCATGACCAGGGTCGAGATCAGGTTGATCGCCGACACCAGGACGATGAGCGTGAGGATGACGAACATCACCCGCTTCTCGATCTGCACGGCGCGGAAGAAATTGGCGTGGCTGCGCGTCCAGTCGCTCACCATGACCTCGGCGCGCAGGGTGCGCATCAGCTCGCGCGTCAGCCGGGGCGCCAGGAACAGGTCGGTGAGCTTCAGGCGCACGCCGGACACCCGATCCTCCATGCGGTACAGCTTCTGCGCGTCCTCCAGGTGGATCAGCGCCAGCCCGGCGTCGTACTCGTACATCCCGACCTCGAACACGCCCACCAGGGTGAACTGCTTGATGCGCGGCAGGATGCCGGCCGGCGTCACCTGTCCCTGCGGCGCAATCAGCACCACTTTCTCGCCGACGCTCGCACCCACCGCGTGCGCCAGCTCGCTGCCCAGCACGATGCCGAACTCGCCGGGCCGCAGATCGCCGAGCGCGCCCACCTTCATGTGCCGGCCGATGTCCGCGACCCTGTCCTCGTCCTCGGGCAGGATGCCGCGGATCAGCGCGCCCTGGACGTTCTGCCGGTTGCCGAGCAGGCCCTGCTGGTTGATGAACGGCGCGGCCGCCACCACGTCGGGCAGCTGGCTGGCCTGTTGCGCCACGTCGCGCCAGTCGCGGAGCCCCCCGTCGAACGCGGCGATCTGCACATGCGAGGCCACGCCGAGGATGCGCGTGCGCAGCTCCTTCTGAAAGCCGTTCATCACCGACAGCACCACGATCAGGGCGGCCACACCGATGGTGATGCCGATTGCCGAGATGAGCGAGATCACCGAGATGAAGCGGTTGCGCCGCTTGGCGCGCGTGTAGCGCAGCCCGACAAAGAGCTCGTAGGGATTCAAGTAGAGGATCCGGCGGGAGAACGCGCGACAGTGTGCCACAGTCCGGCGCGTGCCATTGCTCCGACTGCG
>DATBMG010000157.1:0-15219 GCA_036554965.1 Burkholderiales bacterium
GCGCGCATGAGCCGCCTGATCCTGGTCATCAACGCCGGATCCTCGAGCTTGAAGTTCCAGGCGTTCGCGCTCGACAGCGCCGCCCTGGAGATGCGCCTGCGCGGGCAGATCGAGGGCATCGGGACGCGCCCGAGCTTCACGGCGCGCGATGCGCAGGGCACGAAGCTCGCGGACCACGCACTGGAAGCGAGCCAGGGACGCGACCAGGGCGCGTGTCTGGCCTTCCTGGCGTCGTGGCTGCAGCAGGCCATGCAGGATGCGCAGCTCGTGGGCGTGGGCCATCGCGTGGTCCACGGCGGCACCCGCTACTCGGCGCCGGTGCGCATCAACCGCACCGTGCTGGGAGAGCTGGAGGCGCTGGTGACGCTCGCGCCCCTGCACCAGCCGTTCAACCTGGCGCCGATCCGGGCGCTGCTGGAATCGCGCCCCGGCCTGGGACAGGTCGCTTGCTTCGACACCGCCTTCCACCGCACGCAGCCGATACTGGCCGAGCTCTTCGCGCTGCCGCGCCGCTACTACGACGACGGCGTGCGCCGCTATGGCTTCCACGGCCTGTCCTACGAGTACATCGCGCAGCAGCTGCCGAACGTGGCACCGGAGATCGCGCTGCAGCGCGTGGTGGCCGCGCACCTGGGCAACGGCGTGAGCCTGTGCGCCATGCAGGAGGGGCGCAGCGTCGCGACCACCATGGGCTTCACCGCCCTGGACGGGCTGCCGATGGGCACGCGCTGTGGCGACCTGGATCCGGGCGTGGTGATCTACCTCGCGCGCGAGCGCGGCATGAGCGTCGACCAGATCGAGTCGCTGCTGTACCGGCAGTCCGGGCTGCTGGGCCTGTCCGGCCTGAGCAACGACATGCGCGAGCTGCTCGCCTCCGACACCCCGGACGCGCGGCTCGCGGTGGACTACTTCGTGTACCGCGTCGCGCGTGGCGTGGGGGGGCTGGCCGGTGCGCTGGGCGGGCTGGATGCGCTGGTATTCACCGCCGGCATCGGCGAGAACAGCCCGGAGATCCGGGCGCGCGTGTGCTGGCGCCTGGGATGGCTCGGCCTGGATTTCGATCCGGAGGCCAACGTGGCGGGCGCAGCGCGCATCACGCGCCCCGGCAGCCGCGTGTCGGCGTGGGTGGTACCCACCAATGAGGAGCTGATGATCGCGCAGCACACGCGCGACGTCCTGGGCCTCACGATGTAGGTCATCCGCGGCCGCGGTAAGGGGCGACTCCCTGGTCGGGAATCCACAGGCCGCGCGGCGGCACGCCGGTCTGCCAGAACACGTCGATCGGCATGCCCCCGCGCGGGTACCAGTAGCCGCCGATGCGCAGCCACTGCGGCGCGAGCAGCTTCACCAGGCGCTTGCCCACGGCGAGCGTGCAGTCCTCGTGGAAGGCGCCGTGGTTACGGAAGCTGGCGAGGTAAAGCTTGAGCGACTTGCTCTCCACCAGCCAGCGCGCCGGCACGTAGTCGATGACCAGATGCGCGAAGTCGGGCTGGCCGGTGATCGGACACAGCGCTGTGAACTCGGGCGCGGTGAAGCGCACCAGGTATGGCACGTCGCGATGCGGATTGGGCACGCGCTCGAGCAGCGCCCACTCGGGGCCGGCGGGCAGCGCACTGGGGCGCCCGAGCTGCGTCGGCTTCGGTGCTGCCGGCTTGCGTGGCACGCGCGTCTCGCCAGCCGCGGTCAGAACAGGCCCACTACCCTGCCATCGCCGGCGAGATCGATGCTCTCGGCCGAGGGCATCTTCGGCAGGCCGGGCATGGTCATGATGTCGCCACAGATCATCACCACGAACTCCGCGCCCGCGCACAGACGCACCTCGCGCACGTTCACCGTGTGCCCAGCCGGCGCGCCGCGCAGCGCCGGGTCGGTGGAGAACGAGTACTGCGTCTTCGCGACGCACACCGGGTAGCGGCCGTAGCCGTCGGCCTCCAGCCTGGCGATCTGCGCGCGTACCTTGCTGTCGGCGGTGACCTGGGCCGCGCCGTAGATCTTGCCGGCCACCGCTTCCAGCTTCTCCCACAGCGGCTGGTCGTCGTGGTAGACGAAGCGGAAGTCCGACGGCACGCGCGAGATCAGATCCACCACCGCGTGCGCCAGCTCCTCCGCGCCCTTGCCACCCTCGGCCCAGTGCCGCGCGACCACCACGGGCGCTTCGTGATGCGCCATCTTGCGCTTCAGCAAGGCGATCTCGGCGGGAGCGTCGTGCGTGAAGTGATTGATGCACACCACGCAGGGCAGGCCGAAGTGGTTGCGCACGTTGTTCACGTGCCGCTCGAGGTTGGCGATGCCCTTCTCCAGCGCCGCCGGATCCTGCCGCTCCAGCGCCTTGAGGTCGGCGCCGCCGTGATACTTGAGCGCGCGCACGGTGGCGACGATCACCACCGCGTCGGGGCGCAGGCCGGACTTGCGGCACTTGATGTCGACGAACTTCTCCGCCCCCAGGTCGGCGCCGAAGCCGGCCTCGGTCACCACGTAATCGGCGAGCTTGAGGCCGGCACGGGTAGCGATCACCGAGTTGCAGCCGTGCGCGATGTTGCCGAACGGGCCGCCGTGGATGATGGCCAGGTTGTGCTCGAGAGTCTGCACCAGGTTGGGCTTGAGCGCGTCCTTCAGCAGCACCGCCATCGCGCCGTCGGCCTTGAGGTCGCGCGCGCGCACCGGCTGCTGGTCGCGCGTGTAGCCGACCACGATGTTGGCGAGCCGCGCCTTCAGGTCGTGCAGCGAGGTCGCCAGGCAGAAGATCGCCATCACCTCGGAGGCGACCACGATGTCGAAGCCGTCTTCGCGCGGATAGCCGTTCGCCGTGCCGCCCAGTGCCACGACGATATCGCGCAGCGCGCGGTCGTTCATGTCCACCACGCGCCGCCAGGTGATCCGGCGCACGTCGATGCCGAGCTCGTTGCCGTGGTGGATGTGGTTGTCCACCATCGCCGCGAGCAGGTTGTTGGCCAGCCCGATGGCGCCGAAGTCGCCGGTGAAGTGCAGATTGATGTCCTCCATCGGCACCACTTGCGCGTAGCCGCCGCCGGCCGCACCGCCTTTCATCCCGAACACCGGCCCGAGCGACGGCTCGCGCAGGCAGATCACCGCCTTTTTGCCGATGCGGTTGAGCGCGTCGCCCAACCCCACCGTGGTGGTGGTCTTGCCCTCGCCCGCCGGCGTCGGGCTGATGGCGGTGACCAGAATCAGCTTGCCGTCGGGCCGCGCCGCCAGCGAGTCGAGATAGCCGAGCGCGATCTTGGCCTTGTGGTGGCCATAAGGTTCCAGCGCGTCGTCGGGGACGCCCAGACGCTCGCGCGCGAGGTCGGCGATGCGGCGCAGGCGGGCCTGCTGGGCGATCTCGATGTCGGTGGGCATGCGAACCGGGAAGTGACGGGAAAGGGCGCCATTCTACCCCTCGGTCTCACTCCGGGGCCTGGTGGCTATCGCAGCTGTGCGACTTGGCCACTGTGGCGGGCAGCCGCTTTGGCTACAATGGCCTCCCCACCCTGGCGAGTCCCCATGAAAGCGGCTGAACTGAACCCCGGGTTGCGCGGACCGCTGCTCAAGCTCGAGCAGAAGATCCTGCATAACCATCAGGTCATCGAGCACTGGATGCGGGCGCAGTGGCAGGAGCACGAGACGCCGTTCTACGCGTCGGTGGATCTGCGCAACGCCGGCTTCAAGCTGGCCCCGGTGGACACCAATCTGTTCCCCGGCGGCTTCAACAATCTGAAGCCCGAGTTCCGGCCGCTGTGCGTGCAGGCCGCGATGACCGCAATCCAGAAGCTGTGCCCCGACGCCAAGGGCGTGCTGCTGATCCCGGAGAGCCACACGCGCAACCTGTATTACCTGGAGAACCTCGCGCAGCTGCAGTCGATCCTACGCATGGCGGGGATGAAGGTGCGCGTGGGGACGCTGATTCCCGAGATCACCGCATCGGCTGCCCTCGATCTTCCGAGCGGCGCCAAGGTCACGCTCGAGCCGCTGGTGCGCAAGGGCAACCGCATCGGCGTGGAAGGCTTCGACCCCTGCGTGGTGCTGCTCAACAACGATCTGTCCGGCGGCATCCCGCCGGTCCTGGAAGGCATCGAGCAGCAGGTGATCCCGCCGCTGTACGCCGGCTGGTCCACGCGGCGCAAGTCGCGTCACTTCGCCGCCTACAGCGGCGTGGCCGCGGAGTTCGGGCGGCTGATCGACATCGACCCGTGGCTGATCGACCCGTACTTCGCCACCTGCGGCGAGATCAACTTCCAGGAGCGCAAGGGCGAGGAGTGCCTCGCCGGCCACGTCGAAGGCATCCTGGCGCGGGTGCGCGACAAGTACCGCGAGCACGGCATCGAGCGCGAGCCGTTCTGCATCGTGAAGGCCGACGCCGGCACCTACGGCATGGGCATCATGACGGTGAAGGACCCCGCCGAGGTGCGCGATCTCAACCGCAAGCAGCGCACCAGGATGGCGGTGG
Source organism: Burkholderiales bacterium (assembly GCA_036554965.1). GTDB lineage: Bacteria > Pseudomonadota > Gammaproteobacteria > Burkholderiales > SHXO01 > SHXO01. The sequence continues at coordinate 4,448 of DATBMG010000157.1, forward strand.
TGAAGGAAGGGCTCGCGGTCACCGAGGTCATGGTGCAGGAAGGGGTGTACACCTTCGAGACGATTGGCGACGCGGTGGCCGAGCCGGTGATCTACATGATCGACCAGTTCGTGGTGGGCGGCTTCTACCGCGTGCACACCGACCGCGGTCAGGACGAAAACCTGAACGCCCCGGGGATGCGCTTCGAGCCGATGTCCTTCGACGGCACCTGCTTGCTGCCCGATCTGGAATCGAACACCGAGTGCGCGCCCAACCGCTTCTATGCCTACGGCGTGATCGCCCGGCTGGCGCTGGTGTCCGCCGCCATCGAGCTGGAGCAGATGGCGCAGGGCCTGGAGGCCGGTGAGGCGCGGCTGCGCAAGATGGCATGAAGCTCGCGTTCGTCCTCGACCCGCTCGATTCGATCAAGACCTACAAGGACTCCTCCTTCGCCATGATGGAGGAGGCCGCTCGACGCGGACACACCTTGTTCGTGCTGCACCAGGAGCACATCGTCTGCCGCCGCGAGCAGGTGACCGCGCGCGCCGCGGCGATCGAGCTGACCGGCGAGAAGCACGACTGGTATCGCCTGGGAGAGGAAGCCGACACGCCGCTGCAGGCCTTCGATGCGGTGCTGATGCGCAAGGACCCGCCCTTCGACATGGAGTACATCTACAGCACCTATCTGCTGGAGCTGGCCGAGAAGCAGGGCGCGCGCATCGTCAATCGCCCGCGCGCGCTGCGCGACTACAACGAGAAGTTCTCGATCACCGGCTTCGCGCGCTTCACCGTGCCCACCCTGGTCACCCGGCTGGAGAGCGAGCTGCGGGCGTTTCTCGATGAGCAGGGCGACATCGTGCTGAAGCCCCTGGACGGCATGGGCGGGGCCTCGGTGTTTCGCCTGCACCGGCAGGACCCCAACGTCGGCGTGGTGATCGAGACGCTCACGCACTACGGCCGCCGCACCGTGATGGCGCAGCGCTACATCCCCGAGATCGCCAAGGGCGACAAGCGCATCCTGGTGATCGGCGGCAAGCCCGTGCCCCATGCGCTGGCGCGCATCCCCAAGCCCGGCGAGACCCGCGGCAACCTCGCCGCCGGCGCGCGCGGCGTCGCGCAGCCGCTGTCCGAACGCGATCGCGAGATCGCCGAGACGGTAGGCGCCGCGCTGCTGCGCGACGGTTTGCTGCTGGTCGGGCTGGACGTGATCGGCGACTACCTGACCGAGATCAACGTGACCAGCCCCACCGGCATGCGGGAGATCCACGATCAGACCGGATTCAGCGCGGCCGGGATGGCGATCGACGCCATCGAGGCGCTCGCGCACACCTGACGGCGTAGAATGCGGCCGTCAATGCGGCCTTGAGCCCCGATGGTCGGAATCCTCATCATCGCCCACGGCACCCTCGGCGAAAGCCTGATCCACTGCGCCAGCCACGTGCTGGGCAGCCGTCCGCGTTGCCTGATGCAGATCGGCGTGACCGTGCACGACGACCCGCTGCAGCTGCTGCCGCAGGCGCTCAAGCTGGTCAAGCAGCTCGACCAGGGCGACGGCGTGCTGGTGCTCACCGACGTGTACGGCGCCACACCGGCCAACATCGCCGCCCAGCTGCTGGTCCCGGGTCGCGTGGAGGGGGTCGCGGGAGTGAGCCTGCCGATGCTGGTGCGCGCACTCACCTACCGCAACGAGCCGCTCGACACGCTCGCCCGCAAGGCGGTGTCCGGCGGCGTCGAGGGAGTGATGCGCATGCCGTCCGCGGGTCATGGCAATGCAGCAACGGGAAGTTGAGATCGTCAACAAGCTCGGGCTGCACGCCCGCGCCGCGGCCAAGCTCACCCAGCTGGCCGCCGGCTTCCAATGCGAGATCTGGCTGTCGCGCAGCGGCCGCCGGGTGAACGCGAAGAGCATCATGGGCGTCATGATGCTGGCCGCCGCCAAGGGCTCGAAGGTCGCCATCGAGACCAGCGGCGCCGACGAGGAGCAGGCGATGCAGGCGATCGTGCAGCTGATCGTGGAGAAGTTCGGGGAGAGCGAATAGGGAAAACGAGATTCGTGATTCGAACTTCCGTACCCCCTCCGCCCGCGCCTGACGCTCTCATGTCCTTCACCATCCACGGGATCGGCGTCTCCGGTGGCATCGCCATCGGCCGCGCCCACCTGCTGACGCACACGCAGCTCGAGGTGGAGCACTACGACATCGCGCCCGGCGATGTCGAACAGGAGAAGGCGCGCTTCGACCGGGCAATCAACAGCGTGCGCACCGAGCTGGCCGCTCTGGCCGAGCACATCCCGCCGGGCTCACCCGCGGAGTTCGAGGGCTTCCTCAAACTGCACCTGATGATCCTCGACGACGCCACGCTGTCGGAGGTGCCCAAGCGGCTGATCGAGGAACAGCACGCCAACGCCGAATGGGCGCTGACGCAGCAGGCCGAGACGCTGCTGATCCAGTTCGATCGCATCGAGGACGAGTATCTGCGCGAGCGCAAGACCGACGTCGTGCAGGTGGTCGAGCGCGTGCTCAAGGCGCTCATGGGCCAGCCGCGCGCCATTCCCGCGCCGCTGCACCCGGAGGAGGACAGCGTCCTGGTGGCACACGACCTGTCGCCCGCCGACGTGATCCTGTTCAAGCAGCATCGTTTCGCGAGCTTCGTCACCGACGTGGGCGGGGCCACCTCGCACACCGCGATCCTGGCGCACAGCCTGGGCATCCCGTCGGTGGTCGCCCTGCACCACGCGCGCCAGCTGATCCGCGAGGGCGAGCTGTTGATCGTGGACGGCACCCACGGCGTGGTGATCGTCAACCCCGACGCCAACGTGCTGTCGGAGTACCACCTGCGCCAGGAGCAGTGGATCCTCGAGCGCGAGAAGCTCAAGCGCCTCAAGACCACGCGCGCCGCCACGCTGGACGGTACGCGCGTCGAGCTGCACGCCAACATCGAGCTGCCCGACGACGTGCACCAGGCGAAGGAGAACGCCGCCGCCGGCATCGGCTTGTTCCGCAGCGAGTTCCTGTTCCTGAACCGCCAGCAACTGCCCACCGAGGACGAGCAGTTCGAGGCCTACCGCAAGGTGGCGATGGAGATGGGCGCGCTGCCGGTGACCATCCGCACCCTGGACCTGGGGGCGGACAAGACCTGGAACGGCGTGGAGCGCTTCTCGCCCAACCCGGCCCTGGGCCTGCGCGCCATCCGCCTGTGCCTGGCCGAGCCGCAGCTGTTCCATCGCCAGCTGCGTGCCATCCTGCGCGCCTCGCATTACGGCAAGATCCGGATCCTGGTGCCGATGCTATCCACCGTGCACGAGCTGAACCAGACCCTGCACCTGATCGACGAGGCCAAGCGCAGCCTGGATCAGGACAACATCCCCTACGATCGCGGGGTCGCGATCGGCGGCATGATCGAGGTGCCCGCCGCCGCGCTCTCGCTCAGCGCTTTCACCCGGCGCCTGGACTTCGTGTCGATCGGCACCAACGACCTGATCCAGTACACGCTCGCCATCGACCGCACCGACGACGCGGTGGCGCACCTGTACGACCCGCTGCACCCGGCGGTGCTGCACCTGGTGGCGCAGATCATCCGCGGCGCGCAAAAGGCCGGCAAGCCGGTCGCCGTGTGCGGCGAAATGGCCGGCGACGTGAAGCTCACGCGCATCCTGCTGGGCTTCGGGCTGCGCCAGTTCTCCATGCACCCTGCCCATCTGCTCAGCATCAAGCAGCAGGTGCTGCGCACCGATCTGGACGAAGTCACTCAGTTTGCCAACCGCATGCTGAAGACCGACGATCCGGATCGGCTGCACGGCCTGCTCGAGAGGATGAATGCCTGACGCCGATGCTGCGCGAGATCTCGGCCGTGAGACAGGACCGGGCGGATCTGCGCCGGCGCTGGTTCCAGGACGACTATTTCGACCTGTTCGTGTGGGTCGCCGCGGACGACAGCATCGCGGCGTTCCAGCTCGCCTATGACCGCGGCGGCAAGGAGCGCGTGCTGGGCTGGGACCGCGACGCCGGCTATCTGCACCGCCACGTGGATGGCGGCGAGGCGTCGGTGTTCCAGAAGATGACTCCGCTGCTCACCGGCGCCGGGCGCTTTCCCAGGCTCGCGGTGATCGCGCAGTTCGACGCCCGCAGCTACGGCCTGGAAGAAGGCATCCGCCGCTTCGTGCGCGACAAAGCGGTGCGCTATCGCAGGCGCACGCGGCGCGCCCCCCGCCGCGGCTGATCGTGCGCATCGACACCGAACAGCTCGCCCAGCACCTGCAGCGCGCTCTCGCGCCGCTGTACACGGTGCACGGCGAAGAGACCCTGCTTGCGCTGGAGGCGGCCGATCGCATCCGGCAGCAGGCGCGGGCGCAAGGCTACTCGGAGCGCGACGTCCTCACCGCCGAAGCGGGATTCGACTGGTCGCAGCTCGCGATGACCGCCAACAGCCTGTCGCTGTTCGCCGCGCGCCGCATCCTGGAGTTGCGTATCCCGGCCGGCAAGCCCGGCAACGACGGCGCCGAAGCGCTCAAGCGCTTCGCCTCCGACCTGCCGCCGGACACGCTGGTGCTGGTGTCGCTGCCCCGGCTGGATCGCACCACGCTGACCGCCGGCTGGTTCCAGGCGCTGGAAGAAGCCGGCGTGGCGGTCGCCGCCAACCCCGTGACGCCGGCGCGTTTGCCGCAGTGGCTGGCCGGACGCCTGCGGCAGCAGGGGCAGGAGGCCGACGCCGACACGCTGGCGTTGCTCGCGGGCATGGTGGAAGGCAACCTGCTCGCCGCCCAGCAGGAGTTGCAGAAGCTCGCGCTGCTGTTCCCCCCGGGCAAGCTCACGCGCGAAGGGGTGGAGTCCGCCGTGCTCGACGTGGCGCGCTTCGACGTGTTCAAGCTGGGCGAGGCGCTGCTCGGCGGCGATGCGGTGCGCGTGGTGCGCGTGCTGGAAGGGCTCAAGGGCGAAGGCGCCGCGCCGCCGCTGGTGCTGTGGGCGATCGCCGAGGAGCTGCATGCCCTGTGGCGCGTGTCGGCCGCGGTGGCCGCCGGCAAGCCGCTACAGCTCGCCCTGCGCGAGGCGCGCGTGTGGGGCCCGCGGGCGGAGCTGCTGCCGCGCGCGCTGCGGCGCATCCGCGGGCGCGAGCTGGAGGCGGCGTTGCTGGACGCGGCCGACGTGGATCGCACGATCAAGGGCTTGAGGCGCGGCGATGCATGGGAGCAGCTGCTGCGCCTCGCCCTTAGCCTAGTGCGATCGCAGGTGGGCAATCGCGGTAGAATGAACGCCTGATCTGCAGCCGCGGTCCCCGCGAATGGATATCCAGTCTTACATGCACGGCGTGGGGCGCGAGGCGCGCCGGGCCTCCCGCGCGATGGCGCGGGCCGACACCCGCGCCAAGGACGAGGCGCTCGCCGCCATGGCGCTCGCCATCGAGCGCGACGCCGCGCGCCTGCTCGAAGCCAACGCGCAGGACGTGGACGCCGCCCGCGCCAAGGGCCTGGAAGCGGCGCTGATCGATCGCCTCACCCTCACCGGCAAGAGCATCGCGGCCATGGCGCAGGGCCTGCGCGAGATCGCGCAGCTGCGCGACCCGGTGGGCGAGATCACCGATCTCGCCTACCGCCCGAGCGGGATCCAGGTCGGCCGCATGCGCGTGCCCCTGGGCGTGGTGGCGATCATCTACGAGGCGCGCCCCAACGTCACCGCCGACGCCGCCGGGCTGTGTCTGAAAGCCGGCAACGCCGCCATCCTGCGCGGCGGCTCCGAGGCGATCCGCTCCAACCAGGCGATCGGCGCCTGCGTGCGCGAGGGCTTGAGCCGCGCCGGGCTGCCGGAGGCCGCGGTGCAGGTGATCGAGGTGACCGACCGTGCCGCGGTGGGCGAGCTGATCACCATGAAGGATTACGTGGACATCATCGTGCCGCGCGGGGGCAAGGGATTGATCGAGCGCATCGCAGCCGAGTCGCGCATCCCCGTGCTCAAGCATCTGGACGGCGTGTGCCACGTCTACATCGACGAGCGCGCCGATCCGGACAAGGCGATCCGCGTCGCGGACAACGCCAAGACACAGCGCTACGGCACCTGCAACACCATGGAGACGCTGCTGGTACACCGGGCCATCGCCGCGGCCGTGCTGCCGCCGCTCGCGAAGATCTACCAGGCCAAGAACGTGCAGCTGCGCGGCTGCCCGCGCGCGCGTGCGATCGTGCCGCAGATGCAGGAGGCGGTCGAGGCCGACTGGTACACCGAGTACCTGGCGCCGATCCTGAGCGTGCGCGTGGTGGACGACCTGGACCAGGCGATGGAGCACATCGCCGCCTACGGGTCGCAGCACACCGACGCCATCGTCACCGAGGACTATGCGCGCGCGCGCCGCTTCCTGCGCGAGGTGGATTCCAGCTCGGTGCTGGTGAACGCCTCCACGCGCTTCGCCGATGGCTTCGAGTACGGTCTGGGCGCGGAGATCGGCATCTCCACCGACAAGCTGCACGCGCGCGGCCCGGTGGGGCTGGAAGGCCTCACCTCCCAGAAATTCGTCGTCCTCGGCGACGGCCACGTCCGCACCTAGCTGGCCGCGCGGCCGTGGTCCAGGCCGCGCGTGACGACAACAAGGGTTCGAACCATGAGCAACCTGGTCGAGGTGAAGGTCCCCGACATCGGCGATTTCAAGGACGTCCCCATCATCGAGGTGCTGGTCAAGCCGGGCGACCGCGTGGAGAAGGAGACCTCCCTGATCACGCTGGAGTCGGACAAGGCCACCATGGAAGTACCCTCCCCCGAGGCCGGCGTGGTGAAGGACCTGCGCCTCAAGCTCGGCGACAAGGTGTCCCAGGGCGCGGTGATCCTCACGCTGGAGACCGACGGCGCCGCCGCCGCTGCGCCGGTTGCCAAGTCCGAAGGTCCGGCATCCAAGGCCGAAGCGCCGGCCGCCAGGGCACCGGCGGCCGCTGTGCCTGCGGCCCCCACCACATCCCCGTTGCTCTCCTCACCCGGGCTTTCGCGTCCGACCGCCGGCGCATCCGAGCGCGGCGATTATCACGCCGACGTCATGGTCCTCGGCGCCGGCCCGGGCGGCTACACGGCCGCGTTTCGCGCCGCCGATCTGGGCAAGAAGGTCGTGCTGGTGGAGCGCTATCCCACCCTGGGCGGCGTGTGCCTGAACGTGGGCTGCATCCCGTCCAAGGCGCTGCTGCACGCGGCCAAGGTGATCAGCGAGGCCGAGGAAATGTCGCACCTCGGCGTGCAGTTCGGCACGCCCCGCATCGATCTGGACAAACTGCGCGGCTGGAAGGACAGCGTGGTGAGCCGTCTCACCAAGGGGCTGGCGGGGCTCGCCAAGCAACGCAAAGTGCAGCTGGTGCACGGCGTAGCCAAGTTCACCGCGGCGCACATGCTGGCGGTGGAGACCGCCGAAGGCCGCAAGCGCGTGTCCTTCGACCACGCCATCATCGCCGCCGGCTCGCAGGCGGCACGCATCCCGGGCTTGCCCTACGACGACCAGCGCCTGATGGACTCCACCAGCGCGCTGCAGCTGCGAGACACGCCGAAGCGCCTGCTGGTGATCGGCGGCGGCATCATCGGGCTGGAAATGGCCACGGTGTACGACGCGCTCGGCTCCAAGGTGACCGTGGTGGAATTGCTCGACGGCCTGATCCCGGGCGCGGACCGCGACCTGATCCGGCCTCTGCACCGGCGCATCGAAAAGCGCTACGAGGCGATCCACCTGAAGACCAAGGTCACCCGCCTCGAGCCCGTCGCGGACGGGCTGCGCGCCACCTTCGAGGGCGAAAGCGCGCCCGCGCCGCAGGTGTACGACCGCGTGCTGCTGTCGGTGGGGCGGCGGCCCAACGGCAAGGCGATCGAGGCGGCGGCCGCAGGCGTGCGGGTGGACGAGCGCGGCTACATCGCGGTCGACCGGCAGCTGCGCACCAACGTGCCGCACATCTTCGCCATCGGCGACATCGTCGGCGAACCGATGCTCGCGCACAAGGCCACGCACGAAGCCAAAGTCGCCGCCGAAGTGATCGCGGGGCACAAGGCGGCGTTCGATGCGCGCACCATTCCTTCGGTGGCCTACACCGATCCGGAAGTCGCCTGGATGGGCATGAGCGAGACCAGCGCCAAGGCGCAGGGCATCGAGTACGAGAAGGCGGTGTTCCCCTGGTCCGCAAGCGGCCGGGCGCTCGGCGTCGCGCGCGACGAGGGCCTCACCAAGCTGCTATTCGACAAGACTACGCATCGCCTGCTGGGCGCAGGCATCGTCGGACCGAATGCCGGCGAGCTGATCTCGGAGACGGTGCTGGCGCTGGAGATGGGCGCCGAAGCGCAGGACATCGGGCTCACCATCCACCCGCACCCGACGCTGTCGGAGACCGTGTATTTCGCGGCGGAGATCGCGGACGGCAGCATTACCGACCTGTACATGCCGAAGCGCTAGCCCGGATATTTCACCAGGCCGCCATGTCCGAGGTGTTCGTCCCGCTCATCGCTCCGCCGGAATCGGTGAGCGCGCCCGGCCTGTGGTTCGTGTTCCAGGGCACGCAGGTGCTGGTGCGGCGGGAGGACACGCGCGCACATCTGCCGGTCGCCTTGCACATGCGCGAGATCGGCCTGGAGCCGTTGCGCCACCAGTACCTGGGCCTCTACGCCGGGCAGCACTGCTTCTCCTGCGAGGTCGCGGCCGACGCGCCGGCGCCCGCCGGCATGACCTGGGCCGGACTGCGCAGCCTGTTCGGCGCGCTCGACGATGCGCTGTTCGCTTTGGTCGGCCGCGCCATCCAGGTGATGGACTGGGACCGCTCGCACCAGTACTGCGGCCGCTGCGGCACGCCCACCGTCGTCAAGGGCGGCGAGCGTGCGCGCCAGTGCCCGAGCTGCGGCCAGACGCATTACCCGCGCATCGCGCCGGCGGTGATGGCGCTGGTGCGCAACGGTGACGCGCTGCTGCTCGCGCGCTCGCCGCACTTTCCGCCCGGCATGCACAGCGCGCTGGCGGGGTTCGTCGAGCCGGGGGAGAGCCTCGAGCAGTGCCTGCACCGGGAAGTGCGCGAAGAAGTCGGGCTCGAGGTGACCAACCTGCGCTATTTCTCGAGCCAGCCCTGGCCGTTTCCGCATTCGCTCATGATCGCTTTCAACTGCGACTACGCCGGCGGCGAGATCACGCCCGAGACGGGTGAGATCGAAGCGGCGGCGTGGTTCGGCATCGACGACCTGCCGGTGCTGCCCAACCGCATCAGCATCGCGCGGCGGCTGATCGACGCGACCATCGCGCAGATCCGCTCGGGCCGGCCGGCGACCATCCAACCCGGATAACTCATGACAAGTACGCACGACACTTCGACAGGGGGAAGCCATGCTCAAGGTCTGGGGGCGCAACAACTCCGTGAACGTGCAGAAGGTGCTGTGGTGCTGCGAGGAAATCGGACTGAAGTACGAGCGCATCGACGCCGGCGGGCAATACGGTATCGTCAACACGCCGCAATATCGCGCGCTCAACCCCAACGGCCTGGTCCCCACTATCGAGGACGGACCGTTCGTGCTGTGGGAATCCAACGCCGTCGTGCGCTACCTCACCGCCAAGCACAGCCCGGGCAAGCTCTGGCCCGAGGACCTGAAAGTCAGGGCCGAGGGCGACAAGTGGATGGACTGGCACAACAGCACGTTCTGGCCCGCCTTCCGTCCGCTGTTCTGGAACCTGGTGCGCACGCCGGTCGACCAGCGCGACGAGAAGGCGATGGAAGAGTCGCGGTTGAAGACCGCGGAGCTGCTCGGCTACCTGGACGCGCACCTCAAGCACCGCGATTACATCGCGGGCGAGACGCTCACCATGGGCGACATCCCGATGGGCTGCGCGGCCTGGCGCTGGTTCGGCCTGCAGTTCGAGCGCCCGGAAATGCCCAATCTCGAGCGCTGGTTCGGCACCCTCAGGCAGCGTCCGGCCTACACCAGCGTCGTGCTGCTGCCGCTCACCTGACGCGCGCCGCGGCCCGCGCATGAAGCTGCGCCGCGCCTGGCTCGGGCTGGGCTGGGTCGGCGTGGTCGGCGTCGTGATCCTGTCGCTGGTCCCCCTGCCACCGATGGCCGGCGCGGAGCACGGCGACAAGTTCGGTCACGCCACCACGTATGGGCTGCTCATGTGGTGGTTCGCACAAGCCTGGCTGCGCAGCGACTCGCGCGCGCGCACCGCGGTGGGTCTGCTGGCCCTGGGTGTGGCGCTCGAGTTTGCGCAAGGCTGGACCGGCTTCCGCGACTTCTCCGTCGCCGACATGATCGCCGACGCGCTCGGCATCGCGCTCGGCTGGTTGCTCGCTCCACCGCGCATGCCGAACGTGCTGCAGCGCGCCTCGGCCTGTTTGAGCTGAACACACGCGCTGCTCCGTTCCGCGCCCTGCCCGCGGGCGCGTGAATAGTTCACAGGTCCCGGTCGCAATAGTTCCTGCGGTTCCACCCCCCGTCCGCCGTACAGTGTTCACAACAACGAACGCTGGACGAGGACTACGACGATGACCGCCAAACTGCTGACCGGACTGCTAATCGGAGCGCTGCTCACCACCTCCGCGCTGGCCGACAACCGCATCGACGTGAGCGTCGTCAACGGCAAGCAGCAAGCCAACTTCAGCCTGGGCGATTCCAAGTGCGTCCTGGTGAATGAAGTGATCCGCTGCGCTCCGGTGCTCGTGGCTTCCAACTGATTCGTTGTGTCGAGCCCTTCCCCTGTTAACCGCTTCACGTAGGAGATAGAAATGAACCCCAGACTGATCAGCTTCAGCGCCGCCCTTGCCCTGCTGGCCTCGACCAGCGCGTTCGCGGGCCAGCCCTTCGGGCGCG
>DATBMG010000183.1:0-13734 GCA_036554965.1 Burkholderiales bacterium
ATCCGTGCCAGGCCGCCGGCGCGGTTATCGGTGCACGGCCTGACCGAGAAACGCCAGCGACGCTGCGTGACCGGAAGGTGTGACCGGGAAGCGTGACTCAGCTGGGTCGCGGCTCTCGTGACCCCGCTCGCAGCTGCTCAGATCTTCGGTAGCGTCACCCCGCTCTGACCCTGATACTTGCCGCCGCGTTCCTTGTAGGAGGTTTCGCAGACGTCGTCGGCCGCGGCTTCCAGGAAAATCACCTGCGCCACACCCTCGTGGGCGTAGATCTTGGCGGGCAGTGGAGTGGTGTTGGAGAACTCGAGCGTGACGTGCCCCTCCCATTCGGGCTCCAAGGGCGTCACGTTCACGATGATCCCGCAACGTGCATAAGTCGATTTTCCGAGGCAGATCACCAGCACGTTGCGCGGGATGCGGAAGTACTCCACGGTGCGCGCGAGCGCGAACGAGTTGGGCGGGATGATGCAGAACTCGCCCTTGATGTCCACGAACGACTTCGGGTCGAAGCTCTTCGGATCGACGATGGTGGTGTTGATGTCGGTGAACAGCTTGAACTCGTCCGAACAGCGCAGATCGTAGCCGTAGCTCGAGGTGCCGTAGGACACGATCGGCCGGCCGTCGAGCTGCTTCACCTGGCCCGGCTCAAACGGCTCGATCATGCGGTGCTGCGCCGCCATGCGGCGGATCCAGCGATCGGACTTGATGCTCATTTCGGAGTGAGGAGCGCGGTGCGGCTCATGTGTTCTTGATGACGATCTTGGGGAACGCGGCGCTGTAGTCCTGCGCCTTCTCCGCGATCCTCACCGCCAGTTTGCGCGCGATCTCGCGGTAGATCTCCGCGGTCCGGCTGGCCGGGTCGGCGACCACCGTCGGATTGCCGGAGTCGGCCTGCTCGCGGATGCGGATGTCGAGCGGCAGCGAGCCGAGCAGAGTCACGCCGTGGTCGGTGGCCATCTTCTGCCCGCCGCCGGCGCCGAAGATGTGCTCCTCGTGGCCGCAGGCCGGGCACACGTGCAGCGCCATGTTCTCCACCACCCCGAGGATCGGGATGTTGACCTTCTCGAACATCTTGAGCCCCTTGCGCGCATCGATCAGGGCGATGTCCTGGGGCGTGGTGACGATCACCGCGCCGGTCACCGGGACCTTCTGCGCGAGCGTGAGCTGGATGTCGCCGGTGCCGGGAGGCATGTCCACCACCAGGAAATCCAGGTCGCGCCAGCGCGTGAAGCGCAGCAGCTGCTCCAGCGCCTGGGTGACCATCGGGCCGCGCCAGACCATGGGCTGATCCACGTCGATGAGGAAGCCGATGGACATCGCCTGGATGCCGTGCGCCTGCAACGGCTCCATCGACGTGCGATCGGGGCTCACCGGCTTGTGGCCCTGCAGTCCCAGCATCAGCGGTTGTGACGGGCCGTAGATGTCCGCGTCGAGGATGCCCACACCGGCGCCCTCGGCCGCCAGCGCCAGCGCCAGATTGACCGCCACCGTGGACTTGCCCACGCCGCCTTTGCCCGAGGCCACAGCCACGATGTTGCGCACGCCGGGCACGCGCTCCACCCCGCCCTGCACGGCGTGCGACGTGATCTTGAAGCTGGCGTTGACCTCGACCGCGCCCGCTCCGGGAAGCGCCAGCAGCGCCGCGCGGATCTGCTCGCGCACGCGCTCCAGCACGCTTTTCGCCGGATAGCCGAGCACGATATCCACGCTGATGCCGCTGCCGTCCACCTTGATCGCCTTCACCGCCTTGCCGGCGACGTAATCCTTGCCGGTGGTCGGGTCGATGGTCGCCTTCAGCGCTTCCTGGACTTGTGCTTCGGTGATCGGCATGACCTGTCTCGCGTGGGCCCGAATTCTACTGCTTTTCAACCCTGTTAGACTGCCAGTTTTCGCTTTCGTCACGATGCGCCGGCAGATTCTCGTCACCTCCGCGCTGCCCTACGCCAACGGCAGCATCCACATCGGCCACCTGGTGGAGTACATCCAGACCGATGTGTGGGTGCGCTTCCAGAAGATGCGCGGGCATGAGTGCCATTACGTCTGCGCCGACGACACGCACGGCACCCCCATCATGCTGCGCGCCGAGAAAGAGGGCATCGCGCCCGAAGCCCTGATCGAGCGCGTGTGGAAGGAGCACACCCGCGACTTCGCCGGCTTCCACGTCGGTTTCGACAACTATCACACCACGCACTCGGAAGAGACGCGCGCGCTGTCCGAGGACATCTACCTGCGGCTCAAGGAGCGAGGGTTGATCGAGGTGCGCTCGGTGGAGCAGTTCTACGATCCGGTCAAGCAGATGTTCCTGCCGGACCGCTTCATCAAGGGCGAGTGCCCCAACTGCCACGCCAAGGACCAGTACGGGGACTCCTGCGAAGTGTGCGGCACTACGTACAGCCCCACCGACCTGATCGGCGCCTACTCCGCGGTCTCCGGCGCGGCGCCGGTGCGCAAGGCTTCCGATCACCACTTCTTCCGGCTGTCGCACCCGGACTGCCGCGAGTTCCTGGAGCAGTGGACGCAATCGAGGGAGCACCTGCAGGAGGAAGCGCGCAACAAGATCCGCGAGTGGTTCGACCAGGGCCTGAACGACTGGGACATCTCCCGCGACGCCCCCTACTTCGGCTTCCAGATCCCCGGCGCGCCAGGCAAGTACTTCTACGTCTGGCTGGACGCGCCGATCGGCTACCTGGGAAGCTTCCGCGACCTGGCGCAGCGCCTGAAGCTCGACTTCGCCGCCTGGGTGCGGCCCGGCTCCACCGTCGAGATGGTGCACTTCATCGGCAAGGACATTCTCTACTTCCACGCGCTGTTCTGGCCGGCGATGCTCAAGTTCGGCGGGTACCGCACGCCCACGCGCGTGTTCGCGCACGGCTTCCTCACCGTGGACGGGCAGAAGATGTCGAAGTCGCGCGGTACCTTCATCACCGCCGAGAGCTATCTGGCCCAGGGCCTGAACCCGGAATGGCTGCGCTACTACTACGCGGCCAAGCTCGGATCCACCATGGAGGATATCGACCTCAGCTTCGAGGACTTCGTGGCGCGCGTGAACAGCGACCTGGTGGGCAAGTACGTGAACATCGCCAGCCGCGCCGCGGGCTTCGTCCACAAGCGCTTCGGCGGACGGCTGATCGAGCCGGAGCGGCGCGCTGCGGGCGCAGCCGAGCGCCCCGACCTGCTGCTGTACGCCTCGGAGAACGACATCGCCGAGGCCTACGAACGGCGCGAGTACGGCAAGGCGGTGCGCGAGATCATGCGGCTCGCCGACCTGATCAACCAGTACGCCGACCAGCACAAGCCGTGGGAGCTCGCGCGGCAGCCGGAACAGTCCGAGCGCCTGCACCAGGTGTGCAGCGAACTGCTCAACGCGTTTCGCGTGCTCACCATCTACCTGGCGCCGATCCTGCCCGCCACGGCGCAGCGCGTAGCGGCCTTCATGAACCTACAGGGCAAGCTCGACTGGGAGCACCTGGCCGAGTATCCGCGCGCCCCGATCGCCGAGTACCGGCACCTCATGACGCGGGTGGAGGCGGCGCAGATCCAGGCGCTGATCGCGGCCAACAAGGAAAGCCTGCAGCCGTCCGCAGCCGCCCATTCGCCCCAACGCCATGCCCAACACCAGGAGCAGTCCATGGAAACCCCGGTGGAACCCCCGGCAGCCTCGTCCACCATCTCGATCGACGAGTTCAACAAAGTCGAGCTGCGCGTCGCGCGTATCGTCGACGCGCAGCATGTCGAGGGCGCCGACAAGCTCCTGCGTCTGCAGCTCGACCTGGGCGGAGAGACCCGGCAGGTGTTCGCCGGGATCAAGTCGGCCTATGATCCGGAGCAGCTCAAGGGACGGCTCACGGTGATGGTCGCCAATCTGCAGCCGCGCAAGATGCGCTTCGGCGAATCCCAGGGCATGGTGCTGGCGGCGAGCGGAGAGGGGCCCGGCATCTTCCTGCTCTCGCCCGACGACGGCGCGCGGCCGGGCATGCGGGTGAAGTGAAGATCACCAAGCGCGTCGTGGTGCATGGCCGCGTGCAGGGCGTCAACTTCCGCGAGGCCACCCGCCTGCAGGCGCAGCGCTGCAACGTCGGCGGCTGGGTGCGCAACTGCGACGACGGCAGCGTCGAGGCGGTGCTGCACGGTCTCCCGGACGACGTGACGCGAATGCTCGACTGGATGCGGCGCGGCCCGCCCGCAGCGCGCGTCGCGCGCGTCGAGGTGGACGACTGGGACGGCGAATTCGAGGGCTTCGAGCGGCGCTAGAGGCGTCTACTGCGGCACCGCGCGCACCAGCGCGGGAAAGCAAACCAGCAGCGTGACGGCGCGGGCCGCGTAGTGCACGTAAAGGGCCGCCCACAGACCGTGATTGCCGAACGGCTGCAGCGTCCACCAGGCGGCCAGGAAGATAGCGAGCGACGCAAGCCCGGCATTGCGCATCTGCGCGGTGCGCGTTGCGCCGATGAAGATGCCGTCGAGCTGGAAGCACCACACGCCCACCAGCGGCCCGAACACGGCCCAGGGCAGATAGGTGCGCGCGGTCGCGCGCACGCCTTCATCCACGGCAAGCAAATCGACGATCCCCGGGCCGAGTAGCGCGAAGGCGATCGAAGCCAGCAGCGCGACGCCTGCGGCCCACCAGGTCGTGATGCGGGCGGCCGCCAGCAGCCCCGCGCGCTCGGCCGCGCCCACCGCTCTGCCGACCAGGGCCTCGGCCGCGAACGCGAGCCCGTCCAGGAAGAACGCCGCGACGGCGATGAAGTGCATCAGCACCGCGTTCGCGGCCAGGATCTCGTCGCCCTGCTTCGCCCCCTGGGCCATGAACCAGACGAAGGCCAGGATCAGCGCGAGCGAGCGCACCATGATGTCGCCGTTCACGGCGATGGTGCGCCGCAGCCGATCGGCAGCCAACAGCCGCTCGCGATCCCAGCGCCCGCCGAATCGGCGCAGATGCCGCGCGGCGATCGACATGCCCGCGCCCGCCGCCGCGGCCTCTGCCAGCAGCGTGCCGAGCGCCACACCCTGCACGCCCATGTCCAGCGCCAGCACGAAAAATGCATCGAGCGCCATGTTGCTGAAGTTGAGCAGCAGCTGCAGCGCCAGCGCGGTGCGGGCGCGGCCCAGGCCGATGAACCAGCCGAGCAGCGCGTAGTTGAGCAAGGTAGCGGGCGCCGCCCAGATGCGCAGGCCGAAGTAGCCGCGCGCCAGATCCTCGACCCGCGCGCTGCCCTCGAGCAGCGCGAAGGCGGCTTCGCGGATCGGCCACTGCAGGGCGATGAGCCCGGCTCCGACCGCGACGGCGATCAGGCAGGCGCGACCCAGGCTGGCGCGCAGCTCCACGGCATCGCCTGCGCCGAGCGCCTGGGCCGTGAGGCCGGTGGTGCCCATGCGCAGGAAGCCGAAGCCCCAGAACACGAAGTTGAACACCAGGGCACCGAGCGCCACGGCACCGATGTACGCCGGATCGGGAGCTTGGCCCACCACCGCGGTGTCGACCACGCCGAGCAGCGGCGTGGACACGTTCGAGATCATGATCGGCCCGGCGATCGCCAGGACCGCGCGATGGCCCGGAGTCCGGCGCTCGGAGCCGGCGCTCAATACACGATCTCGACGTTTTCCGGCTGCAGCCAGTCGTGCAGCGACGCGATCAACGTGTCGTCCAGCTTCACCCGCCACGCCTCGCCCAGATCGATGCGGCACTGCGCATCGCCGTTGCGGTACAGGATCGACACCGGGCAGGCGCCCGGCTTGTGCGCCCCCAGCAGCTCGCGCAGGCGCGCGCCGCTCGAGCCGCCGTTGCAGGTGAGCTTGCCGCTGGAGCCGCCGTTACAGGTGAGCTTGATGGCGCGCGCGAACCTGCTGCGCGCGGCGGCGAGGTCGTAGAGCTTGTCGGCGCTCACGCGCATGAATGTCTCCTCGCCCTCGTCGCCCGCGCGGCGCACGGTGCGCACGCGCGCCTCGACCACCAGCAGCGCGTCTTCCTTGACTAGGCCGCGGGACTGGTCCGCCAGATCGTTGTACACGGTCACCTCGCGGGTGGCGCTGCCGTCGCTCAGCCGCACGATCAGCATCCGCCCCGACTGCGTGTTCGCCCAGCGCAGCGACTCGACGATGCCGGCGATCAGTTGCGTGCGCTGGCCGTTGTCGCCCTCGCCGGCGGGCTGCAGCTGGGCGAGCGTGGTGCGCACGAAGCGCTGCAGCTCGGCGCGGTATTCGTTGTAGGGATGTCCGCTCAAGTAGAGCCCGAGCGCCTGCTTCTCCGCCTGCAGCCGCTCGCGCTCGGACCAGCGCGGGCGCTCGATCAGCGCCTGCGCGAACCCGCCTGCGCCTTCATCCGCCCCGAACAGCGAGTTCTGCACCGCCGCCCGGCTGACCTGCTCGGCGCCCTCCATGGCGATGCCGGCGGAGGCGAACAGGCGGTGGCGGTGATCGTCGATGCCGTCGAAAGCGCCGGCGCGGATCAGCGCCTCCAGCACGCGCCGGTTGACCACGCGCTTGTCCACGCGGCGGCAGAAATCGAACAGGTCGCGGAACGCGCCATCCGCCTCGCGCGCGGCGATGATCGCCTGGATCGCCGACTCGCCGGTGCCCTTGATGCCGCCCAGGCCGTAGCGGATCTGCTGCGCGCTCACCGGCACGAAGCGGTACTCGGACGAATTGATGTCGGGCGGCAGCACGGTGAGACCGTTGGCCAGCGCGTCCTCGTAGAGCTGATGCACCTTGTCGGTGTCGTCCATCACCGCCGACATGTTGGCCGCCAGGAAGGCGGCCGCATGATGCGCCTTCATGTAAGCGGTCTGGTAAGCCACCAGCGCGTAGGCCGCGGCGTGCGACTTGTTGAAGCCGTAGCCGGCGAACTTCTCCATCAAGTCGAACAGCTGGCTCGCCGTGCCGCGGGTCAGGCCGTTCGCCTGCGCGCCGGCGACGAAGATGTCGCGTTGCTGCGCCATCTCCTCGGGCTTCTTCTTGCCCATCGCCCGGCGCAGCAGGTCGGCGGCGCCCAAGGTATAGCCGCCGATCACCTGCGCGATCTGCATCACCTGCTCCTGGTACACCATGATGCCGTAGGTCTC
The DNA here is from genome assembly GCA_036554965.1 of Burkholderiales bacterium. GTDB lineage: Bacteria > Pseudomonadota > Gammaproteobacteria > Burkholderiales > SHXO01 > SHXO01. The sequence continues at coordinate 7,056 of DATBMG010000183.1, forward strand.
CCCCAGGATCGGCCGCAGGCGCGGGTCGAGGTAGTCCACGCGCTGACGTCCGTGCTTGCGCTTGATGAAGTCGGGAATCAGCTCCATCGGCCCGGGCCGGAACAACGCCACCAAGGCGATGATGTCCTCGAAGCGGTCGGGCTTGGCACTGCTGAGGAGATCGCGCATGCCGCGCGATTCGAACTGGAACACCGCGGTGGTGTTGGCCGTGGCGAAGATGCGGTAAGTCGCCGCGTCGTCCAGCGGCAAGGTCTCCAGCTTCAAGCCCGGGGCGAGAGCGGCGGCGGGCGCCGGGCCGGCGGCGGCCAGCCGGTCGACGTAGCGCAGCGTCCAGTCGAGGATAGTGAGCGTGGTCAGCCCGAGGAAATCGAATTTCACCAGACCGACCGCCTCCACGTCGTCCTTGTCGAACTGGCTCACCACGCTGTCGGTACCCTCGGCGCAGTACAGCGGGCAGAAGTCGGTGAGCTTGCCGGGCGCGATCAGCACGCCGCCGGCGTGCATGCCGACGTTGCGGATCAGGCCCTCCAGGCGTTGCGCCAGCGCCAGCAGCTCGCGCACCTCCTCCTCCTGGCGCTCGCGCTCGGCGAGCAGCGGCTCCATCTCGCGCGCCATCTGCAGCGTGATCAGTTTGCCGGGCTGGAACGGGATCAGCTTGGCGAGCTGGTCGCAGAAGTTGTAGGGCATGTCCAGCACGCGGCCGACGTCGCGCACCACCGCCTTGGCCGCCATGGTGCCGAAGGTGGCGATCTGCGACACCGATTGCGCGCCGTACTTCTGCCGCACGTAGTCGATCACGCGGTCGCGCCCGTCCTGGCAGAAGTCCACGTCGAAGTCCGGCATCGACACGCGCTCGGGATTGAGGAAGCGCTCGAACAGCAGGTCGTAGCACAGCGGATCGAGATCGGTGATGCCCAGGCAGTAGGCCACCAGCGAGCCGGCGCCGGACCCGCGCCCCGGCCCCACCGGCACGCCGTTGCGCTTGGCCCAGTTGATGAAGTCGGCGACGATCAGGAAGTAGCCGGGAAAGCCCATCTTGACGATGGTCTCGATCTCGGTCTCCAGCCGCTCGCGATAGCGCGGCGCCTGCGCTTCGCGCTGCTGCGCATCGGGGTACAGCGCCGTCAGCCGGCGCGTCAGGCCTGCGGCGGCCTCGCTGCGCAAGTACTCGTCCAAGCCGGCGTTGCCGGGCGTGGGAAACAGCGGCAGCTTGGCGGCGCCCAGCTCGATCTCCAGGCTGCAGCGCCGCGCGATCTCGACGCTGTTGGCGAGCGCCGCCGGGAGATCGGCGAACAGCTGCGCCATCTGCGCCTGGCTCTTGAAATACTGCTCCGCGGTGAACCGAACCGGGCGCCGCTGGTCGGCCAGGATGTAGCCCTGGCTGATGCACACGCGCGCCTCGTGCGCCTTGAAGTCGTCGGGCGCGAGGAATTGCACCGGGTGCGTGGCCACCACCGGCAGCCGCAGCCGTGACGCCAGGCGCGCCGCGCGCGCCACGTAGACGTCCTGATCCGGCGCGCCACTGCGTTGCAGCTCGATGTAGAAGCGGCCGGGAAACAGCTGTGCCCACGAGCGCGCGGCGAGCTCGGCGCCCGGCTCGTTGTCGGCCAGCAGCGCCTGGCCGACGTCGCCCGCGGCGGCGCCCGACAGCGCGATCAGCCCTTCGGCTCCGAGCTCGAGGAACCAGGATTTCTTCACCTGCGCGCGCCCGCGGTGCTGGTTCGAGCGGAATGCGCGCGACAGCAGCTCACACAGCGTATGGTAGCCGGCGCGGTTCTGGCACAGGACCAGCACGCGGAACGGCTTGTCGCGGTCCTGCTCGTTGGTCAGCCACAGGTCGCAGCCGACGATCGGCTTGACGCCTTTCTCGCGTGCGCCCTGATAGAACTTGACCACGCCGAACAGGTTGGCGAGGTCGGTGAGCGCCAGCGCCGGCATGCCGTCGGCGGCCGCCCGCGCCAGCGCGTCATCCAGGCGCACGGTGCCGTCGGAGATCGAGTACTCGCTGTGCAGGCGGAGGTGGATGAACTGCGGCGACGGCATACGCGGATTTTAGCCCGCGCGGAGCGAGCGTGTGCGTGGTGCGTTCGCGCGAGCTCCGCGCGAGAGGCAGCGAGCGCCCCACGCGCGCCGAGTGGCTGGGGATGGCGCTGATCGCGGTGGCGCTGGCACTGGTATCCTGGGACGCGGTACGGCGCCACCAGCCGGTGGAGCCGTCGATGGCGCAGGAGTGATTCGCTTGAACCGCAGAGACGCGGAGGCGCAGAGAAAACCCCGTTCGAGAATGTTGCCCGTGCGTCTCTGCGCCTCTGCGGTGAGAAGCAAGTCGGGATGAAACCCAGCACCTCGCATTTCCTCGATGTCCGCGGCCTGCGCTACCACGTGCGCACTTGGGGCGATCCGGGGCGGCAGCAGCTTTGGCTGCTGCATGGTTGGATGGACGTGTCGGCCTCGTTTCAGTTCCTGGTGGACGCGCTCGAGCGCGACTGGTACGTGCTCGCCCCCGACTGGCGCGGCTTCGGGGCAAGCGCGTGGGCGCCGGGCGGCTACTGGTTCCCGGACTATCTGGGCGATCTCGACGTGCTGGTGCGCACGCTCGCGGGCGCGGCCCCGATCCACCTGGCGGGCCACAGCATGGGCGGCAACGTCGCCGGTCTGTACGCCGGCGTGCGACCGCAGCGCATCCGCAAGCTCGCGCTGCTCGAGGGCTTCGGTCTGCCGCGCACGATGTCGAGCGCGGCCCCCACCCGCTATGACAAATGGCTGAGCGAGATCGAGCGGCCGCCGTTCTTCAAGCCCTACGCCTCGTTGCGCGAAGTCGAGCAGCGGCTGATGCAGAACAACCCGCGCCTGACGCCCGAGCAGGCCGCTTTTCTCGCCCCGCACTGGGCCAAGCGGCTCGACTCGGGCGAGATGGTGCTCGCCAGCGACCCCGCGCACAAGATGGTCAACCCGGTTCTGTACCGTTTCGACGAGGCGATCGCCTGCTGGCGCCGCACCAGCGCGCCCGTGCTCTGGGTCTGGGGCGACGGCGAATGGATGCGCAAGTGGTTCAAGACCGGTGAGGAGGACCTCGCCGAGCGGCGCGCGGCCTACCCCGATCTCAGAGAAGTGCAGCTGGCCGACTGCGGCCACATGCTGCATCACGATCAGCCGCAGGCGCTGGCGCGGGTGCTGGAAGACTTCTTCGGGCAAGCGTAACGCATTCGCGCGGCGGCGCTGCAGTCCGTATATAGTCGGAGCGATCGCTCGACAAGGAGGCGCGCATGTCACCTTCGATCCTGCACCGGTTCGCACTCGCGGCACTGGCGGCAAGCCTCGCGATCGGGCCCGGTTACGCGGACCCCGGTAGAGCGGCCAGCGCACCGGCGGCGGGCACGCGGCTCGCGGCAGCGAAGTTCACCGCGTCCGGCGAGCTGGTTCGCCCGGACGATCTCGACGAGTGGGTGTTCCTGGGCGCTTCGCTGGGCCTCGGCTACGACGAGGTGAAGCGCGATCCCGACAGCCCGGGCGACTTTCAGGTGGTGCTGATGGAGCCCGGCGCATACGCGTACTTCAAGGCGCACGGGGTGTATGCCGACGGTTCGATGTTCCTGCTGTCGCTGTATTTCACCGAGCAGCGCCTGTCCATCGGGCAGGCGGGGTTCGCGCAGGGCGAACTGAAGAACTTCGAGATCCACCTCATCGAACGCGAACGCTTCGCCGAGGGGCGCGCGTTCTACCTGTTCCGCAACGACGCCGGCTGGGCGGCCGCGGTCCCACCCGGCAACCCGTGCGTCGTGTGCCACCTGCGGGACGGCGCTTTCGACGGCACGTTCGCGCAGTTCTACCCGACGATCCGGCACCGGATCCCGAGCGAGCTGTTGCACAAGAGCCTGCGCGACGGCGCGCGGCATTGAGGCGAACGCGGATGCCACGCCGGCCGCATCGCCCGCCGCGTCCGGTCGCACCGGGGGGAGCGCCGGCGATGAGCACCCCGGCCGCGCCGGTGGTCGAGGCCGCCGCCTTGGTGCCGGTCTATCGCGACGACGATGGGGAACTGCAGCTCGTGCTGGTGCGCCGGGCCGAAGGCGGAATCCACGGCGGCCAGCTCGCCTTGCCCGGCGGCAAGCACGACGCGCGGGACCATTCGATGCTGGACACCGCCTTGCGCGAGGCGTGGGAAGAGATCGGGCTCGCGCGCGAGCGCATCCAGGTCCTGGCGCAGTTGCCGCCGGCCGAAACCAGGACCACCGGCTTCCGCATTCTTCCCTTCCTGGCGCGCATCGTGCGGCCGGCGCAGTGGCTTCCGGACGCGCGGGAGGTGGCCGAGATCATCGAGGTCAGGCTGAGCGAGCTGACCCGTCCGGGCGCGCACGCCGAGGAGATCAAGCAGTTGCCGAGCTGGCCCGCTCCGCGACCGACGCCGTTCTACCGCGTCGGACCGTACCAGCTCTGGGGAGTCACCTACCGCATCGTCGATCCGCTCCTCCCGCGCCTGCTGGCGGGAGAGTGGGATATCTGACGCGGGCTGCTCCCGATCCGCAGAGCTCTTGCTCTCCCCCGGGGGCGATGGTGTGAGAAATGCGGGCTAGAGCGCCGCTTCGGTCTTCGCCGCCAGCACGGTCAGCACCGCGCTCGCGAGCTGCCGCGCGAACTTCACATCCAGCTTGGCGTGCTGCAGCAGCAGCCGGTACCACATCGCGCCCAAGATCAAGTCGCTGGCGAGGTCGAGATCGGCGCCCCGCTCGAGCTCACCGCGCACCACACCGCGCTGCAGTATTGCCTTCAGCGCGTCGCGCCGTTTGCCCAGGAAAGCGCTCACCAGCACCTCGCGGAACTCCTCGTCGTGCACGGCGTCGGTCATCAACCCGCGCATGATCGGCCCCGAGATGTCGGTCAGGCGCTTGAAGCCGGCGCCGAGGAAGGCTTCCAGGTCGCCGCGCACCGTGCCGCGGTCGGGCACCGGGATCTTGCTGGCGGCATGGTTGGCGTAGGCCTCGAGCACCAGCTCGGCCTTGCATTTCCACCAGCGATAGATGGTCTGCTTGCCCACGCCGGCCTGCCGCGCCACGCCCTCGATGGTGAGCGCGCCATAGCCTTCGGCTTCGAGCAGCTCGAGCACCGCGTCCAGGATCGCCTCGTGCGAGTGCTCGCTGCGCGGGCGCCCGCGGCAGGGCTTGGCTTCGCCAGTGGGCTTGGAATCGCCAGGGGAATTGGTGACGGCCATTGCTGGTGGAGCGGCTAAGGCCGCATCAAGATCCGCGTGTCGAAGGAGGCGGGAGCGTATCACACCGTGATCGGGACCGGGTGATCCCAATCACGCCTTTCGGTCACGCTCTTCGATCACGCCTGGCCGCAGCAGCACCGCGCCGCGCCACAGCGTCAGCGCGGCGGTCACCGCGTAGGCCAGCCCGTAGCTGCCGCTGGCTTGAACCACGCCGAGGAAGAGCAGCGGTGAGGACACCACCCCGGCATAGGTGAACGCGAACGCCGCCCCGGTCGCCGCCCCGGCATGGATGCGCGCGCCGATGCGCGCCGCCTCGGAGATGTAGACGCCGTTCCAACCCACCGCGGTCAGACCGAACACGAGCGCCACGGCCAGCACGGCCGCCACGGGCCAGTCCGGGCTGAACGCCGCGGTGAGGAGGGCAGCCGCCGACATCGCCACCCCGAGCCCGCCGAGCAGGCGCCGCGGGTTTGCGTAGCGGTCGGCCGCCACACCCCACAGCAGGCGCCCGGCGATCCCCGCCGCCATCGCTGCCGACAGCACCAGACCGGCGGCGCCGAGCCCGAAGCCGATGCGCTCGTGCAGGTACACCACCAGGAACGACCCCAGGCAATTCTGAATCCCCGAGTAGGTGAACGAAGCGAGCGCAAGCTCGCGCAGGCGCGGCTCGTGCATGACCAGGCGCAGCGCCTGGAGCATCGGGATGTGGGGCTGCGGCGGCTGCTCGTCGCGCGGGCTTTCGAGCCTCGGGCGCAAGGGCTCGAGCGCCAGCGCCAGCAGCACGCAGGCGCCGGCGGGAGCGAGCGTCGCCCAGCGCCAGCCCGCCAGCGCCATCAACCCCGGCAGCAGCGCGCCGGCCAGCGCCCCACCGACCGGCACACCGGTCTGCTTGAGCGAGAAGATGAACGCGCGCAGCCCCGGCGGGGCGCGATCGTTCAGGATGAAGGAGCTTGCCGGCGTCACGGTCCCGTATCCCAGACCGATCACGAGCGCCCCGAGCAAGATCAGCCAGGCGTTGGCGCTCGCCATCATCGCCAGTCCGGCGCCGCACAGGACCAGGCTCACCTGGCTGACGCGCAGCGCGCCACGCCGCGCGATGGGCGCGCCCGACAGCAGAGCGCCGAAGGTGGCGGTGGCGAACACCGCGGCGGTGACGATGCCGACGAAGCTCGCCGGCACGCCGACGTCGCCTTGCGCCGCCGGCGCCAGCACCGGGGGCACGTAAAGCACCAGCGAGGCCAGCACTTGGATCGCGAGGGTGATCCACAGCGAAGGCCAGATGCTCACTTCGGAGCCGGCTCAGCGCGCCTTCGCCAGCGCCTGATCCAGATCCCACAGGATATCGTCGATGTCCTCGATGCCGACCGACAGGCGCACCATGTCCGGCGTGACGCCGGCCTGGATCTGCTCCTCCTCGGAGAGCTGGCGGTGCGTGGTGGAGGCCGGGTGGATGACCAGCGTCTTGGCGTC
>DATBMG010000199.1:0-30920 GCA_036554965.1 Burkholderiales bacterium
TGAAGATGCAGACCGCGCTCGGCGAGGTCGAAATGCGCGCCGACAACCACCAACTGCTGCAGCCGCTGTATGTGTCGACGCTCGAGCGAAATCAGAAGTACGACGTCGAGGACACGGGCCTCGGATGGCGAAGCGACGCGAAGGTCGACGCGAAGGCCACGGCGATGCCGACGACGTGCAACATGGATCGGCCGAAATAAGCCAGTCGTTCCCGCGAACGCGCGAACCCAGCGACTTTGACGGTTGCCAACGACACTGGATTCCGGGCCTCCGCGACTGCGGTGTCCGCTCTCGTGAGCGCGTGTCGGCCCGGTCGTTCGCGCGGCGACGCGCCCTCGGGCCCTTGGCTTCGCCCGCCGCGCTCGCGACGACATTCGCGGGAATGACGGAAGCCGCATGCTGGAGCTCGCCACCGTCTCGCTGCTGAACGGCGTCGTCTACGGATTGCTGCTGTTCATGCTGACGAGCGGCCTCACGCTGATCTTCAGCATGATGGGCGTCCTCAACTTCGCGCACGCCAGCTTCTACATGCTGGGGGCGTATCTCGCCTTCCAGCTTTCCAGCCACCTGGGCTTCTGGCCGGCGCTGTTTCTGGCGCCGCTGCTGGTCGGGGTGCTGGGCGGTCTGACCGAACGCTGGGGATTGCGCACCGTGCACAAATACGGCCACGTGGCCGAGTTGCTGTTCACTTTCGGGCTGTTCTACCTGCTCGAGGAGGTTGTGCACCTGGTGTGGGGGCGTGCGCCGGTCGATTACCGCATCCCGGCGTCGCTCGATTTCAGCGCCTTCGCCATCTTCAGCACCAGCTACCCGGCCTACCGGGTGTTCATGATGGCGGTGTCGGTGGGCATGCTGCTCGCCCTCTATCTGGTACTCACGCGCACCCGGATCGGCATGATCATCCAGGCCTCGCTCAGCCACCCCGACATGGTCGAGGCGCTCGGCCACAACGTGCCGCGCGTGTTCATGCTGGTGTTCGGCGGAGGTTGCGCGCTGGCCGGGCTGGCGGGCGTGATCGGGGGCAACGCCTTCGTCACCGAGCCCGGTATGGCGGCGGCGGTGGGCAGCATCGTGTTCGTGGTGGTGGTGTTCGGCGGCATGGGCTCGCTCACCGGCGCCTTCGTGGCGTCGCTGTTCTTCGGCGCCGTGCAGACCTTCTCGGTGGCGCTCGATTACTCGCTGCTCGACCTGGCGGGCATGCTCGGCGTCGACGTCGGCGCCGAGGGGTGGCGTCGGCTGCTCTCGATCACGGTTGCGCAGACCGCGCCGGTGCTGCCCTACCTGCTGATGGTGCTGATGCTGATCGTGCGGCCCACGGGGCTGATGGGGACCAGGGAGACGTGACCGGTGAAGCGTGATCGGTACGGCGTGATCGACAAGCGTGATCGAAAGGCGTGACTGAAACCCGTGGCCGGGATGGGTGACCAACTGCTGCGACGGTTGCTGCTGTGGGGCGCCACGGTAGGGGTGATGATCGCGCTGCCGCTGGTGTTCCGGCAGGGCTTCGCCCTGTCGATGTTGAGCCAGATGGGCATCGCCATCATCTTTGCGCTGTCCTACAACATGCTGCTCGGCCAGACCGGGATGCTGTCGTTCGGGCACGCGGTGTACTACGGGCTGGGGGCTTTCGTCTGCGCGCATGCGCTGAACGCGGTCGCGGACGGGCGATTCGCCCTCCCGGTTACGCTGGTGCCGCTGGTGGGCGGGCTCACCGGCCTCGCTTTCGGCATCCTCTTCGGGTACGTCACCACCAAGCGCTCCGGTACGCCGTTCGCGATGATCTCGCTCGGCATCGCCGAGATGGTGGCGGCCTGCGCCCTGATGTTTCCCGGCTTCTTCGGTGGCGAGGGCGGCATCGCCACCAACCGCGTGGTGGGCGAGCCGTGGCACGGCCTCACCTACGGCCCGCAGGTGCAGGTCTACTATCTGATCGCCGGCTACTGCCTGGTGTGCATGATCGCCATGTTCGCGCTCACCCAGACTCCGCTCGGACGCATGGCGAACGCGGTGCGCGACAACCCGGAGCGGGTGCGCTTCGTCGGCTACGACCCTACTGTCGTGCGCTACCTGGTGTTCTGCCTGGCGGCCTTCTTCGCCGGCATCGCGGGCGGCCTAGGTGCGGTCAACTACGAGATCGTCACCGCCGAGAACGTGGGCCTGGTGGCCTCCGGCAACGTGCTGGTGATGACCTTCGTCGGCGGAGTGGGGCACTTCTTCGGGCCGGTGCTGGGCGCGGTGCTCGTGTCGTTCATGCAATCGGCGCTGTCCAGCTACACCCAGGCGTGGCTGCTCTACTTCGGGCTGTTCTTCGTGGTGATGGTCCTGTTCGCGCCCGGCGGCATCGCCAGCTTGATCGTGGTGCACGGTCCCTTGCTGCGGCACGGCCTGTGGGCGCGGCTGGCGCCGGGCTACCTGGCCGCCGGCGCGGCCCTCGCGGTGTTGCTTGCCGGGCTGATCGGGCTGGTCGAGATGATCTATCAGTTCGAGCGCGGCGCGGAGCCGGGCACGGCTTTCCGGGTGTTCGGGCTGGCGGCCGATGTGGGCCGGCCCGGGCCCTGGATCGCCGCCGGCGCCGCGGTGCTGGTCGGGCTGGCGCTGCTGCGCCCGGCGATCGTGCTGGCGCGGCGCAATTGGGCGAGTGTGCACGCCGAATTGCAGCGGGTGGGGGCATGAGCAACGCCATCGAGCTCCGGGCCGTGCACAAGAGTTTCGGCCGCACGCCCATCATCAACGGCGTGGACCTGGCGGTGAGGCCGGGCGAGCGCCACGCGATCATCGGGCCGAACGGCGCCGGCAAGTCCACCCTGTTCAACCTGATCAGCGGCCGCTTTCCGGTCAGCTCCGGCCGCATCCTGCTCAACGGCGAGGACATCACCGGCCGCGAGCCGCAGGAGATCAACCGCCGCGGCCTCGCGCGCAGCTTCCAGATCACCAACATCTTTCCGCGTCTGTCGGTGTACGAGAACCTGCGTTGCGCGGTGCTGCGCTCGATGGGCTACGGTTATTCCTTCTGGCATCGCGTGGCGGCGCTCGAGGGCGTGCGCCGGCGCGCAAGCGAGATCGTCGAGCGCATCGGGCTCGCCAGCCGTCGCGACCGCGCCGCGGGGGTGCTGTCCTACGCCGAGCAACGCGCGCTGGAGATCGGCATCACCATCGCCGGCGGGGCCGATGTGATCCTGCTCGACGAGCCTACCGCCGGCATGAGCCGCAGCGAGACCGCCGACGCGGTGGAGCTGATCCGCACTGTGACCGGGGGCAAGACCCTGCTGATGGTCGAGCACGACATGGGCGTGGTGTTCGGCCTGGCCGACCGCATCTCCGTGCTGGTGTACGGCAAGGTGCTCGCCACCGGCACGCCACAGGAGATCCGCGCCAACCCCGCCGTGCAGGAGGCCTATCTTGGCACGCCCCAGCACTGAAGAAACCGCAGAGGCGCAAAAGCGCAGAGCTTGAGCCATGCTCGAAGTGCGAGACCTGCACGCCTATTACGGCAAGAGCCACATCCTGCACGGGGTGGACATGACCGTGGGCCAGGGCGAGATCGTCTCGCTGCTCGGGCGCAACGGCGCCGGGCGCTCCACCACCGTCCGCGCCGTCATGGGCCAGGTGGCGAAGAGCGGCTCGGTGCGCTTCCGCGGCGAAGACATCTCGCAGTTGCGCACCTACCTGATCGCGCGCCGCGGGCTGGGCTACGTGCCGGAGAACCGCGAGATCTTCCCCACGCTCACGGTGCGCCAGAACCTGATGCTGGGTGCGAAGATCGGCGCGCGTTCCTCAGCGGGAAGCGCCGCAGCGCGCTGGTCGATGGACGACCTGTTCGACCTGTTCCCAGTGTTGCGGGAGCGTGCCGATGCGCCCGCCGGGGTGATCTCCGGCGGCGAGCAGCAGATGCTGACCCTGTGCCGCACGCTGATGGGCAACCCCGACCTGGTCATGATCGACGAGCCCACCGAGGGACTGGCGCCCAAGGTGGTGGAGCTGGTCGCACGCCTGTTCGACGAGATGAAGGGCCGCGGGCTCTCGATCCTGCTGGTCGAGCAGAAGCTCACCATCGCGCTGCGCCTCTCGCAGCGTCTGTACGTCATGGGCCACGGCCGGATCGTGTTCCAGGGCACGCCCGACGACCTGCGTGCCAACGAGCAGGTGCGCAAGGAGTGGCTGGAGGTCTGACCCGTGCGCCTCTGTGGTTAAATAGAGGTTTCGAAGGCATGACAATGAGCGAACTCGTCACCTACGCCGTGCAGGGTCACCTCGGCGTGATCACGCTGAACAACCCGCCGGTGAACGCCCTGAGCGTCAGCAAGGGCGTGCTGCAGCGGATCCTGGACGCCGTCAAGGAGGGCGAGCACGATCCTGCGGTGCGCGTTTTCCTGCTGACCGGCAGCGGGCGCGCATTCTCTGGCGGCGCCGATATCTCCGAATTCGGCAAGCCGACGCCGATGGGCGTGGCCACGCTGCCGGTGCTCGCCGGCTACATGGACACGGTGACCAAGCCCATCGTCGCCGCGATCCACGGCTTCGCCCTGGGCGGGGGGCTGGAGCTCGCGCTCGCCTGCCACTTCCGCTGTGCGGTCGTTGGCACCCAGCTCGGCCTGCCCGAGGTGAAGCTCGGTCTGCTGCCCGGCGCCCACGGCACCCAGCGCCTGCCGCGCCTGGTGGGGGTGGAGCGGGCGCTCGACATGATCGTGAGCGGTGAGCCGGTCACGCCGGAGCGCGCGCTCGAGCTCGGGTTGATCGACGAGATCGTCAAGGGCGACATCGCGGTGGCCGGGGCGCAGTTCGCCAACCGCGTGGTGCGCGAGGGCCGCGAGATCCGCCGCAGCAGCGCTCTCGACGCGAAGCTCGCGCAGCCGGCCGACGCCTTCTTCGCCGCCGCCCGCGCGCGCGTGGCCAAGGAGCAGCGCGGCTACCCGGCGCCGCTGGCCATCGTCGACTGCCTGGAGGCTGCGGTGACCCTGCCGTTCGCCAAAGGCGTTGCGCGCGAGCGCGAGCTGTTCGAGCGCCTGCGCGCCAGCGGCGAGTCGAAGGCCCTGCGCCATCTGTTCTTCGCCGAGCGCCAGGTGGCGAAGATCCCGGATGTGCCCGAGGACATGCCCACGCGCGAGATCAAGTCGGCGGCGGTGATCGGCGCGGGCACCATGGGCGGCGGCATCGCGATGAACTTCGCCAACGCCGGCATCCCGGTCAAAGTGCTGGAGATGAGCCAGGAGGCGCTGGACAAGGGCCTGAACGTGGTGCGCAAGAACTACGCGGCCACCGTCGCCAAAGGCCGTCTCAAGCAAGAGGAGATGGACCGGCGCATGGGTCTGATCCAGGGCGTGCTGCGCTACGACGCGCTGAAGAACGCCGACATCGTCATCGAGGCGGTGTTCGAGGACATGGCGGTGAAGAAGCAGGTATTCGAGCGCCTGGATGCGGCGGCGAAGCCTGGCGCGATCCTGGCCACCAACACCTCGACGCTGGACGTGAACGAGATCGCCGCCGCCACGCGCCGTCCAGAGAGCGTGCTGGGCCTGCACTTCTTCAGCCCGGCCAACGTGATGAAGCTGCTGGAGGTGGTGCGCGCGTCGGCGACCTCGAAGGAGACGCTCGCTACTGCCATGAAGCTCGCGCGCACCATCATGAAGGTCGGCGTGGTAGCCGGTGTGTGCGACGGGTTCATCGGCAACCGCATGCTGCATGCGTACTTTCGCGAGGCCGGCTTCTTGCTCGAGGAAGGCGCCACCCCGCAGCAGGTGGACCGGGTGATCGAGGACTTCGGCTTCGCCATGGGGCCGTTCCGCGTCAGCGACCTCGCCGGGCTCGACGTCGGCTGGTATATCCGCAAGCGCCAGGCCGCCACCCGGCCGCAGCACCTGCGCTACTCGAAGGTCGCCGACCGGATCTGCGAAATGGGCCGCTTCGGGCAGAAGACGGGTGCCGGCTGGTACCGCTATGCAGCGGGCGATCGTACGCCGCTGGCCGACCCGGAGATCGAGGCGCTGATCGTGAGCGCGTCGAAGGAGGCGGGCATCGAGCGGCGCCCAGTGAGCGACCAGGAGATCCTGGAGCGCTGCATCTACGCGCTGGTGAACACCGGTGCGCAGATCCTGGAAGAGGGCATCGCGCTGCGCGCGGCGGATATCGACATCGTGTACATCTACGGCTACGGCTTCCCGCGGTATCGGGGCGGCCCGATGTTCTACGCCGACAGCGTCGGCCTGGACCGGGTGTACCAGGCGGTGCAGCGCTTCCACGACGCGCATGGCGAGTTCTGGGCGCCCGCGCCGCTGCTCGAGCGCCTGGCGCGCGCGGGCGGGGCGTTCAACGGTTGACCTGGAGACGACAATGACCGAAGCAGTGATCGTATCGACCGCGCGCACGCCGCTGTGCAAGTCTTGGAAGGGTGCGCTCAATCTGACGCATGGCGCGACCATGGGCGGGCACGTGGTGAAGCACGCGCTGGAGCGTGCGCGGCTCGAACTGGGCCAGGTCGAAGACGTCATCATGGGCTGCGCCAATCCGGAGGGAGCGACCGGCTGGAACATCGCGCGCCAGATCGCGCTGCGCGCCGGCATGCCGGTCAGCATCGCCGGCATGACGGTGAACCGCTTCTGCTCCTCGGGCCTGCAGAGCGTGGCCCTGGCCGCGCAGCGCATCCTCACCGGCGAGGGCGAGATCTTCGTGGCCGGCGGCGTGGAGTCGATCTCCTGCGTGCAGAACGAGATGAACAAGCACATGGCCCAGGAGCAGTGGCTGCTCGAGCACAAGCCGGCGATCTACTGGCCGATGCTGCAGACCGCCGAGAACGTGGCTCAGCGCTACGACATCTCGCGCGAGCGCCAGGACCGCTATGGTGTGGACAGCCAGCTCAAGGCGGCCAAGGCGCGCGCCGAGGGCAAGTTCAAGGACGAGATCGCGCCGATCGCGACCACCATGAAAGTGGTGGATAAGAATACCGGGGCGGAGTCGTTGAAGCAGGTCACCGCCTCCGAGGACGAAGGCATCCGCCCCGACACCACCTACGAGGGCGTGTCCAACATCAAGCCGGCGGTCGAGGGCGGCGTGATCGCCGCGGGCAACGCCAGCCAGTTCTCGGACGGCGCCTCGGCCCAGGTAGTGATGAGCGACAAGGCGGCTGCGGCCCGGGGGCTACGGCCGCTCGGGGTGTTCCGCGGCTTCGCCGTGGCCGGCTGCGAACCGGACGAGATGGGCATCGGTCCGGTGTTCGCCGTGCCCAAGCTGCTCAAGCGCGCCGGCCTGAAGGTCGAGGACATCGATCTGTGGGAGCTGAACGAGGCGTTCGCGGTGCAGGTGATCTACTGCCGCGACAAGCTCGGCATCCCGAACGAGCGCCTGAACGTCAATGGCGGCTCGATCGCGGTGGGTCACCCCTACGGCATGACGGGCAGCCGCTTGTTGGGGCACGCGCTGATCGAGGGCAAGCGGCGCCGCGCGATGCGCGTGGTGGTGACCATGTGCATCGGCGGAGGCATGGGGGCGGCCGGCCTCTTCGAAGTGGCCTGAGCGCGCACCCTGCTGGTCACTTCACTTTCGAGTACGCGGTCGGCGCCAGGAACAGGTTCTCGACGCGCTCCACCAGTGGCCCGTTGCGCTCGGTCTCCGCGCGCTTGGCCAGCCACTCGGGATCGGCCATGAAAGCGCCCCACTTGCGCTCGCGTTCGGCCATGCTGTCCCATTCGAGCAGGTAGTACAGGCTCTGGTTGTTGGGCCCCACCAGCACGGTCCAGAAACCCGCCTGGCGGATGCCGTGCTTCTCCCAGATCGCCAGCGTGGCGGTCTCGAAACGCTTGTTCAGGTCCGGCAGGCGGCCCGGCATGCAGTGGTAGATGCGCAGCTCGTGGATCATGCTTTGTCCTCCCGCGAAAGAGCGGATGCTACCATGCCGCACATGTGCGGCCGCTACGAGCTCCACACTCCGGTCGAGCAGGTGGCGCGCCGCTTCGACGCGATTCTCACCGACGAGGCGCGTGCGCTGCCGCCGCGTTACAACGTCGCGCCGACGCTGCGCGTCCCGGTGCTGCGCCAGGGTAGGCATGGGCGCGAGATCGAGGCGATGACCTGGGGCTTGACGCCGAGCTGGGCCAAGAACCGCTCGGGCGTGAAGCCGATCAACGCGCGCGCCGAGACCGTGTTCGAGCGACCCATGTTCCGCAATGCGATCGCGCGGCGCCGCTGTTTGTTGCCGGCGGACGGTTTCTACGAGTGGCAGCGCGGTCCGGCGCGCAAGCAGCCCTATCACGTCGGCATGGCCGACGGCAGCCTGCTCGCCTTGGCCGGCGTGTGGGAGTACTGGGCGCGGGGGCAGGAGTCGCTGGTGAGTTGCTGCATCGTGGTGACCGACGCCAACGCGCTGATGGCCACGATCCACGAGCGCATGCCGGTCATCATCGCGCCGCAGGACTACGCGCGCTGGCTCGATCCGGCGCTGTCCGACCGCGTGGCCATCGAGCGCATGCTGGTGCCGTTCCCGGCCGATGCGATGCGCGCTTATCCGATCTCCACGCGGGTGAACGATGTGAAGAACGACGGGCCGGAGCTGATCCAGCCGGTGTGAGCCGCGGCTGCGGTGCATGGGCACAAGCCGTGCTTGCGCTCGGTCTTCGCTGTCTGTCTCCGAACGAATGCCGCCCTCACAAGCCCTCTCGCCCAGATCGGTCACGCGCTGGCCTGCGCTGATCGGCATCGCCGCTGTGGCGCTCATCGGGATCGGCTGGTGGGCGCTTGTCCCCGAGGCCGAGCGCCCCGAACCGCTGCCGGCACAGGCGCCGGCCACCGCCGACCCAACAGCTCTGGCGCAGCAGCTGCTCGATGGCGCGCGCACGGACCTGAGCAAGGGCAACGCGGCGCAGGCACGAGCGCTCTATCGCCGCGCCGTGGACGAGTACGAGCGCAGCGGCGACCAGGCCGGAATGGCAGCGGCCCTGGAGGAATTCGCGGCGCTGGAGTACGGCGCAGGTCATCTGGGCGATGCACGCGTCGCCTACGGCGGCGCCGCGCGCGCGTTCGAGCACGCCGGCGACACCCCGGGGCAAGCGCGCGCGCTGCGGCGGCTCGCAGTGCTCGAGTACCAGCGCGGACGCTATCCCGAGTCGCGCAACCTGTTTCAGCAGGCGCTCGGGCTGACGCCGCGCCAGGATGATCCGACGCTGCATGCTCGCCTGACCGCGAGTCTGGCGGACGTCGAACTGCAGGTGGCGCGCTTCGACCGCGCCGCCGAGCTGCTGGCGCAGGCGCGCGGCGCGCTGAAGGGCGCCGAGGACGCACGCGGCGTGGCGCGTATCCTCGAGCTGGAGGCCGAGCTGGCGCTGCGCACCGGCCGGGTTGGGCCGGCGGGGCGCCTCTACGAGCAGGCGCTGGCGCAATACGGGGTTGGCCAGAACTCGTCGCAATCGGCCCGCGCGATCAAGGGGCTGGGCGATGTGCAGCGGCGCCTGCGGCGCATCGCCGAGGCCGACAGGCTGTACCGCGAGGCCCTCGAGCTGTACACCCGGCAGGGCGACGACGTCGGCCGTGCCGCGACCCTGGAAGCGCTGGGCGACGGTGAGCGCGACTACGGTCGCGCGCCGCTGGCGCGTGCGCTGTACGAAGAGTCGAGCGCGCTGTACGCACGCCAGGAGCATGAGCCGGGGCGTGCCTCCACGGCGCTCAAGCTCGGCGACCTGGAGATCTGGTCCGGCCGCTTGCCCGAGGCGGAGCGCCAGTTTCATGCCGCGCAGCTGCTCTACGAAGGGTTGCGCGACGAGCTGGGCGCCGCGCATACCTGGCAACGGCTGGGCGACCTGGAGCTGCGCCGCAACCGCACTGCCGCGGCGACCGCGCTGTTGCAGCGGGCGCTCAACGTTTTCGTCCGCTTCCCCGGGGACCCGGGGCACGGCAATACGCTGCAGAGCTTAGGCGATGCGGCGCGCCTGGACGGACGCAACGACGCAGCCGGCGGTCTGTACGAGCGCGCGCTCAAGGCCTACGCCGCAGCCGGCGACGTGCGCGGCCGGGCCAATGCGCTGGCCGGCCTGGCCGATGTGGAATACCGCCTGGACCGTTACCCGCAGGCCCGCAAGCTCTATCTCGAAGCCCTGCCGATGTTCGAGCAGCAGGGCGATCTTCTCGGGCAGACTTATGCCCAACTCGGCCTGGCCGTGGTCAGCCTGGCGCAGCGCCGCGATGCGGATTTCGATGCGCATTTGCAGCGTGCGCGCGGCCTGGCGCAACGAGAAGGTTCCGCCGCCCTCCTCCAGGAGGTGGCGCGCATCGAGCAGGAAGGCCGCGCCCTGCGGCCTTAGGCGGCTGCGCCGTCAGGACCGGCTGCGGCGCTGCCCTGCTGGGACTGGCTGCAGCCGCCGGGACGGCCCGTGCCCGTGGCACAGGCCTTGCGGAAAGACCCCCAGACGTTTCGTAAGTACCGGATTGTTCTAGAGATTTATTGACAATCCGGCGGTCCGCGAGATCGGCTAAGTCTTTGTCGTTCCACAGAGACATCGCAGATCTGCGGACGGCAAATGTCATAGCGGGGCCGGCGCATAAGAAAAGACCTTTACGGCAGGGGCGCCGAATCCTTTAGCCGCCCAGCGTCAGCGCGAGCCGAGATTGGGCAGGAACGCTGCGCGGGTTTTGACTTAGCTGTGACATTTTGCTGCGCGAAGCGCGCGGCCGGAAGGCCGCGAACCCGCGTGCAGACCACCGGCGCTGCGCACCGCGGGAACGAGGCGCCGGGGAGAACGAGATGAGCGAGCAGAGCGCTATTGCGCACTTGGGCGACAGTCTCTTCGGGCGCGGTCCGGAAGCCGCCCTGCAGGCGCTGAACAAGAGCTATGAGCTGGCCTTCCTGAAGAGCCTCTCGCAGCTTTCCTCGCCCAGCCTGGATGCGATCGTCGATCGCACGGGGCACATCGGCGTTGCCCGGGAGATCGCCCAGTACAAGGTCTCTCGAAGCCTGGCCCAGGCGCTGTCCGCGCGCGTGGAGGTGGAAACCGATCCGCGCATGCAGGAAATCCTCAAGCAGCTCGCCTGTGATTTCGAGGCGCATAGCGCCGCCGCCGGCCGGCGCATCGTGCAGGCCTCCGCCTTCGCCGGCGAAGACACCACGGTCGAGGATGCGCTGAGCGAGATCTTCCAGTACTCGCCCGAGGAAGTCGCCGCGCTGCTGGAGCCCACGCCAGGCGCGGACTGGTCGACCTACCAGATGGTCGGGGCGGTGCAGGACATGCTCGCCGCCGGCACCAAGACCGAAGACATCCTGTGCGTCATCCGCGACCAGGGCGTCTCGCGCGCATCCCAGTCGATGACCGAGCTCTCGCTCGGCCTGGAGAAATACCTCGCCGGCAGCGACGACCCGCAGGCCTGGCATGCTATCGCCGGCAAGGCCGGCGGCGCCGCGCTGCTGCTCGATATGCTGTTCAACAGCGGTTTGGCGGCGGCCAAGGATCTGAACACGGCCACGCCGTTCTACGAGGACCCGGCGCTGCTCGACATGGTTCGCGACGTGTTGAACGGGCCGTCGGTGGACTTCAGCAAGGTCGAGGAGTATCTGAACCAGGGCCAGGCGCTGGCGCTGCTGGTGAACGCGATCGACGCAGGCTTCGGCACGGACGACTTGAATGAGCTGCTGGACGCCAGCGTGGTGTCCGACGACGGCCTGGCGGCCGTGCGCACGCTGCTCGAGCAGGTCCGCGGGCTGCTGGCGCCGGATGCTGACCCCCTTCCCGCGCTGGGCAGTGAAGCGTTCGATCCGGCGTTCTACCGCGCGCTGTTCGACACCATCGACCTGGTCGAGGAGCAGTATGGCGACACGCTGAGCCTCGACAGCCTGGTGTCGACGAATGCCTCGGCCATCACCGCCCAAGCGTCGAAAGACACCGACGAGGGTCTCGCCTATCGCTACGCCCTGGTGGAGCTCAACGCCTTCGTGCTGATCGGCGCCGACTATCAGCCGCACAACGAGAACGGCGAGCTCGACCTGTATGACGACAAGACCGGTCACGGCACGCTGACCCTCGACTGGCTCGCGGATCGCCCGGAACTGCTCGGCGCGATGATCCAGGCCAATCTGAACGAGATCGCGCCCGATGCGGCCGCTGTGACCGAGCTGGACGGGCTGGAGGCGACCTACATCGACCGCGACGAGAGCTTGACCATGACCGGCACCGCTCCGGTGGCCGGCGTGGTCCTGTTCGACGGCGACGCCAACGCGCCGCTGCTCGGCGGTGCGGGCGACGACCACCTGTACGGCGAGGGCGGGGCCGACCAGATGGAAGGCGGCGAGGGCGCCGACCTGCTCGATGGTGGCGAGGGGGCGGACCTGCTCAGTGGTGGCGCGGGCGACGACGTGCTGATCGGCGGCACGGGCGATGACCGCCTGGTGGGCGGCATCGGCCGCGACGTGCTGCGCGGTGGCGCAGGCAGCGATCAGCTGGTGAGCGGCGGCGACGGCGACGTGCTTGACGGCGGCGCCGGAAACGACACGTACTTCGTCCGCAAGGGCGATGTGATCCAGGACAGCGACGGGATCGGTACCATCATCTTCGACGACGCTGGCAACGGCGGTGGTGGCGGCGGCGACGGCGGCGGCGGCGACGGAGGTGGCGGCGGCGACGGCGGTGGTGGTGACGGCGGCGGTGGCGGCGGCACCGGACCCGCGCCCATCGGCGGCGGTACGCAGGTCGACGACCGCGATCTGTTCGTGAGCGACGACGGCAGAGCGGTGTTCCGCGAGAACGACGACGGCTCGCTCGACGTGTGGGTGGATGGAGACCGCGTCACGGTGCGCCCGAGCGACCAGGAGACCGGCCCGCGCGCGCGGCGCGACGACGGCGCCACGCCGGACGATGCGGGCAGCGGTGGCGAGCCGCTGTCGGGCAAGCCGATGCTCGGCCTGCCGATGCGCAAGCTGCACGGCCCCAGCGCGCCGTCCTACAAGCAGCCCTTCGACGAGGCGATGGCGGTGCCCGCCCCGCGCCGCGACCCGCTGCTGCTCGACCTCGACGGCGACGGCATCGAGACGCTCTCGCAGCAGGCGGTCACCTATTTCGATCACGACGGCAACGGCTTTGCCGAGCTGAGCGGCTGGGTGGGCGCGGACGACGGCCTGCTCGCTATGGACCGCGACGGCAACGGCCGCATCGACAGCGGGCGCGAGCTGTTCGGCGATCAGACGCTGCTGGCCGACGGCAGCACGGCCGCCGGCGGCGTGCAGGCGCTGAGCGAATGGGATGGCGTAGCCGCGGGCGGAAACGCCGACGGTGTGATCGACAAGTCCGACGCGGTGTGGTCGAGCTTGCGCGTGTGGCGCGATGTGGACAGCGATGGCTTCACCGATGCCGCTGAGCTGGTCGCGCTGGGCGAGGCGGGCGTTTCCGCGATCGGCCTGAGCTTTGCCGACACCGGCGCCGACGACGGCAAGGGCAACGCGCAGACGCGGCTCGGCAGCTACACGCGCAGCGACGGCACGCAAGGTGCGCTGGGTGAATACCTGCTGGCGCGCAACACCGCGATCAGCATGACCGAGAGCAGTATTGCAGTGCCGCCGGACGCGGTTGGGTTGCCGGAAGTGCGCGGGTCTGGCAACGTCTACGATCTGCGCCAGGCGATGGCGCGCGACGCCGGGCTGAAGGAGCTGGTGTCGGCGTTCCTGCAGGAGCGCGACGCCGCCCGCCGCGATGCGCTGCTCGACAGCGTTCTGTTCCGCTGGGCGGGCGCCGACGTGCTCGATCCCGCCAGCCGCGGCGAGGCGATCGACGCGCGCAAGCTGGTGGTGCTGGAGCAGTTCCTGGCGCAACCCTTTGTCGGCGCGCTCGGGCCCGATCCCGTGCCCGATGCGGCCGTGCGCCTGGAGCGCGCCTATCTGGATCTGTCCGAGCAGGTGTACGGCAGCCTGATGGCGCAGAGCCATCTCGAGGATATGTATCAGCAGATCACGTACCGCTGGGACGCCGCGGCCGGGGCGATCGTGGCCGACCTGTCGGGCGTGATTGCGGCAATCGACGCGCAACTCACTGCCGACCCGGCGGCGGGCAAGGCGCTGCTGTCCGAGTTTGCGCGCACCATGCGGGCGCTGGATGAGCTTTCCGACGCCGACTATGCGGCGCTGCGCGCCACCTACGCGGCGCGCGGCGAGGAGCTGGCCATCGCCTTCGACACCGGGGGACTGAATGTGGTGTCCGAGGTCGGCGGAAACAAGATCGAGGGCACCACCGGCGCCGACAGCCTGGTGGGGGGTGCCGCCGCCGACAGCGTCATGGGCTTCGACGGCGACGACGTGATCTATGGCCTGGACGGCAACGACACCCTGTCCGGCTGCGAGGACAACGACCTGATCTTCGGCGGCCTGGGCGACGACAATCTGTTCGGCGGCACGGGCAACGACGTACTCGACGGTGGCCTGGGGCGCGACTATCTCAACGGCGGCTCCGGCAACGACACCTACATCCTGACGCGCGGCGGGGGCATGGACCACGTGCGCGACTACGACGCCACCGCCGGCAACGTCGACGTCATTCGCGTGGACGGAGCGCTGGCACAGGTCGACGTGCGCTACTGGCGCGCCGGCAACGATCTGTACGTCGGCATCGCGGGCACCGGCGATGGCATGCGCATCGAGGGCTGGTTCCTGGACGGCGCGCAGCGCGTCGAGGAGGTGGTGTTCGGCGACGGCACGCGGCTCACCGCGGCGGTGCTGGCCGAGGCACACCTTGCCGGCACCGAGGCGGCCGATGCGATCCTGGGCACCGCCGCCGCCGACGTGGTGGACGGCTTCGGCGGCGACGACTCGCTGCAAGGCGGCCACGGCGACGACGTGCTCGACGGCGGCTCCGGCAACGATACCCTGTACGGCGGCTTCTCCGGCGGTGCGGAGTGGTCGGGTTCGGGCAACGACACCTATATCTTCGGCCGCGGCAACGGTCAGGATGTGATCTATGATCGGGACGTCACCGCCGGCAACGTCGACACCGTGCGTTTGGTCGGACTGAATGCCGGCGATGTGGTGCTGCGCCGCGTCGGGAACGACCTGCGCATCGAGGTGAAGGACAGCGGCGATTCGCTGCGAGTGGCCAACTGGGGCGCGGGTGCGGAGCATCGCATCGAGCGCATTGCCTTCGCCGACGGCAGCGTGCTCGAGGGCGCTGCGCTGTCGAGCCTGCCGTTCCAGGGCACCGACAGCGCGGACGACATGTCGGGCTCGGCCGAGGCGGACACGCTGATGGGCCTGGGCGGCAACGACGTCCTCGCGGGCGGCTACGGTGACGACGTGCTCGACGGCGGTGCCGGCAACGACATGCTGCACGGCGGGTTTACCACGCTCGGCAGCTGGTCCGGCGCCGGCAACGACACCTACCTGTTCGGGCGCGGCGATGGGCGCGATGTGGTGTCCGATTACGACATCACCGCCGGCAACGTCGACACCGTGCGGTTGAAGGACCTGAATGCGGGCGATGTGACCATCCGCCGCGATGCGAATAGCTTCTACATCTCCGTGAACGGCGCTGCTGACGAGCTGCGCGTGGCCAACTGGGGCGCGGGCAGCGCCTATCGCATCGAGCGCGTGCAGTTCGCCGACGGCAGCGTGCTCGAGGGCACAGCGCTGGCGCAGGCCGCCGCCTATGTCGGCACCGAAGGCGCCGACACGCTGACCGGCACCGTCGAGAGCGAAAGCATGCGCGGACTCGGCGGCGACGACGTGCTCGCCGGCGGCTACGGTGACGACGTGCTGGACGGAGGCGCCGGCAACGACGTCCTGTACGGCGGCTTCAGCGGCACCCAGCCCTGGTCGGGCGCCGGCAACGACACGTACCTCTTCGGGCGCGGTTACGGCAAGGACGTGATCTACGACCACGACACCAGCGCCGGCAACATCGACACCGTTCGCCTGGTCGGCCTGAACCAGACCGACGTCAGCATCCGCCGCGACAGCGACAACCTGTACATCTCGATCAACGGCACGAACGATCAGCTGCAGATCGCCGGCTGGGGCCTGAGCGCGGCGTATCGCATCGAGCGCATCGAGTTCGCCGACGGTAGCGTGCTGGACGCCGCCGCCCTGGCGGCGGCGCCGTTCCTCGGCACCGACGCGGCGGACACGCTGGTCGGCACCGCGGGCGACGATGTGATCCGCGGCCTTGGCGGCAACGATAAGCTGTCGGGCGGTGCGGGCCACGACATTATCGACGGCGGCGCGGGCAACGATATCCTCTACGGCGGGGTGGGCGGCTATCAGGCGGGCTCGGGCGCCGGCAACGACACCTACCTGTTCGGCCGCGGCTACGGCCAGGACGTGATCTACGACTTCGACGCCACCGCCGGCAACCGCGACACGCTGGTCCTGGGCGGCCTGAAGGAAAGCGACGTCACCATCCGGCGCGACCAGAGCAGCCTGTTTGTCAGCGTCAACGGCAGCACCGACGTGCTGCGCGTGGCGGACTGGGGCGCGGGCTCGGCCTATCGCATCGAGCGCATCGTCTTCGCCGACGGCAGCGTCCTGGACGAGGCGGCGCTCGCCCTGGCAGCTTACCGGGGCAGCGAAGGCAGCGACAACATCGTCGGCACCGGCGACAACGAGGTCATGTACGGCTTCAACGGCAACGATATGCTTGCCGGCCTCGACGGCGACGACGTGCTCGACGGCGGCGAAGGCAACGACACGCTCAAAGGCGAGGACGGCAACGACACATTGTTCGGCAGGGGTGGCAACGACCTGCTGTACGGCGGCGCCGGCAAGGACGTGCTGGATGGCGGCGCCGGACAGGACCGCATGTACGGCTACGGCGGCGACGACGTGTTCTCGGTGGACTCGTCGGCCGACAAGGTGTTCGAGAGCACCAACGAGGGCACCGACACGGTGGTGTCGAGCATCGACTACACGATCGCCGACAAGGTCAACCTGGAGAACATCACCTTGGTGGGCGATGCCGTCAGCGCGGTCGGCAACAACTCCAGCAACGTCCTGCGCGGCAACGAGCGCGACAACAGCCTGTGGGGCGGAGGCGGCAACGACCTGCTGGACGGCGGCGCAGGCGTCGACGCGATGGCCGGCGGCGCCGGCAACGACACCTACGTGGTGGACAACGCCGGTGACCTGGTGATCGAGAACGCCAACGAAGGCATCGACACGATCCTGAGCTCGGTGAGCGTGACGCTGGGCGACTTCGTCAACCACGTGCGACTCACCGGTACGGCCGCGGTGGATGCCATCGGCAACGAGCTCGGCAACAGCATGGTCGGCAACAGCGCTGGCAACGCTCTCGCCGGCGCAGGCGGCGAGGATGCGATCCAGGGTGGTGACGGGGACGATCTGCTGCAGGGCGGCGACGACGAGGACAGCCTCGACGGCGGCGCCGGCGTGGACCTGCTGCAGGGCGGCGGCGACGACGACACGCTGCGCGACGCGGACGGCGGCGGCCTGCTCGACGGCGGAGACGGGGCAGACGACATCCGCGCCGACGGCGCCGCGAGCTTCGTGGCCGGTGGCAGAGGCGACGACCGCATCGCGGTGAACGCGGCCGGGACGGTGGTTGCACACAACCGCGGCGACGGCAAGGACACGCTCGAGCTGAACGCCGAGCGCGTCACGCTGGCCCTAGGCGGGGGAGCCGACTACCGGGATCTCGCTCTCAGGAAGTCCGGGGACGACCTGGTGCTGGAGCTGGGCAGCGGCGACGCGGTGACCCTGGACGGGTGGTATGACGGGTCGCAGATCCAGCCCAGCAAGTTCACCCTGCAGTTGCTCGCGCAGTCGATCGCGGACTTCGATCTGGGCGGCGCCGATCCGCTGCTCGATCAGCGGATCGAAACCTTCGACTTCAGGCGTGTCGTGGAGGAGTTCGACGCCGAACTGAAACGCGATCCGACGCTGGACCGCTGGACGCCGATGCACAAGCTGCTGGATGCGCAGCTCGGAAGCTACGACAGCGAGGCTTTGGGTGGCGAGCTGGCGTCCTTCTACGGGATGAACGGCAGCTTCGCCGGCATGGGCCTCGGCACCGCGCAGGACGTACTGCGCACGCCGGGCTTCGGCGAGCAGGTGCAGACGATCGGCAGCGTCGAGCAGCCGGAGCAGAAGCTCAAGCTGACCTGACCTGCATTCGCAGCGCTTTTCCCTTGCATCGAGGGACGGGTCGAGGGCCGCGCAAGCGGCCCTCGCCGTTCTTGGGAGCGGCGGGCCACGATCCGTAGGACGCCGGTCGCGTCGTCGCCGCCCGGCGCGGAAACGTGCGCGGCATGGCGCTTCAAGCGGCTTTTGGCAGAATACGCACCCATGGAGACGCGCACCGTCCTGCCGATCCGGATCGCGTTGCCGGCGCTGCTCCTCGCGTTGCCTGCCGCGGCCGGTATCCCGCCCATTGCCGCGGACGGCACGCTGCCGACGCTGGCGCCCCTGATCGAGGAGGTCACGCCCGCGGTAGTGAACATCGCCGTCGTCTCCAGCTCCCCGGAGGACGACAATCCGCTGCTCCAGGATCCCTTCTTCCGCCGGTTCTTCGGACTGCCGGATCGCCCCGAGCCGCGGCTGTCCGCCGGCTCCGGCGTCATCGTGGATGCGGCCAAGGGTTACGTGCTCACCAACCATCACGTCGTGCGTGGAGCGCGCGACGTGGTGGTCACCCTGAAGGACCGGCGCCAGTTGCACGCCGCGCTGGTAGGCAGCGATGCCGGCACCGACATCGCCGTGCTCAAGATCCCGGCCGAACGCCTCAAGGCGCTGTCCTTCGGTGATTCCGACGCGCTGCGGGTGGGCGACTACGTGCTCGCCATCGGCAATCCCTTCGGGCTGGGACAGACGGTGACCTCGGGCATCGTCAGCGCGCTGGGGCGCACCGGCCTAAACATCGAAGGCTACGAGGACTTCGTGCAGACCGATGCGGCGATCAACCCCGGCAACTCCGGAGGCGCGCTGGTCGATCTCAAGGGTGAGCTGATCGGGATCAACACGGCGATCATCGGTCCGGCCGGCGGCAACGTCGGCATCGGCTTCGCGGTGCCGAGCAACATGGCGCGGGCGGTGATGGCTCAGATCATCCGCTACGGCGAAGTGCGGCGCGGGCGCTTCGGCGCCAGCGCGCAGGATCTGACGCCGGAGCTGGGCCAGGCGATGGGGCTGACGCGCAGCGAAGGCGTGGTGGTCGTGGAAGTCGTGCCGGGCGGGCCCGCAGAGCGGGCCGGGCTGAAGCGCGGCGACGTGGTGACGCACGTCGGCGGGCGCAAGGTGCGCAGCTCTGCCGATCTGCGCAATCAGGTGGGACTCACGCCGGTGGGCGAGGAGATCGAGCTGCGGGTGCTGCGCGGCGCGGAAGTCAAGGCGATTCGCGCGCGCATCGAAGAAGTCTCCGCCGGCGCGGCCACCATGACGCAGTCGGTGCCGGAGCTCGCTGGCGCCGCGGTCGGCACGCGCGAAGCCGGCGGTCAGCCGCAGGGGGTGGTGGTGGTGCGGGTAGAGCGCGGCAGCCCGGCGTGGAACCTCGGGCTGCGCGCAGGAGACCTCATCGCCGGCGTAAACCGGCGCGAGGTGCGCTCGGTGCAGGAGCTGATGGCCGCGCTGCGCCGTGCGACGCGGCCCATCGTGCTCAACATCGTGCGCGGGGAGTACCTATTCGCCATCGTCCTGCGCTGACCCCGGTCACGCGGCTCACAGCGCCCGCACGCCGACCAGCGCGTACTCCTCGCGTGCCCGTCGCAGCGGGTTGCGCAGCGGCCGCCCGAACACCGGGCATTCGATCTCGAACACGTCGCCGACCTCGGCCTTCACGTTCTTGGTGAAGCTGCCGGTTGCCGCGCCGAAGAAGTGCACGTGCACGTCGCCCGGGCGGCGAAAATCGCGGTACTTGAAGTGATGATGCTCGAGGTTGGCGATGGAGTGCGCCATGTTGTCGTCGCCGGAGAGCCAGGTGTCGCTCCACAGCTCCTGCCCGCTGCGCGTGAGACGGGCGCTGCCGGCCACGCTGGCCGGCAGCGCGCCCAGCAGCAGCTCGGGGCCGTAGGCGCACTGGCGCAGCTTCGAGTGCGCCAGATAGAGGTAGTTCTGGCGCTCCATCACGTGGTCCGCGTACTCGTTGCCGAGCGCGAAGCCGACCCGGTACACCGAGCCGTCGTCGCCGATCACGTACAGGCCTACCACCTCGACCTCGTCGCCGCCGTCGAGCGCATAAGCCGGCAGCTCGAGCGGCTGCTCGGGCGCGACCACGCAGCGCCCATCGCCCTTATAAAACCACTCCGGCTGCACGCCGATCTTGCCGGCAAGCGGCTTGCCGCCCTCCAGGCCCCACTTGAATATCTTCATCGAATCGGTGAGCTGCGTCTCGTCGGCCTGCAGCTTGGCGTGCATGGCGTCGCGCGCCGCCGCGCTGCCCAGATGCGACAGACCGGTTCCTGTGATCAGCCAGCGCGCGGGGTCGACATGATCGAGCGGCGGCAGCAGGCGGCGCTGGTCCACCACCTCGGCATAACTCACCGCTTCCTGCGTGCGCCAGTCGCGCGCCACCGCCTCCACGGTGGAGCGGCGCCGGATCGCTTCCATGGCGATGTCGTACACGGAGCGGGCCCCGCCGACCACGCCGAGGCTGGCACCGTCGTCCGACACGATGCCCACGCTGCGTCCGCCGCCCTTGTCCAGGAACTGCGCCAATCTCATCCAGAGTCCTCCTGCGGGCTCATGTGAGTTCCTCCCGCGGTCCGGTGTCCGCTCCCTGCGCGACCGTCGCGCCAAGCATACCGCATCGGTCCTATACTGTGCCTCGCGGCGAGGAGGACGGACAGATGAAAGCGCAGAGCAACGGCATCGCGATCAATTATGAAGTGCAGGGCGACGGCCCGTGGGTGGTGATGAGCCATTCGCTCGCCTGCGCGCTCGGCATGTGGGCGCCGCAAGTCGAGGCGCTGACGGCGAGGTACCGGGTGCTCTGCTTCGACACCCGCGGCCACGGCGGCAGCGACGCTCCCGCCGGCGCCTACACGCTGGAGCAGATGGCCGAAGACCTGCACGGCCTGCTGTCGGCGCTGGGGGTGCAGCGGCCGCACTTCGTCGGGCTGTCGATGGGCGGCATGATCGGCATGACCTTCGCGCTTGCGCATCCCGGTGTGTTCCGCAGCCTGGTGCTGTGCGACACCACCAGCCGCTATCCGCCCGAGCTGCGCGCCGTGTGGGATGACCGCATCAAGACCGCCACCACCAAGGGCATGGAACCGCTGGTCGAGCCCACCCTGCAGCGCTGGTTCACGGCGTCCTTTCTGGCGCAGCGTCCTGCCGTCGTGGAGCGTGTCGCGCGCATGATCCGCAGCACGCCGCCGCTGGGTTATTCCGGCTGCTGCCATTCGATCCCGAGAATCGACCTGACCCGCCGCTTGTCGTCGCTCGATTGCCCGGTGCAGGTGATCGTGGGCGAGCAGGATGTGGGCACGCCGGTGGCGATGGCGCGCGAGATTCACGAGGCGGCGCCGGGCTCGGAGCTGGTGATCATCCCCAACGCCTCGCACCTGTCGAACCTGGAGCAACCGGAGGCGTTCAACCGCGCGTTGCTGGACTTTCTCGCCCGGCATTGACCAGCCCGGCCCGCGCCAGGTAGCGGCGAGCGGGCTACGGCGGAAAGCGCCAGGCGACGGGTTGCGACGGCCACACTCCGCGTTCGAGCGCCCGCGCGCCCTGGAATACCAGCCAGCTCTGGCGCCCATAGTGCGGCAGCGGGCGCTGCAAAGCGGCCAGCGCCGCGGCATCGTCCGCGCAGATCACGGCCAGCGGCTTGCCGTTCGGCTGACGTGCCGCCCACACTTGCGCGCTGCCCCTGGGGGCCACTTCGGGCGGGCGCTCCGGCAAGCGGTTGTGCTCGAGGAACGCATCGATCTCCTGCGCAGTGGCGATCAACAGCAGCGGCACTTCCGCCTGGGCGATGGACGGCTGCATGCGCGGTTCGCGCTCCAGCAACCTGGCGGCGAGCGCCTGCGCCGCCTCGCGCACAGCCGGATCCCGGCTCGGCACCACCGTTACCGCATCGGGGTCGAGCATCACCTGCCGTAGGATGGGCGGGAGCTCAGCCGGATCGAGACGGCGGAAAACGCGCAGCTGCGGGTCGAGCAGCAACGCAGAGGGCCGTGCGCGGCTGCGCAGCTCGAACGCCTGCCGCGCCTCACTCACCTCGAGCGAGTGGGCCTCGGTCCCCTCGGCGGTTTCCAACACCACCGGTACGCGCAGCAGGTAGGCAGGCTCGCTTTGCGACAGCACGCCTCGCACCGCGAAGCCGTCCGCGTCCGCCAGCGCCCGCGCCTGCTCGATGCGGATCGCGGGCGCGCCGCTGCGCGCCAGCCATTGCTCGAAGAACCGATCGAGGCTGCGCTCCGACACGCCTTCGAAAACGCGCTGCAAATCGCTCCAACCAGCCCGCTGGAAGGCGTACTCGCGCCAGAACCGGCGCAGCCCGGCGTCGAAGGTCCGCGTGCCCAGGTGCTCGCGCAGCATCAGGAACAGGAACGCCGCTTTGTGATATCCGACGATCTGCGAGGTGGTGTGGGTGCGCGCGGTGAATTGACGCAGCGGTGTGTCCTGCCCGGGAGGAACGGCAGCGAAGTCGCGCAGCCATTCCAGACGCATGCCGCGGCCCGCCTCGGGGCTTTCGTGCTCCTTGTAAGCGTAGTCCGCCATGAACGTGGTGAGGCCTTCGGCCCAGTTGCCGCCGGCATAGTCCACGTACACGCCGTTGCCCCACCAGCTGTGCAGCACCTCGTGACCCAGCGAGGTCGACTTGATGAACGGCAGGCGCAGGACGTCGATGCCGAGATAAGTCAGGGTCGGCATGCCGAAGCCGGTGGGCAGCGGACTCGACACCACGCTGAACTCCGTGAACGGATAGGCGCCGAGCCAGTCGCCGTACATCCCCAGGTAGCGCTCCAGCGCATCCAGATAGCCGTCGGACAACGCTTCCACCTCGGGGTGGAACCAGGTGCGCAGGCGAATCGGAGCAGCCCCCGCGCGCTCCAGCATGCGTTCGCGCACGACGTAGGGCGCGGCGACGAGATCGATGCCTTCCACGGGGCGCGGGAAGACGAACACAGCGCGGTAGCCCTGCGCGCCGTCGCGCTCGTCGCTGAGCCGGCCGGGCATCAGCCCGCGCTGACCGGCTGGCAGCTCGAGCTGCACGCGATAGGTGAACAGATCATCGCCGATCTGCGCATACCAGCCGGTGCCGGCGGGCAGGTAGCTGCCGCGGGCCGAGGTCATCGGCGGCAATCTCTCCAGCGTGCCGCGGTGGTCGGTTTCGGCGAGCGGTGCCAGCTGCCCGGCGTAGCGCAGCACCACCCGGTGCTCGCCGTCTGCGCCGAGGTCGAGCGACCAGCGCAGCTGCTCTCGCGCGCGCAGGGGCCCAGGCAACGGCCGCCCGTTGAGCGTCGCCTCCTCGACGTCGAATTGCGCCCCCAGCGTCATCGCAACCGTTCCGCCGCCGCGCAGCGTGATCTCGTCCCTTGCGATCAACCGACGGGCAGCCGGGTCGAGCGACACGTGCAGCGCGTGGTGCACGTGCTCGACCTGCTTGTCCAGGGATGCCGCGGGTGCTGCTGTCGCGAGCGCCAGCACCGCGGCGGGAGCGACGGCCCATGGCCGCGCCGTCATGGCTTGCCGGGGAAGCGCGCCACCAGCTCCAGCGACTGCGTTCCGCGCTGAACGGTGATTGGCAGCCAGGTGCCCGGTG
Organism: Burkholderiales bacterium; assembly: GCA_036554965.1. GTDB lineage: Bacteria > Pseudomonadota > Gammaproteobacteria > Burkholderiales > SHXO01 > SHXO01. The sequence goes on from DATBMG010000199.1 coordinate 23,664, forward strand.
CCTGGCGCTGGACGGCCGCGATCACCGTGCCGGCATCCTTCACCGGCATGCCGGCCACCGTCTTGATCACGTCGCCCGCACGCGCGCCTGCGCTCTCGGCGATGCTGCCCTTCATCACGTCGCGGATGGTGACGCCGTGCTCGCTCTGGTCCAGCATGACGCCCAGGCGCGGCCGTTCGGCCGTCTCTGCGCGCCGGTCCTCGACACCGAACACCAGGTCCGCGACCCCGGCGGTGAGCAGCGCGCAATCCTGGCCTACGTCCCAGGGCAGGAGCACGGCCGGATCGGCGATGCCGAGGTCGCGCACCTGATAGGGCACGCCATGCCCGTGGCGCAAGTGGCCGGCGCCCATGATCGCCACCACCAGCGGCGTGTGGTCCGCGCTCAGCCGCTCGACGATCGCCTGCGCCATGGCCCGGTCCCACACCTGCATGCTCTGCACGAAACGCCGGAACTGCGGGCCGCGCAAGTCCTCATCGGTCGGCCCGCGCCGCGGGCGCTGCGCTTCGGGCATATGCGCGAGGTACGACTCGTACAAGAACGAGAGATAAGGCGCCGGTGCGGGCGCCGGCTCTCCCACCCCTTCGCGCTCCGCCGGCGGCACGGTGTCCCAGCCTTCGCTGCCGACGCGCCGCACCAGGCTGCGCTCCACGTTCAGCGCGATCATCGGAATGCGGTGCATGCGCGCGAAATGGAAGATCGGCAAGTAGAGCTGCGGATCGTGCCCCCACACACCGGCCCAATCGCTGCGCGCCAGGAACTGCTCCTCGGTCAGCTCGCCTGCCGACCATTGGTCGAGCACCGGCTGCACGCGCCGCGGGAACATCTCGAACCCCAGCGCCAGACGCGGCTGGCGCGCGTGCAGGGCGGCGATGGTGTGCAGCTGCCAGCGGTGATGCTCGGCGTCGTCGTGGTTCTCGCCCAGCAACACCACCCGCCGCTGCGCCAGCTCGGCGCTCACGGCGTCGGCGGGGCGCAGCGAACGGCCGCTGTCGGAGACGGCGATCCAAGCGCCGGGACTGGGGCAGGCCTCACCCGCGGTTGCGGCGATGGCGCCGGCGGCGGGCAGCGCCAGCGTGCCGGCAACGGCGATGATGGCAAGGTGACGCATGGTCTGGGTGATCGCAGCGAGTCGATGCGGTCGGCGCCCGCGCAGCAAGCCGCTAGAGCATGCGCACTTCAACCGCGGGCCAGGCGCAGGATGGCCATGACCAGGCACACGACGACGACGGCGGTGAGCCCCGCGCGCAGCCGCAGGTACCACGGCGGCAGCGCGAAACGTTGCGCCAGCTGGCGGTCCGCGGCGTAATGCACCACGAACGTGCCGGCCATCAACAGCAGGCCGGTCTTGGCGGGCAGCAGGAGCGATGCCCAGGCGGCCAGCGCCGGCACCGTGCTCCAGGTCATGAACAAGGTGCGGTCCGGATCGCGCATATGCTGGTGCACCAGCGCCACGCCCCAGTGGATCGCGCCGACGAAGCTCAGGATCACCGCGCTGTAGCCCGACAGCCAGACCACCAGCACGGGCGCGTGCGCACTCGGCATCGCGTACAGCGCGCTGGTGAGCACGACGAACGGTACGAGTCCACTGGTGCCCAGCCAGAACGCCGGGCGTGGAATCGGGTCGGGATCGTTTCCGGTCATCTATCTGCTTGCGGATCGGGCAGGCGGGTCGATCTCTTGGCACCCTGGGCGCTGCATTGTAGCCTGCGCCCGCTGCCGGCCACACGCGGGGCAGGGTGCTCAGGGTCGGCGGTTCGCCGACAGATCGATCACCCGGTGGCGGTGCTTGTCGTCCAGCGCGCGCACCAGCAACCGGTAGACGTCGATGTCGAAGGTGGGAAGCTCTCCCCTCAGCCTCGGCTCCTCCCCCGCAGCGGGGAGAGGGGAACTTGCCCCGGTCCCCAGCTCCTCTCCACCCGGCAGCCACCAGCCGGTCTGCATCAGCTCCTGCACCTCGGCCTCGGTGCGCGCAGAACCCAGATAGCGCCACGCGTTCGCCACGTGCAGTTCGGTGCGGGTGCGCGCCGGGTCCTGCTCCACGATCGCGACGGCGCCGGGGTAGGGCCAGCCGCGCATGCGCAGGCGCAGCAGGCCCTGTATCAGGCGCAGGGTGTGCGCTGCGCGCGTCTCGCGGCCGACGCACGCGCCGTTGCACGCGCCGGCCGCGTGCGCGCTGCAGGGCGACTGGCTCTCCAGGCCGAGCACGGTGGCGCACAACCGATGCTCTCGCGCCAGGCCGCGTAACGCGGCGAGGGCGTCTGCGCGCGAGCGAAACGGACCGTACAGCGTGTCCCAAGGTGCAGGATCATCTGCGCTGCCGTCCAGATCGCGCACCCGCACCGGCTCGTCGGCCGCCTCGGGCCGCCAATCGAGCGCCCACGCTTCCCGCCGCTGGCGCGCGGGCCGATTGTGGCGCGGTGCGAGCGTTTCCAGCGCGTGCAGATGGCGTAGCGCGGCACCCAGCTCTCCGGCCGTGCTGAACCACTCGACCGCGCCGGCTTGCAGCGCCTGGCGTTGCTCCTGCGCATGGCGCCCGCGCGCCGAGAAATGGGCCAGTAGCTGCGTGCGCAGGTTTGCTGCCCTGCCCGCGAACAGCGCGGCGCCCTGCGCGTCGTAGAGCAGATACACGCCCGGAGTGTCCGGCGCGTCCTCGATCAGATCGACGTTCATTCCCGCCGGAGCCCGCGGCGCGTCGCGCACCGCCGCCACCGCGTCGCGCAGCGCCTCCGATCCCAGCCGGCGTTCTGCCTCGCAGGCGAAGTGGTACACCAGCCGCGCGTCGGGCAGCGCACGATGGCGTGCAGCGCAGGGCAAGGCGTAGCGCTCGACCAGGGCATCGAGGTTGTGGCGCGGATGCTCGGGGAACAGATGGCGCGACAGCCGCACCGTGCACAGCACCGGACCGCGGAAGGTCGTGCCGGCGCGTTGGAACTCGTTGCGCAGGAAGGCGTAATCGAAGCGCGCATTGTGCGCGGCCAGCAGCCGCCCGTCGAGGCGCGCCGCCAGATCCAAGGCGATGTCGGCGAAACCCGGTGCCGCGCACACCATCGCGTCGCTGATGCCGGTGAGCGACTCGATCCCCGGGGGAATGCCGCGGCCAGGGTTGACCAGGGTCGACCACTCCTCGAGGACCACGCCGTCATCCACCAGGACCAATCCGATCTCGGTTATGCGGTCGCTGCGCGGGTCGGCGCCCGTGGTTTCCACGTCCAGGAAGGCAACCCGTCCGGCGATCATGGGGTGGGGAGCGGTCCAATCCGGCAGGACGCCTCGAAAGATTTGACAATCTTCAATGGAACTTCAAAAACAGACTATTTGTCATAGACAAGCCCAGAAGCAGGGCCAACTGCAAGTTCCGACCAATCCTACCTGGACAAGAGGCTGAGAAATGACTTTCGTGACGCTCTTCCGTTCGCTGTTCGTGGCCGCGGCGCTGATCGGCGCCAGCGCCGCCGTAATCGCCGGCCAGAAGGCCGACATCGTCGACACCGCCAAGTCGGCGGGCAACTTCAGCACCCTGGTGGCGGCAATAGAGGCCGCCGGGCTGACCGATACCTTGAAGGGCAAGGGACCTTTCACCGTGTTCGCCCCGACCGACGAGGCGTTCGCCAAACTGCCGGCGGGCACCGTCGAGGCGCTGCTCAAGGACAAGCAGAAGCTCGCCAAGATCCTGACCTACCACGTGGTGGCGGGCGAGGTGACCGCCAAGCAGGTCAAGCCGGGCAAGGTGACCACGCTGGAAGGCAGCAAACTCAATGTGACTCGCAACAGCCAGGGCGTGAAGGTGGACAACGCCAACGTGGTGGCCGTCGATGTCATGGCCAGCAACGGCGTCATTCACGTGATCGACTCGGTGGTCATGCCCAACTGACCGATTCCGTCCCGGGCCCGGCGCGCCCGACGTGGGCTCGGCTCACGTCGGGCCATGGGCCTCGGTTGGTGGCTTGTTTGTCCACGACAAATAGGCCGCCGTCGACGAGCCCTGATTTCGGCCCGCTGCGCCCTTCCGAATCGGCTGTGCCGATGCACCGAGCCCCGCATCCGACACCTTTTCTCGGTCGCGCGAGCCGGCGCGGCCTGTATAATCGGCCGCCGTTCACCTGGCGATTGCCGCCTTCCCTCTACGCGCCTCGCGCGCCGGGCCAAGCCGAGGGCATGCGCGGCGCATGGAGGAGATCGCGGATGCCCGGGAAGTCGATCGCGGCGGCGCTGGCCGCCCTAACCTGCGCCATCATCCCACCTGCCTGGGCGCACTCCGACGGCGACGAGGCTGCGCGTCACCACGCCTTGGACTGCCAGCACTTGCCGCAGAACGCGCTTGCCGGCTTACCCGCCCCCTTCGACACCTGGGCCAAGCTCGATTGCCTGCCCGCCGGCCAGCTGCTGGTGCAACCGCGCGACTGGATCTGGCGCTACCCCGCCAGCTTCACCTCTCGGGTGCTGGTACCCGCCTGGACAGCCGACCCGTCAACGGTGGTGGCGAGTGCGCGCTACTTCACGGCCGCCGAGGTCGCTGTGGCGCGCGGCGAGGAAGCGCTGGCCCTGCACCAACGCTTTGTGCAGGAGCTGGAGGTGTACCGCGCCATGACTGCCGAGCGCCCGGCGCCGAGCGCGGTGCATACGCTGATCGCCAGGAACGATCTCGATCAGGAGCTGCGCATGCATTTCGTGTACCGCTCACCGCAGGACATGTGGGGCATCGTGTGTGCGCCCGACTGCCGGTCAGAGTACAGCTTCCTGGTTTCGTTGCGGGGGAACTGATCATGCGCGCGCAGATGGTTCTGGACGCGCAGCGCGTGCTGCCCGAGGACGCGGCGCAAGCGATCCTGGTGGGCCGCGCGTGGGTGCCGGGCCGCAATGCCGGACCGTCGCCGGCGGCGATCGCCGGCGGCCTGGTGTACGACCTCGCCCCGGCCGCCGCCACCAGCGCCGAGCTGCTCAACGCCGCCGATCCGCTGGCTCTGGTCCGCAAGCGTCTCGCCGTGCCGTCGCGCCCGCTCGGTTCGATCGCCGAGCTGCTCGAGAATACGCACGCCGACCGCCGCGATCCCGCCAGCGCCTTCTTCCTCGCGCCCGTGGACCTGCAGGCGGTACGCGCCTGCGGCGTCACCTTCATCGCCAGCATGCTGGAGCGCGTGATCGAGGAGCAGGCGCACGGCGACCCGGCGCAAGCCGACGCGCTGCGCAAGTCGATCGGCGCGGAGATCGGCGGCGAGCTGCGCAGCATCAAGCCCGGATCGCCGGAAGCGATGCGGCTGAAGGATTCGCTGATCAAACGCGGTGTGTGGTCGCAATACCTGGAGGTGGGCATCGGCCCCGACGCCGAGGTGTTCAACAAGGCCCAGCCGATGTCGGCGGTGGGCACCGGCGCCGACATCGGCATTTTGCAGAGCTCGTCGTGGAACAACCCGGAGCCAGAGGTGGTGCTGGCCGTCAACCGCGCCGGCCAAGTGGTCGGTGCGACTCTGGGTAACGACGTCAACCTGCGCGACTGGGAAGGGCGCAGCGCGCTGCTGCTCGGACGCGCGAAGGACAACAACGGAAGCTGCGCCATCGGTCCCTTCATCCGCCTGCTGGATGGCAAGTTCGGCGCGGACGAGCTGCGCCGGCTGCGCATAGAGGTGCAGGTGGCCGGCAACGACGGCTTCGAGGTGAAGGGCGGCTACAGCCTGACGCAGATCAGCCGCGACCCGCTCGACCTGGCGGCGCAGGCGGTGAACCGCAATCACCAGTATCCGGACGGCCTGGTGCTGTTCCTGGGTACCGCCTTCGCACCCACGCAGGACCGCGGCGCGGCGGGGCGCGGTTTCACCCACAAGCTGGGCGACGTGGTGACCATCCGTTCGCCCTCGCTCGGCACGCTGTCCAACCGCATCGGCTATTGCGATCGCATCGCGCCCTGGACCTTCGGCCTCAGTGACCTGATGCGCAACCTCGCGGCGCGCGGGCTCATCTGAATCCTGCGATTTTCCGGATTGCGCTGTGCATCCGGATCCGCACTATGCATCGGCGGGCGCTGCGGCGTTACGCGAACACCGGGAACGGTTCGAACTTGCCTCCCAGCAGCGCGGCGCTGTTGGCGTAGCCCATCCAGCCTTCGATGGCGGTCGCATAGACGCGCCGAAAATCGCAGGTGTGGATCAGATTGTCGCCCTCGTCGAGGTTGGTCAGGCTGACCGGCTTGCCGTAGTGGCCGCCTTTGACGCGCTGGCCCACCAGGAACATGCAATTCGCCGTGCCGTGATCGGTGCCTAGGCTGGTGTTCTCCGGCACGCGGCGGCCGAACTCGGAGAAGATCAGCAGCGTGACGTCGCCGGCGCGGCCGATGCGCTCCAGGTCGCGCATGAAGCCGAGCACGGCATCGGACACGTACGTGAGCTGGCGTGCGTGCAGGTCGCTCTGGTGCACGTGGGTGTCGAAGGCGTTGTGCCGATAGGCCACGTAGTACAGCCGCGTGGGCAGACCGGCGTCGATCAGCGCCGCCACCTTCTTCAGGTCCACCGGGAAGATGCCGTAATCCACCGGCGTCTGATAGCGCGACCAGGCCTGGCGCACCAGGGTGGACGCCTCCTGTGCGCTGCGCGCCACGTCCGCCAGGTAGCGCTGCGCCGGGCTGGCGAAATCGCCCGCGTGCGCCATCTGCTCGAACAGCGGCCGTTCTTGGTAGAAACCCTTGCGCACGAACTTCTCCGGGTCGTCGAACACCACCGGAACGTGCTCGCGGCTGCGCACTGCGAGCGACTGCGTCTCGTCGATGTTCACCAGGTAGTTGGGCGCGCCGCCCGGCTTCATGCCGTCCGCCAGGCGCCCGACCCAGCCGTACGCGCCGCCGCTGTTGGGCGCGGCGGTGTGCCAGTAGGCCATCGAAGTGAAGTGCGAGAACGAGGGCTGGTCGTAGCCGCAGCCGTGCACCACCGCCAGCTTGCCGTCCTTGTACAGGCGCTCGAACCCGGCCATCCCGCCGCTGAAGCCGTAGTGCTGGTCGATCTTGCGCAGCTTGTTCGGCTTGATGCCGATGCTGGGCCGGTGCCGGTAGTAGGCGTCGTCGGCGTAGGGCACCAGGGTGTTGAGGCCGTCGTTGCCGCCGGACAGCTCCATGACGACGAGAATGCGCTTATCCGCCGCTGGGGCCGCGGCGACTGCCTGGGCGGCGCGACCGAACAGCAAGGGCAACCCCAGTGCACCTGCGCTGTGAGCACACACGCCGGCGAGGCTCGCCTTCAGCAGCTTGCGGCGCGTCAGCAGTTGATCCAG
>DATBMG010000090.1:0-5871 GCA_036554965.1 Burkholderiales bacterium
CGGCCGGCACCACCATCGCCGCGCTGCTGGCGCAGCGCGGCTGGGACGTGGTGCTGGCGGAGAAGGACCACCACCCGCGCTTCCACATCGGCGAGTCGCTGCTGCCGATGAACCTGCCGCTGTTCGAGCGGCTCGGGGTGAAGGAGCGCATCGAGGGCATCGCCATGTTCAAGTACGCGGCCGAGCTCAATTCGCCGCAGCACGACGCGCCGGTGAACTTCAGCTTCGATCAAGCCTGGGACAAGGGCTTTCCGTACGCCTATCAGGTGCGGCGTTCCGAGTTCGACCAGATCCTGTTCGAGAACTGCGTCGCGCAGGGCGTGCGCGCGCTGCAGGAATGCCGGGTCACCGCGGTGGAGCTGCCTGCCGAAGGCGGTGCCGAGGTCGTTACGGCGCCGCGCGAAGCGGCGCCCGGCCGCTGGCGCGCGCGTTTCCTGGTGGACGCCTCGGGCCGCGACACCTTTCTCGCCAGCAAGCTCGGCATGAAGCGCCGCAACCCGCAGCACAACAGCGCGGCAGTGTACGGTCACTTCACCGGAGCACGCCGGCTGCCTGGCAAGCAGGAAGGCAACATCAGCATGTTCTGGTTCGAGCACGGCTGGTTCTGGTTCATTCCGCTGCGCGACGGCACCACCAGCGTGGGGGCGGTGTGCTGGCCGTACTACATGAAGTCGCGCAAGTCCGACCCCACCACCTTCTTCCTGGAGACGATCGCGCTGTGCCCGCGGCTGCGCGAGCGGTTGCGCGACGCACGGCTGGTGGCCCCGGCCACCGCCACCGGCAATTACTCCTACGAGTCGGGGCGCATGGTGGGCGACAGTCACATCCTGGTCGGCGACGCGTTCGCGTTCGTCGATCCGGTGTTCTCCTCGGGGGTGTTCCTGGCGATGAACAGCGCCTTCCTGGGTGCGGACGCGGTGGACGCGATTTTGTGCGGCGCCCCGGACGCGGCGGCGCTCAAGCGCCGATTCGAGCGCGACGTGCGCCACGGCCTGCGTCAGTTCTCCTGGTTCATCTACCGCATGACCAGTCCCGCCATGCGCAGCCTGTTCATGGCGCCGCGCAACATCCTGCGCATGCAGGAAGCGCTGCTCAGCCTGCTGGCGGGCGATCTGTTCCGCGGTACGCCGATCTACCGCGGCCTGGCCGCGTTCAAGGGCATCTACTACCTCACCAGTTTGCTGCGCTTCAGGCACAGCCTGGCCGCATGGCGCCGGCGTCGGCGGATGCTGACGGCAGAGGGTAGCGATCGCCTGTCATCCGCTTGAAGCGGGCGCGCAGCGCAGTCCGCGCCGAGCCGACAGAGCGACCGAGATCCCGATCCGTGCACGCCGTTGCGGTCCACCAGGCAGACCCGGACCTGTGCGGGGCGTCCTCGTCGCACCTGGTGCTCATCCCGAGCTACAACACCGGCGAAAAGCTGTTCGAGACCGTGGCCGCGGCGCGGGCGGCGTGGACTCCGGTGTGGGTCGTCATCGACGGCAGCACCGACGGCACCGGCGAGCGGCTGCTGGCGATCGCGCGGGACGACCCGGGGCTGCGCGTGCTGCGCCTCGACCGCAATCGGGGCAAGGGTGCGGCCGTCCTGCACGGGCTGCAGGCCGCCATTGCGGCCGGCTACAGCCACGCGCTGATCATGGACGCGGACGGTCAGCACCCCGCCGAGCGCGTCGGCGAGTTCATGGCGCGCTCGAAGCGTTCGCCCGCTGCGATGGTGCTGGGCGTGCCGCTGTTCGACGCAAGCGCGCCGCGCGAGCGCATCATCGGGCGCAAGATCTCCAACTTCTGGGCCAATGTAGAGACGCTGTTCGCCGGGATCGGCGACGTGCTGTTCGGCATGCGCGTCTACCCGCTGGCGCCGCTGCTGGAGGTGATGGAAGCGAGCCGCTTCATGCGCGGTTTCGACTTCGACACCGAGACGGTGGTGCGGCTCAGCTGGCGCGGCATGCCCGCGCTGAGTGTGCCGGCCGCGGTGAGCTACTTCCGCGCCGAGGAGGGCGGCGTATCGCACTACCGTTACGGTCGCGACAACGTCCTGCTGGTGGCGATGCACCTGCGCCTGCTAGCGGGACTCCTGCTGCGGCTGCCGCTGCTCCTGTGGCGTCGGCTCCGCTGAGCGAAAAAAAGCGCCGGGATCGCTCCCGGCGCCGTTTCAGGTCTCGCGACTCGGCGAACGCTCAGCCGATGCGCAGGCCCGAGCCGGTGGCGCCGGCGCGCAGCGCTTCGATGCGCTCGTCGAGCGGCGGGTGGCTCATGAACAGCCGCGCCAGGCCGCCGCGCGCCTTGCCGGAGATGCCGAACGCCTTGGCCGCCTCGGGCAGCGTGGTCGGCTCGTGGTTGAGCTTCAGGCGCTGCAGCGCGGCGATCATGCGATCGCGGCCGGCCAGGGACGCACCGCCCGCATCCGCGCGGAACTCGCGCTGCCGGCTGAACCACATCACGATGATGCTGGCCAGCACGGCCAGCACGATCTCGGCGACGATCGTGGTGACGAAGTAACCGATGCCCACGCCTTCCTCGTTCTTCAGCAGCACCCGGTCCACGAAATAGCCCACCACGCGTGCGATGAAGATCACGAAGGTGTTGACCACACCTTGGATCAGCGTAAGCGTGATCATGTCGCCGTTGGCGACGTGGGTCACCTCGTGGCCGAGCACCGCCTCGGCCTCGTCCTTGGACATGTTGTTGAGCAGGCCCGTGCTCACCGCCACCAGGGCGTTGTTGCGGTTGGCGCCGGTGGCGAAGGCGTTGATCTCGGGAGCGTCGTAGATCGCCACTTCGGGCATGCCGATGCCCGCCTGCTGCGCTTGCCGGCGCACCGTCTCAACCAGCCACTGCTCCACGGCGCTGGCGGGCTGAACGATGACGCGCGCGCCGGTGGACATCTTCGCCATCCACTTGGATATCAGCAGCGAGATGATCGAGCCGCCGAAGCCGAACAGCGCGGCGAACACGAGCAGCGCGCCCAGGTTCAGGCCGTTCGCCGTCAGGATGCGGTCCACTCCCAGAATCCGCGCGGTGATGCTGAGCACGATCAGCACCGCGAGGTTGGTGACCACGAACAGGAAGATGCGTTTCATATGAGCCGTCGCTCCTCGAGCAGGAAAAGAAAATCGAAAACGCGAGTTTCAGTGGAGGCTGACGCGACCGCGGCCGCGTCGTGCCGGAACTAAACCGCAGTTAGAAAGCCGCGCGCGTCGGTAGTTCCACCCCGGCGGGCGCATTCTACAGGTCTTCAAGGTCGCTCTGCAGGCGCAGCCAGCGCGCTTCCGCCCGATCCAGCTGCCCTTTCACATGCGCTTGATCGGTCAGGCAGGTCTTGAGCGCCTCGCGGTTTTCCGCGCGGTACAGATGGGGGTCGGCGAGGAGCGATTCAAGCCGGCGCTTCTCGGCCGCGAGCAATGCGAGCTCCTGCTCCACGGCGGCCAGCTCGCGTTCCAGCGGTCGGCGCCGCGCCGCCATGCGGGTGCGCGCCTCGGCCTCCAGGCGCCGCTGTTCGCGCCGCGACGGCGTGGCGGATCTGTCCTCGCCGGATCTGGCCTCGGCGGGCGCCTGCTCGCGGCGCCGCTCGGCGAGCCATTCCCGGTAGTCGTCCAGATCGCCGTCGAAGGGCTGCACCGTGCCCCCGGCTACCAGCAGCAGCGTGTCGGTAGTGGCGCGCAGCAGGTGCCGATCGTGGGACACCAGCACCATCGCCCCTGCGTATTCCTGCAGCGCGAGCGTCAGCGCTTCGCGCATGTCGAGATCGAGGTGATTGGTGGGCTCGTCCAGCAGCAGCAGGTTGGGCCGCTGCCAGATCAGCAGTGCCAGGGTCAGGCGCGCCCGCTCGCCGCCCGAGAAGCGGCCGACCGGCGCATGCACGGCATCGCCGCGGAAGTCGAAACCGCCCAGGAAATCGCGCAGGTCCTGCTCCCGCGCAGCCGCACCGGACACGCTGGAAGCCACTATCCGGTCGAGCCGGATCAAGTGCTGCAGCGGGGACTCCTCGGCGCGCAACTGCTCGAGCTGGTGCTGCGCGAAGTAGCCGATCGCGAGGCCCTTGCCCTGCGTGCGCTGCCCGTGCAGCACGGCGAGCTCGCCGGCGAGCAGCTTCACCAGGGTGGACTTGCCGGCGCCGTTGGCGCCCAGCAGACCGACGCGCGCACCCGCGGTCAGCACCAAGTCGACGTCTTTCAGCACCACGTTGGCGCCGTACCCTGCGCGTGCGTGCTCCAGGCTGAGCAGCGGGTTGGAGGCCGGCAGCGGCTCGCGGAAGCCGAAGGTGAACGGCGTGGCCGCCTGCGCGGCGGCAACCACCTCCATGCGCGCGAGCGTCTTGAGCCGGCTTTGCGCCTGGCGCGCTTTGGTCGCCTTGGCCCGGAAGCGCTCGACGAAGCTCTTCAGGTGCGCGATCCGGCGCTGCTGTTTGTCATACGTCGCCTGTTGCGTGGCGAGCTGCGCGGCGCGCTGGCGCTCGAAGGCCGAGTAGTCGCCCTGGTACAGCTTGAGACCGCGGCCGTCCAGGTGGCAGACAGCGCTCACGGTGGCATCGAGAAACTCGCGGTCGTGGGAGATCAGCAGCACGGTGCCGGGATAGCGCCGCAGCCAGTCTTCGAGCCAGTACACCGCGTCCAGATCGAGGTGATTGGTGGGCTCGTCGAGCAGCAGCACGTCGGAGGGGCAGAGCAGCGCCTGCGCCAGGTTCAGACGCATGCGCCAGCCGCCCGAGAACCGTGCAACCGGGCGTTCGAGGTCGGTCTCGCGAAACCCCAGACCATTGAGGATTTGCGCGGCGCGGGCGCGCGCCGTGTAGCCGCCGTGCTGCGCGTAGTCCGCGTGCAGCTGCGCCAGTCGCTCCGCATGCCCGGAGTGTTCGATGTGCTGGCCCGCGTCGCCGGTATGCTCGGCAGCCGCGTCGTCCAGGGCGCGCTCGATGCGCCGCAGCTCGCGGTCGCCGTCCAGAACGTATTCGAGGGCGGCGGCATCGCATGCGGGTGTTTCCTGCGCCACGTGCGCGATGCGCAGGCCCGGTTGCAGCTCCACCTCGCCGCTCTCGGTATGCAGCTCTCCGCGCAGCAGCGCGAGCAGGCTGCTCTTGCCGGTGCCGTTGGCGCCGGTGATGCCGACTTTCTCGCCGCGGTAGATGGTGAAAGTCGCATGCTCGAACAGCACGCGGGTCCCGCGGCGCAGCTGCACGTCCTGAAAGTTGAGCATCGGCGTTATGTATGACCCGGGCGGCTACGGGGCCGCGTTCAACCGCTAGTGCGCCGACAGTGTCACCGCTCGGCGGGAGGCAGGGCAATGCAGGGTGCGAAGTTGATCGCCACGGGTTGTCTCGCGTTGTTGCTCAAGCTGCTGGCGTGTGTGGCGCCAGCGCATGCGGATGATCGCTGGAGTCGTGTGGACGTCGAGATCGTATCCGCTGCCGGCGAGGTGTTCCCGACGTACCCCGTGAAGCGCAGCTCTGGCCAGCAGCTGCGTGCTTACCTCGAAGCGCGCAACCAGGCGCGCTATCGCATTCGCGTCCACAACCGCGCCGATCGCCGCGTTGGCCTGGTGATCGCAGTGGACGGTCGCAACATCATTTCCGGTGCGCGTTCGGAGCTCGAGCGCGGTGAGCCCATGTACATCCTTGACGCGCAGGAGAGCGCCACTTACGAGGGCTGGCGAACGAGCCAGAGCGAAGTCCACGAGTTCTATTTCACCGATTGGACGGACTCCTATGCAGAAGCGTTCGGCGACCGCTCGGCCCGCGGCGTCATCGCGGTCGCGGTGTTCCGCGAGAAAGTCCCCGTGCAGAGCTGGCGCGCACCGGACCCGATGCAGCAGGACCGCTCGGCCGACGAGCGCAGCGAGCCGTCGGCAGCACCGGCCGCGAAAGCCGGGGAGAGT
>DATBMG010000240.1:0-10951 GCA_036554965.1 Burkholderiales bacterium
TTCGCCTTCAACGACCTCAAGCGGCGCGACGCGGCCAAGGCGGACGCGCTGGGGCGGCTCGTAGGGGCGGGATTCGGTGTCCCGCTCGCGCGAGAGCTGCTGGCGGAGTTGCCCGACGGCTTGCCTGCCGCGCGCGCGATGCGGTCGATCAAGAGCACGCTGCAGCGGCGGCTGCCGCTCGCAGCGGGCACGGGAACGCTGGCCGAGCAGGGCGGCATATTCGCGCTGGTCGGCCCCACCGGCGTAGGTAAGACCACCACGGTGGCCAAGCTTGCCGCCGAATGCGTGTTCAAGCGCGGCGCGCAATCGCTCGCCCTGCTCACCACCGACACCTATCGCATCGGTGCGGTCGATCAGCTGCGCATCTACGGCAAGATCCTCGGCGTGCCGGTATTCGCTATCCGCAACGAGTCGGACCTGCGCGCCACGCTCGAGGACCTGCACAGCCGGCATCTGGTGCTGATCGACACCGTCGGCATGAGCCAGCGCGACCGCCGCCTCGCCGATCAGGTGGCGCTGCTGTCCGGCTCCACGCGGAGCGTGCGCCGGGTACTGCTGCTGTCGGCGGTGTCGCAGGCCAACGTCCTAGAGGACGTGGTGCGTGCATACCGGGGCGACGATCTGGCCGGGTGCATCCTCACCAAGGTCGACGAGGCGCTCACGCTGGGTGCAGCGCTGGACGCGCTGGCGCGGCATGGGCTGACGCTGCATTACGTGGCGAACGGCCAGCGCGTGCCCGAGGACTTGCACAAGCCGAACGCGCTCTACCTCATCGAACGCGCGTTCCGCGACGGCTCGCAGGCGGGCGGCGTCGAGGACGGCGACATGCCGCTCACGCTCGCGGCCGGCCAGAACTGACATGCGCGGGGCGGACGTCGCATGATCGAGGCGCTCGCCGATCAGGCGGCCGGCCTGCGCCGCCTGCTGTCCGCGCGCGCGGTGCGCACGCTGGCGGTCACTGGCGCGGCGCCCGGCGCGGGGCACAGCGCGGTGGCCGCCAACCTCGCGCTGGCGCTGACGGCGTACGATCTGAACGTGCTGCTGGTGGATGCGCACGGCGGCCCTTCCAGTTCGGCCGGGATGCTCGGCGCCGAGCCCGCGCGAGAGCTGCTCGAGGCGGTGCTCGACGGGTGCACACCGGGCGAGGCCTGCGTTCAGCGCGGCGATAAGCTGCGCCTGGTGCGAGCACGGCAGACGCTGGCTGCGGCAGCGCATCTGCCCGAGCGCGCGGCGCGGCACGTGGCCGACGCGCTGGCGCATCTGTCCGCCCCGGCAGACGCGGTCATCGTCGATGCCGAGCCGGGCGCGCTGCCGGCGCTAGCCGCGGCCGACCACGTGGTGCTGGTTGCCGCTGACGATCCCGCGGAGATCACCGCGACCTACCGCTTTCTCAAGCGCATGGCCGCCGGCTTCGGTCCGCGGCGTGTTTGCGTCGTGATCAACGCCGTGCGTTCGCCGGCCCGTGCGCAGCGGATTTTTGGTAACCTTGCCGCGACCGCGGCTCAGTTCCTCAGCCTCCCTCTCGAATGCATGGGTCAGATCCCGGATGACGAGCGTCAGCAGCAGGCCATCTTCCAGCGCCGGCCGCTGATCGAGCTGTGTCCCGCGAGCCCGGCGGCGGATGCGTCGAGGCGCTGCGCGGAGGCGCTGCTCGCCTTGCCCGCGCTTGCCGCGGCGCCGGGATTCGCAGGCCGGCTGCTTGCGGCCATGCGCGCGGCCGCGTGAGACATGGCGATCTCCACCCTCACCGCGGATCAGAACAAGCTCGTCGAGCAGATGGCGCCGCTGGTCAAGCGCATCGCTTACCACTTCATGGCGCGCCTGCCGGCGAGCGTGCAGGTGGATGATCTGATCCAGGCCGGCCTGCTGGGGCTGCTCGACGCCGCCAAGAACTTCGACGACACGCAGGGCGCCCAGTTCGAGACCTATGCCATCCAGCGCATCCGCGGCTCGATCCTGGACGAGCTGCGCCAGGCCGACTGGCTGCCGCGCAATGTGCGCAAGAACCTGCGCCGCATCGAGGCGGCGATCAGCAGCCTCGAGCAGCAGTACGGCCGCGCGCCGCGTGAGCAGGAGCTGGCCGATGTGCTGGGCGTGCCGCTCGACGAGTATCAGCACATGCTGCTCGAATCGCGCGGCTACCAGTTGCTGCACTACGAGGACTTCCAGGAGTCGGAGGACAGCGACTTCTTCGACGTGTTCCTGTCCCAGAACCAGATCGGCCCGCTGGACGTGCTCGAGGATCAACGCTTCCGCCGCGCCCTGGTGCAGGCGATCAGCGTGCTGCCCGAGCGCGAGAAGATCGTCATGGGCCTGTACTACGAGCAGGAGATGAATCTCAAGGAAATCGGCGAAGTGCTCGGCGTGTCCGAGTCCCGGGTGTGCCAACTGCACAGCCAGGCGGTGGCGCGCCTGCGCTCGCGGCTGCGCGGCTACACCGGAAAAACCTGATGCGCGGGCTGATGCGCCCTTAAGGCGCGAATCAAAGAAAACCCTCCCCGCCTCTCACGCGGCGGGGTGCCGGCGCAGCCGGCGGGGCGGTGGTGTGCGTCATCGCCTGTCGCGTTCACGCACGCGCGAGCTCGCGATTGCCCACGTGGAAGTCGCTCTGGCCGTCGGGCCCGTACCCGGTGTGGTGCTGTGCGGCGTTGTGCAGCGACGCCAGCGCCGCCTGGTTGTGGGTGAGGCGCGTGGCGATCAGGCCGCCGTTGATCCGGTTCGCTGCCCGGGCTGAGGCGGTCAACGCGAGCAGTCGCGTCCAGGCGTCGGCCAGGCGCGCTCGCTCGGCGCTCGCCTGGGATGCCAGCCACTGCTGCATTCCCGCGGCGCCGGGCGGCAGGCGCCGCTCGTGCAGATGCGCGGCGCGAAGGCGCGCCAACTCCTGCAGGCGCTCGACGGTACGGGACTTGGCATCCGTGAGGGCGAGCAGCGCGTCCGCGTCGCCCTCCAGCAGGCACTGCTGCTCGGCGTGCAGGATGCGCGACAGCTCGTCGAAGCTTGCGAGCTCTTCCTGAAGGCCGGCGACGAACGCGGCGCGGTCGGGTACGGCGCCGGTCACTTGCCCGGTAAGGCCTGCTGGCGAGCCAGCAGCTCGCGCACGGTCGCGAGCAGCTTGTCGGCCACCACATCCGAGTCGATGTGGAAGCGGCCTTCGGCAATGGCCTGCTTGACGGCTTCGATGCGCGCGACGTCGACCACGCCGACTTCGCTCAGCACGCGCTCGATCTGAGCGAGCTGGGCGGACACCGATGTGATCTCGACCTTGTCGCGGGCGGGAGCGGGTGCAACGGGGCCGGTCTGGTCCGGCGCCTTCGCAGGCGCGACGTCGGACACGCCGGCCGGCGCGACGGGCTTGATGGGACCACCACCGCTGATCTTCACGAGTTCGTCCTTGTCACTGTGCGGTAAAGTTCGCTCGGTCTTGCCCCCGAAAGACCCGATTGCGCACGTGTCACGCCTGAGTCCAATTTACGGCTCGAGCATGCCAAACTTTAACGGGCCGGGAGGACGCGCGTGGCTCGCGCGCGGCGCCGATTTGCGTATCGTAGCAGGTTGTCGAACTGCGAGCGACGTGTCGTTGCTTGACTTCAACTATGCCGCTGCTCGACTTCGACTACGTCGCTACCTGGCTTCAACTGCAGTGGGATTCACCTGGACCACACCCGGGCCGTGCGCCACGCCCGTGACCACTTTCCCCGAGGCGGTGCGCACCAGCACCGGCTCGCCCAGCGCTGCGTTGCCGAGCGAGCGCCCCGCCGAGGTGGCGCGAAAGCCCTCGCCTTGGAACACCACGCGCACGCGCTGGCCCTCGGTGACGGCGTAAGGCGCGCGCAGCATGTCGGCATGCAGCGCCGTGCCCGCCGCTAGCGGTACGACGGCCACCCTGCCGATGGCCTGCTCGGGATCGACGATCGGGCCCGTCGGCCACTTGGTCAGGTCCTGCTCTCGTTGCGACAGATCCGCCGCGGCGAGCACCTGGCCGCGGGCGATCGGGCGCGCGGTGACCACCGTCTCGGCGAACACCTTCACGCTGACCGGCACGAACACCGACCACGCGCGCGGGCGCACGCACCGCACGATCACGCTGGTATCACCCCACATCCGCTCACCCGGCGGCAACACCGTCTGCAGGCTTTCGCAACGGGCCAGCCGTGTGTGGGGATCGAGGGGCAGCGCCTCGATCTGCGCCCGCCCGGGCAGCGTCGGGGCGTAAGCGCGGGCGAAGGCCTCTGCTGCGCGCTGCAGCTCTTCCAGGTTCTGCCACTGCGGCTGCGCCAGGCCATTGAGCGGCCAGCAGAATGCCACGCATGCCGCGGCGGCGGCACGCGACAGGGACAGTAGAGCGGGCTTTATCATCGGCGGACATTTTATGCGCGACCGAGCGATTTTGGCCGCGGACAAGGCGATCAGCGCGATACTTGCTCAGAGCTTCCCTGGAAACCCAAGCATAAAGCGCGCATGCGCTGCGACCGTTAATCAACAGGCCCATGTAATCGACGGGTCCACGTAATCACAGCTCTACGGCGAACCAGCATGACCGACCTTTCAACTCCCAGCCTCGTGGCCCGTGAAGCGCTCAAGCTGATGGCGGCACGTCGCGTCGCGCCGACGCCCGAGAACTTCGCGCGCTACTACCATCGATGTGCCGGCACCGACCTGCCGCCTTCCGGCGACGCCGGCCGAAGTGCCGCAGACGGCGCGCAGCACGAATGGGGTGTGCTGCTGCGCGAACTGATGCGGCAGCTCGCGCGCCCGCAGACCGGCGCCAGCCTGGTGCGCAAACGCGAGACGCTGGAGCGGGTGCTGGTCGGCTTCGGCTCCGACGCCCGGCTGTTCGACAAGCTGCAGGCGCTCGCGCGCCGCTGGAACGAGGTCGCCGAGCCGGCGGGCCGGTCGGTCGAGCTCAGCTATCCGGCGATGGCGGGCGACGAGCCGGACTGGGCACCCGGCGACACACGCCTTGGCGTGCTCTCACAGCAGGCGCAGACGATCAAGCAGCTCAGAGGGCTGCTCGCTTGGACCCTGGAGCTGGGCATGGTCCAGCGGCTGGAGTGCTTCCCGGAGCTGGCCGAAGAGGCGAAGCGGCTTGCCCGCGAGGCGCGGCGGGTGCGCGGCAAGGACGCCTGGAGCAGCTACGCCGTCGCGCTGCGGCAGTTCTTGTTCCAGTCGGCGGCGCGTGCCGAACGCGACACCGAGCTGTTGGATGCGTTGCTGAAGCTGGCGCGGCTGCTCACCGACAACATCGGCGAGCTCGGGGATGAGGACCGGTGGCTCGCCAGCCAATGCGCCGCCATCCGCGAGGCCATCGCCGCGCCGCTCACTACGCAGCGCATCGGCGAGGCCGAGCGGCGCTTCAAGGAGATCGTCTACCGGCAAGGCCTGCTCAAGCACAGCCTGCGCGAGGCCAAGTCGACGCTCAAGGACGTGATCGCCGTGTTCGTGCAGCGGCTTTCCGAGATGACCGAGAGCGCCGCCGACTATCAGGAACGGATCGGGGGCTACGCCGGACGCCTGCAGCAGACCGAGGATCTCGCCGATCTCGAGGCGCTCGTGAGCGGCTTGATGACCGACACGCGCGGCATGCAGGTGGACATGAGGCGCTATCGCGACGAGATGGTGGAGGCGCGGCAGCATGCCGAGGATGCGCAAAGCAAGATGCGTGAGGTGGCCGCCGAGCTCGAGCGGGCGAGCGCGCAGCTCAGCCGCGATCCGCTCACCGGCGCACTCAACCGGCGCGGCCTCGACGAGGCCATGCGGCGCGAGATTTCGCGCGCCGAGCGGTGCAGCGCGCCGCTGTGCGTGGGCGTGCTCGACCTCGACCGCTTCCAGCGCCCGAGCGACACCTATGGCCGGCAGATCTCCGAGGAGGCGCTGATGCACGTCTGCAGCGTCTTCAACGGAACGCTGCGGCCCACTGACCTGGTCGCCCGCCGCGACGACGAAGAGCTGGTGATCCTGTTCGGCGACACCGCGCTGATGCAAGCGGGACTGGCCGCGCGGCGGCTGCAGGGCGAACTCACGCGGCGCCCGTTCACGCGCGGCAACGAACGCCTGTCGATCACCTTCAGCGCCGGCGTCGCGCAGTTCCGCAGCGGCGACACGCAGGCGGCGCTGGTCGCCCGCGCCGAGCGTGCCATGCAGCAGGCCAGGCTGCAGGGCGGAAACCGGATCGTGACGCCATGACCGTGCATCGCATCCGCGCCGCGCCGTGCGCGCACTCGCGCCGTTGCGCTGCCCCGAGCTTCTTCGCCCGCTTCTGGGTGCTGGCGGTGTTCGCTGCCGCGCCGCTGCTGCCCGGGTACCGCGGACTGCGCATTCCGTTGACCGCGCTCGCGGCTGCGCTGTTCGCCGGCTGAAGCCGCTTGGTGAAACGATTGTCTCAAGCGCTTCTCGTGGCCGGTCAAGAAAGACCCCCCGGTCAAGAAAGACCCCTCTGGGCCGATAACACAAGGGGGCGCCGATAGCGCAAGGAGGATCGAGGAGGCGGCATGGCTGGCAGCGTCATCGGTATCGCCGGCAGCGGACGCACCGCCCAGGGCGGGCCGCTCGTCATCGGCCACGGCATCGGCAACGCTTCGGTCGAAAGCTCTCACCGGCAGCAGGCCGGCCAGGCGCCGATGGATCCCGGTTCGGATCTCGCCGGCCAGGGCGTGACGGTCGAGACCGTGCGCAGCGCCTACAGCCAGTTCCTCGACGACTGCGTGCTCCAGGCGCAGGCCCAGTCGGCCCATCTGGATGCGTACGCCACCCGGATTCGCCAGATCGACGAGCTGTTGGCCGTCCCCGCGTCCGGCCTGTCGTCGGCGCTGCAGTCGTTCTTCTCCGGCGTGCAGGATGTCGCGTCGCATCCGGCGTCGGTGCCATCGCGCCAGCAATTGCTCGGCTCGGCGCAAGCGCTGGCGGCGAGCTTCTGGTCCCTGGGTACGCACCTCGCCGAGATGCGCCAGGCATTGAACCAGCGGATGTCGGACATCGTCGCCGAGATCAACTCTCTCGCGGAGGATCTCGCACGCATCAACGAGCGCCTGCCGGGTTCCGCTGCGAGCGGGCAAGCGCAGGAAGATCTCGAGCGGCGCGATCTGCTGGTGGCGCAGTTGAACATGCTGGTGCGCGTATCGGCGGTGCGGCAGTCCGACGGCAGCGTCAATCTGTCCCTCGCTACCGGTCACAGCCTGCTGCTCGGCGTGCAGGCGTTCGCGCTCGCCGCCGCGCCCTCGGCCGAGGACCCGCAGAACCACGGCATCCTCCACCTGTCGAACGGTGCTCGCACCCCGCTGGATCCCGCCGCGATTCAAGGCGGGCAACTCGGCGGGCTGCTCGCCTTCCGCAGCGACGCGCTCGATCCGGCGCAGAACCAGTTGGGACGTGTCGCAGTGGCGCTGGCGCAGACGTTCAACGCCCAGCACCGGCTGGGCATGGATCTGCAGGGCGATGCGGGGCAGGAGTTCTTCCACGTGCCGCCTGCGGCCGTGCTGGATTACCGGGACAACGCCGGTACGGCAGTGATCGCCGCCGACCGCGGCAACGTCGGTGCGCTGACCGGAAGCGACTATCGCTTGCAGCACAATGCCGGAACCTGGTTGCTCACCCGGCTCGGCGACAACGTTCGCACCGTGTTCGCCGGGTTTCCCCACACGCTGGACGGTGTCACGCTCACGCTGGCGAGCGGTGCGGCGGCCAGCGGCGACAGCTTCCTGATCCAGCCGACGCGCGATGCTGCGCGCGATATCGCGGTGCTGATCTCGGACGCGGCCAGGATCGCCGCCGCGGCGCCGGTGCGGTACGAGGCCAACGGCATCGTCTACAACCCCAACGGCGGGATCGGCTACAACCGCAACGGCGGCATCGTCGACAACCGCAAGGGCGCCATGGTGGACAACCGCAACGGCGGCATCTACGACAACCGCAACGCGCTGCTGCTGGCCGCTCTGCAGGTGCGCGGCACGATCGCCGGCGGCAGCGCCAGCTACCAGGAAGCGTGCGACCGGATCGCGCAGGAGGTCCGCGACCGGGCGCACGCGATCGAAGTGCAGATCAAAGCCCAGGACGCGCTGGTCAGTCAGGCGCGCAAGACCCAGCGCTCGCTGCCGGGCGCCAACCTGGACGAGGAGGCGGCGACCCTGTTCCGTCACCAGCAGGCCTATCAGGCCTGCGGCAAGGCGCTGCAGGCCGCCGCCCGCCTGTTCGACTCCCTGCTCGAGACCAGCGAATGACCCGTTGCGTTTCGAGCGCCGACCGCGGCGCGTCCCACTCGCTCGACGCAGAGGACATCCCATGCTGGTGAAGGGGCGGCCCATCGGCATCCTCCTGCTCGGTCTGTGGTGCGCCGCGCATACGGTTCCTTTCGGCCTGCTCGCGGCCGACGCCAGCGGCGGCAAAGCCTTTCTCGCATGGGTTGTGGTGGTCGTCGCGCTGCTGGCGGCCGTCGGCCTGCTGATGCGTTGGCGGATCGCGCACTGGGTCGTTGTCCTTCAGGTGGCGGTTCACGTGTTCCTGTTCGCCGTCGCCGGCTGGGCGTTCCTGTTTGTGGCGCTGGCGTGGGGCCTGCACGCATCGGAAACCGCGATCGTCGCGCTCATCTTCGCCTACCTGTCGTTCACCTGCTGGGCGTTCCTGTACCTGTTCTACCCGGACGTGCTGGACTACTTCGAAGAATCCCGCAGTTTCCGTCCGATCTCGCACGACAGCGCGTGACCTTCTGAGCAGCCCGCGGCTGCGGATCCCGCGGCATGCACCGCCGGGAAGGTCTATCCTAGTTCACCCTTGTCGACCGGCATTCGGCATCCGTGGAGAGGACGAATGCAGCCCGATTTCGGCGCCACTGCGCTGGATTACGCCCGCCACCGCGCGGGCTTCCCCGATTCGCTGTTCGATCGATTGAGCCGCTTCGGGATCGGAAAGGCGGGCCAAGCGGTGGTGGACCTCGGCACCGGAACCGGAACGCTCGCGCGCGGCTTCGCCCGTCGCGGGTGTCGGGTGATGGGCATCGATCCCGCCGAAGCGCTGTTGAAGCAGGCCCGACGCCTCGACGCCGCCGAGGGCCTCAGCATCGAATATCGAACGGGCCGCGCGGAAGACACGGGGCTGCCGGGCGGGTCGGTGGAGGTGGTGTCCGCGGGGCAGTGCTGGCACTGGTTCGACCGGCCTCGGGCGGCGCGCGAAGTCGCACGGATCCTGCGTCCGGAGGGAGCAATCGTGATCGCGCACTTCGATTGGATCCCGCTCGCGGATAACGTGGTGCGCGCCACCGAGAGCCTGATCGAGCTGCATAATCCCGCGTGGAGGCTCGGCGGTGGGCTGGGTGTGCACCCGAAGTGGTTGCGTGACCTCGGGGAGGTGGGCTTTCGCGAGATCGAGACCTTCTCCTATGATGTTGCCGTTGCGTATACGCCCGAAGGCTGGCGCGGGCGAATACGCGCGAGCGCGGGGGTGGGCGCGAGCCTCCCGCAAGACAAGGTACTGGAGTTCGACCGGGCGCTGACGCAGTTGCTTGCGACCCGGTTCCCGGGCGAGGTCCTGGAGATTCCCCATCGCGTCTTCGCGGTGATCGCCCGTGCGCCACTTGTGGAAGCGGCGAGCGAGCGGGAATAGAACTGACTCGAAGCAAGGTATGCGGCGAGGTTCGTCGAGAACTTGAGGAGGATTACATGCACGCGCTGGTTCGTTACGCTTGGGTGGTTCTGGTTGTCGCGTTCTCGCTGCCGGGCCGCGCCGCGTGCCCGGACGACGCGGCCGTGGCGGCCTACGTGGCCGACTATCGGGCGGCCCGGACAAGTCGGGGCTTCGGCAACGATCTCAGCCTGGCCGAGGCGCAGTGCGCCAAGGCGAAATTGACGCGGCAACTGCCGCAGGTGCAGGGCGCCGTAGTCGGGTACAAGGCGGCGTTCACCAACCCGGCGATGTACGAACGCTTCGGAGTGACCGGCCCCGCGTGGGGCGTGATGTTCGCCAAGATGATGGTGGACAGCGGCGCCAAGCTGCCGGCCCGCTTCGGCGCGCGCCCCTTCTACGAGGCCGACTTCCTGGCGGTGGTCAAGGATGCGGGGCTGGCGGACGCCAAGACTCAGCTGGAAGCACTACAGCACATCTCCGCGCTGGTACCGTTCATCGAGCTGCCGGATCTCATGCTGGAAGGCTCGGCCACCGGCGCCGCGCTCATCGGCACGAATCTCGGGTTCCGGGGTGGCGCCCTGGGTCCGCGCGTCGCGGTCGAGCCGACGCAGGCGTTTCTCGATGCGCTGGCGAACATGACCGTGGTCATGACCGAGGACAGGAGCGGCAAGGAACTCGGCCGAGCCAAGGGCGACATCCTGATGCAGCATCCCATCAACGCCGCCATGTGGCTGGCGCAGGCGCTGAAGAAGGACGGCGTCGCGCTCAAGCCCGGTGACCTGCTGAGCCTCGGAGGCTACATCCCGCCGGCGCCGACGCAGCCCGGGACGACCATCACCGTCAAGTACCTCGGCTTGCCGGGAGACCCCGCCGTCACCGTGCACCTGGAGTAACCTGCTCAACCCGGGAGTAAGCCGCTCAAGCCGGCTGCACCGCCCGCTCCACGCCTTCGACGAGATACGTGACGAGCGGCTCGGGTTTGCCCTTGACCGCCTGTGGCGGCATCGCCCGCAGCTGGAACCGGCCGTCCAGCTCGCGCCGCACCTCTTCGGTGATCAGCAGATCGACCGACAGCTCGCGCGTCAGCTGCTCTACCCGCGACGCGACGTTGATGGTGTCGCCGACCACACCGAACTTGCTCAGCTCCTCATTGCCCATCACTCCCGCCAGCACTTCGCCGCGGTGGATGCCGATCCCGACCTGCAGCTCGGGCAACGAGCGGGCGCGCAGCGTGTCGTTGTAACGCGCCAGCGCCTCCCGCATCGCAAGCGCGCCGAGCACGGCGTCCTGCGCCTGCCAGGGATTGGGCTCGAGGGCGCCGAACAGCGCGAGCAGCCCG
>DATBMG010000011.1:0-3724 GCA_036554965.1 Burkholderiales bacterium
CGCTACAGCTCGGAAGCGCTGGGCGACTACTGCGCCGGCCCCAACCACGTGCTGCCCACCGCCGGCACCGCGCGCTTCTCCTCGCCGCTGGGCGTCTACGACTTCCAGAAGCGCACCAGCCTGATCCAGGTGTCCCGGGCCGGCGCGCACAAGCTGGGCGAGATCGCCGCCGAGCTGGCGCTGGGCGAGGGCCTGCCGGCCCACGCCAAGGCCGCGCGATACCGATTGCACGGGTGATGGCGATGACGCCCGAACAGGTGATCCGCGACGAGATCCGCGCGCTGGCGGCCTATCACGTGCCCGAGAGCCAGGGCATGGTCAAGCTCGACGCGATGGAGAACCCCTACGGCCTGCCCCGTGAGATCGCGGAGGAGATCGCGCGGCTGGCCGCCGCCGCGCCGCTCAACCGCTATCCCGATCCGGCCGCGCGCACCCTCAAGCTGCGCCTGCGCGAGACGATGTCAATACCGGAAGGCGCGGAGCTGCTGCTCGGCAACGGCTCGGACGAGCTGATCCAGATGCTGGCGCTGGCGGTGGCCAGGCCCGGCGCGGTGCTGTTGGGCGTGGAGCCGTCGTTCGTGATGTTCCGCCTAATCGCCGGCTTCGCCGGCATGCGCTACGTCGGCGTGCCGCTCGGCCCGGGTTTCGGCCTGGACCTGCCGGCGCTGGAATCGGCGGTGCGGGCGCACCGGCCCGCCCTGATATTTTTGGCGTACCCGAACAATCCGACCGGTAATCTGTTCGATGCCCAGGCGATGGAGCGCATCATCGCGATGAGTCCTGGCCTGGTGGTGGTGGACGAGGCCTATCACGCCTTCGCCGGCGCGAGCTTCCTTCCGCGCCTGGCCGCGTGCACCAACCTGCTGGTCATGCGCACGCTGTCCAAGCTCGGCCTGGCCGGCCTGCGACTGGGCCTGCTGGCGGGCGCCCCGCAGTGGTTGCGCGAGGTCGACAAGGTGCGGCTGCCCTATAATGTGAACGTCCTGTCGCAGCAAGTGGCCGAGCTGGTGTTGCGGCACCCCGAGGTGCTCGACCGGCAGGCGGCCGCGATCCGGGCCGAGCGCACGCGCCTGTTCGCGCGCCTGACCGGGCTCACAGGCGTGCAGGCCTTTCCCAGTGAGGCGAACTTCATCCTGTTCCGCACAGCCAAGGCCGATGCGGTGTTCGCGGCGCTCAAGGCGCGCGCGGTGCTGATCAAGAACCTGAACGGTTCGCACCCGATGCTCGCCGATTGCCTGCGCGTGACCGTCGGCACACCCGAGGAAAACGACCGCTTCGTCGACGCCCTGAGCGCCAGCCTGCAGCGCGCAGCGTGAGCCCAAGCGCCGCCGCCGCCTCAATCGGCCGATCCGCCGCATCGCCCGCTCTAATTGCCCAGAAAGCTGAGTCATTCGCCATGCGCAAGGCCGAAGTCGTCCGCAAGACGCTCGAGACGCAGATCACGGTCAAGCTGAACCTCGACGGCAGCGGTAAGTCCGCGCTCGCCACCGGCATCGGCTTCTTCGACCACATGCTCGACCAGGTGGCGCGGCACGGGATGCTGGATCTGGATATCGCCGCGACCGGCGATCTGCACATCGACGCGCATCACACCGTGGAAGACGTCGGCATCGCGCTCGGCCAGGCCGTCGCCAAGGCGCTCGGCGACAAGACCGGCGTGCGTCGTTATGGCCACGCCTACGTGCCCCTGGACGAGGCGCTGTCGCGCGTGGTGATCGACCTGTCCGGGCGTCCCGGCCTCGAGTTCGACATCCCGTTCGTGCGTGGGTTGATCGGCGAGTTCGACGTGGACTTGGTCCACGAGTTCTTCCAGGGTTTCGTCAACCACGCGCAGGTCACCCTGCACGTGGACAACCTGAAGGGCAAGAACGCGCACCACCAGGCCGAGACCGCGTTCAAGGCCTTCGGCCGGGCGCTGCGCATGGCGGTGGAGCTCGACCCGCGCATGCAGGGCATCCTGCCCTCGACCAAGGGCAAGCTCTAGGGAAAGAAACCAGTGGGCGGCACCATCGACATCGCCGTGGTCGATTACGGGATGGGCAACCTGCGCTCGGTGGCCAAAGCCATCGAGCACGTCGCCGCGGGGCTGCGGGTGGCGGTCACCGACGACCCCGATGCGGTGCGCGCAGCGCGCCGCGTGGTGTTTCCCGGCCAGGGCGCGATGCCCGACTGCATGCGCGAGCTGGATGCGCGCGGACTGCGTCCGGCGGTGGTCGAGGCCGCCGCCGGCAAGCCCTTCCTGGGCATCTGCATCGGGCTGCAGATGCTGTTCGAGGAGAGCGAAGAGGGCGGCGTGCGCGGTCTAGGCCTGCTGCGCGGCCGGGTGGTGCGCTTCCCGGCGCAGCGCATGCAGGACGCGGCCGGTGCGCGCCTCAAAGTGCCGCACATGGGCTGGAACGAAGTGCATCAGACGCTGCGCCATCCGCTGTGGGAAGGCATCGGGAGCGGCAGCCGCTTCTACTTCGTGCACAGCTATTACCCCGCCCCGCAGGACCGGTCGATCGTCGCCGGCTACAGCCTGTATCCATTCCCGTTCGCCTGCGCGGTGGCGCGCGCCAACCTGTTCGCCGTTCAGTTCCATCCGGAAAAGAGCCAGGCCGCGGGCCTGCGGCTGCTGCGCAACTTCGTCGGCTGGGACGGGCGCTACGCGCGGCCCGAGGCCCAGGCCGCGGTGCCGGAACTCGGCTAGGCGCTTTGTTGTATGATCGCTCGCCCGTCCCGCCTCCCCGCTCGTTGATCTCCGGCTTCTCGCCGCTCCCCGCATGCTGATCATTCCGGCGATCGATCTGAAAGACGGTCATTGTGTGCGCCTGAAGCAGGGCGCCATGGACAAGGCGACGGTGTTCTCCGACGACCCGGCGGCGATGGCGCGCCACTGGCTGGCGCAGGGCGCGCGCCGCCTGCACCTGGTGGACCTGAACGGCGCGTTCGCCGGCCGGCCGCGCAACGAAGAGGCGATCAAGGCCGTGGTCGCGGCCGTGGGCGAGGCGGTGCCGGTGCAGCTCGGCGGCGGCATCCGCGACCTCGACACCGTCGAGCGCTACATCGACGACGGCATCACTTACGTGATCATCGGCACCGCGGCGGTGAAGACGCCCGGCTTCCTGCACGATGCCTGCTATGCCTTCCCCGGCCACGTGATGGTCGCGCTGGACGCCAAGGACGGCAAGGTGGCGGTGGACGGCTGGTCCAAGATGACCGGCCACGACGTCATCGACCTGGCGAAGAAGTTTCAGGATTACGGCGTGGAGGCGGTCATCTACACCGACATCGGCCGCGACGGCATGTTGACCGGCGTCAACATCGAGGCCACCGTGGAGCTGGCCCGTGCACTCAGCGTCCCGGTGATCGCCAGCGGCGGGATCACCGGGCTCGACGACGTCAAGGCGCTATGCCGGGTGGAGCAGGAAGGCATCGTCGGCGCGATCACCGGCCGTGCCCTGTATCAGGGCAGCTTGAGCTTCGCCGAGGCGCAGAAGCTCGCCGACCAGCTCGCCGCCAAGCAGTAGCGCCGCACCGCTCCGGTTCGCCTGCCGGTCGCGCGCAGCGATACGGATCTTCGATCTCTGACGATGCTCGCCAAACGCATCATCCCCTGTCTCGACGTCACCAGCGGGCGCGTGGTCAAGGGCGTCAACTTCGTCGGCCTGCGCGACGCCGGCGACCCGGTGGAGATCGCGCGCCGCTACGACGAGCAGGGCGCCGACGAGCTGTGCTTCCTGGA
>DATBMG010000034.1:0-26551 GCA_036554965.1 Burkholderiales bacterium
CACCACGGCGTCGGTGATGTAGGGCGAGAACTTGAGCTGGTTCTCGATCTCGGAGGGGGTGACGTTCTTGCCGCCGGCGGTGATGATGATGTCCTTCATGCGATCGGTGATGCGGAAGAATCCGTCCTCGTCCACCGCGCCCACGTCGCCGGTGTGCAGCCAGCCGTCGCGCAGCGTCTCGGCCGTCTTCTCCGGCTGGTTGAGGTAGCCCATGAACACGTTGTCCCCGCGGATCAGCAGCTCGCCTTCGGGCGACACGCGCACCTCGTTGTAGGGGCCGGCACGCCCGATCGAGCCGGGCTTGATGCGGTCCACCGGCATGAAGGTAGCCGCACCCGAACTCTCCGTCTGCCCCCATGCCTCGAGCATCGGGATCCCCAGCGCCAGGTACCAGCGCACCAGGTCGGGGGAGATCGGCGCCGCGCCGGTGACCAGGAAGCGGGCACGATGGATGCCGATCAGCTTGCGCACGTTGTCCAGCGCGAGCCAACGCGCGGCCAGGAACTGCAGCTTGAGCCAGCCCGAGATCGGCCGGCCGGCGACGAAGCGGTCCGCGACCTGGCCACCGACCCCGATCGCCCAGCGGTAGACAAGCTGCTGCACGGCGGTGGACTCTTTCACGGCGATGGTCACCGCGGAGTAGAACTTTTCCCACACGCGCGGGACCGCGCCGACCACAGTGGGCGAGATCTCGCGCACGTTCTCCGGTACGGTGTCCGGGTTCTCCACGAAGTTGAGCACACCCCCGCTCAGCAGCGCCAGGTATTCACCTCCCACCCGCTCGGCGATGTGGCACAGCGGCAGGAAGCTCATCCGCTCGTCGGTCCCCTCCATGCGCGGGAACGCCGCGTCGTAGCCGCGCACCACGTGCACCAGGTTGCGGTGCGAGATCATGGCGCCCTTGGGCCTGCCGGTGGTGCCCGAGGTGTACACCAGGATCGCGAGGTCGGCCGGCCTGCGCGCGGCGACGCGCCGCTCCAGGTCCTCGGGATGCGCGCTGGCGTGGACGCGTCCCAGCTCGCGCAGCGCCTCCAGGTTCATCACCTGTGGATCCGAGAAGCGCGCCAGGCCTTCCATGTCGAACACGACGATGCGCCGCAGCTTCGGTGTACGCGCGCGGATCTCGAGCACCTTGTCGAGCTGCTCCTCGTCCTCCACGAATACGTAAGCCGAGGACGAGTCGTTCAGCAGGTACTCGCACTGCCCGGCCGCGTCGGTAGGATAGATGCCGTTGGAGACGCCGCCCGCGGACAGGATGCCGAGGTCGGCGAACATCCATTCGCGGCGCGTGTTGGACAGGATCGAGGCGCACTCCCCGGGCTCGAAGCCGAGCGCCGCCAGCCCCATGGCGATCTCGCCTGCGATCTCACCCAGCTCGCGCCAGGTGGTGGCCTGCCAGATGCCGAAGTCCTTCTGCCGCAAGGCCACGCGCTCGCCGCGCTGGCGCACAGCGTTCCAGAACAGCTCGGGGATGGTTTCGCCGGGCACCGCCTCGGGCTGCCCGCGCACGCGCGGCCGGGTCCAGAGGTTGGTCATCCTACCTCCACATTTTTTTCTTCTTCCACCGCCGCTCCCCGCGCACGCCCGCCTCCTTCATCCCCAGGTAGAACTCGCGAATGTCCTGTTTCTCCCGCAGCCGGGCGCAGTCGTCCTCCATGACGATGCGGCCGACCTCGAGCACGTAGCCGTAGTCGGCCAGATCCAGCGCCAAGGCGGCATTCTGCTCGACCAGCAGGACGGTCGTCCCGCGCTCGCGGTTGATGCGCTGGATGATAGCGAAGATCTCCCGCGTGAGCCTCGGCGACAGTCCGAGGCTGGGCTCGTCGAGCAGCATGATCTGCGGCCGGCTCATCAGCGCGCGGCTGATGGCGAGCATCTGCTGCTCGCCGCCGGAGAGCTGGCCCGCCTCCTGGCGCGCGCGCGCCCGCAGCATCGGGAAGTAGCCGAAAACGGTCTGCAGGTCCTGCGCCACGCCGTCGCGGTCGCGTCGCGTGTACGCACCCATCATCAAGTTGTCGTGCACCGACAGCAGCGGGAACACCTCGCGTCCCTCCGGCACGTGCGAGATGCCCAGGCGTACGATCTGCGCCGGGTCCTTGCCGTGGATCGGCGCGCCGCGATAGACGATCGATCCCTTCTGCGGGTCCAGGATCCCGGAGATGGTCTTCAGGATCGTCGATTTGCCCGCGCCGTTGGCGCCCAGCACCGTGACGATCGACCCGCTCGCCACCGACAGGCTCACGCCGCGGATCGCCTTCACTGGCCCGTAGGCACTCTCGACGTTGGCGAGCTGCAGGACTGGTTCGCTCATACCGCCGCCTCTTTTCTGCATTGCCCCATGGGACAGGCTGCGCGTCGGCGGCCTGCGGCGCTCGCCTTGCTGTCGATCCCCGCTGAAGCGGGGCCCCTCGCCAGGTGGCTCACGCCGCTTTGCCCAAGTAGGCCTCCACCACCGCCGGATGCGCCTGGACCTCGGCCGGCGTGCCGTGGGCAATCACCTCGCCCTGGTTCATCGCCAGCACGCGGTCCGACACGCGCGACACCAGCGCCATGTCGTGCTCCACCATCAGCACGGTGACGCCGAGGTCGTCGCGAATGTCCTGGATCCAGAAGGCCATGTCGTCGGTCTCCTCCACGTTCAACCCGGAAGACGGCTCGTCGAGCAGCAGCAGGCGCGGCTGCGCCGCCAGCGCGCGCCCCAGCTCCACCACCTTGCGCACCCCGTAGGGCAGACCCGCGACCAAGCTGTCGCGATGGTGCTGCAGATCGAGCAGGTCGATCACCTGCTCCACCCGCTCGCGCAGCTTGCGCTCTTCCCGCCGCACCGTAGGCAGGAACAGCAGCTCCTGCCACAGGCCGGTGGCGCGATGCGTATGGCAGCCGATCAGCAGGTTCTGCAGGACGGTGGCGTTCTCGAACAGCTCGATGTTCTGGAAGGTGCGCGCGATGCCCAGCGCGGCGATGCGATGCGGCGCCACGCGCAGCAGATCGACGCCGTCGAGCGCGATCGCGCCGGAGGCGGGCTGATAGATGCGGCTGATCAGGTTGAACACCGTGGTCTTGCCCGCCCCGTTGGGGCCGATCAGCGTGAGCACCTCGCCCTGCCGCACCGCGAAGCCGACGTCCGACACCGCCTTGACGCCGCCGAACTGCACGCTCAGATGGTCCACCTGCAACAGCGCCGCGCTCATCGCAGCCGCTCCGATTTCTGGAAGGCCTTGCGCCGCTTGAACGTGCCGCGGCGGTAGAACGGGAACAGCGAGAAATAGGTGCGCGTCTTGAACCACCAGCCGTACAGGCCCATCGGCTCGAACAGGATGAAGCCGATCAGGATCAGCCCGAACACGGTGGGCTGCAACCCAGCGGCGCTGGCCAGCGCCTCGGGCAGCAGCGGCCTCACGCCGGAGATCGCCTGCGGCAGCGCGATGATGAAGATCGCGCCAAGGAACGCGCCGTGGATCGAGCCGATGCCGCCGATGAACACCATCATCAGCAGCTCGATGGACTGGATCACCGTGAACTGGTCGGGCGACAGGAAGCGCAGCTTGTGCGCGTATAGCGCTCCGGCGAGGCCGGTGAGCGCGGCGCTGAGCGCGAAGGACACAGTCTTGTAGCGCGCCAGGTGGATGCCCATGCTCTGCGCCGAGATCTCGGAGTCGCGGATGGCGATGAAGGCGCGCCCGGTGGGGCTGCGCAGCAGGTTGATCACCACCACGGCGGCGAGCACCGCGCACGCCAGGCTCAGGAAGTAGAACTCGGCGGTGGTGTCGAGCGCGCGGCCGAGCAGGCTGGCGGCGGCCACCGGCAATCCCGAGTTGCCGCCGGTGAGCGCTTCCCAGCGCGTGATGATCTCCTCGACGATGAAGCCGAAGGCCAGCGTCGCGATCGCCAAGTAGATGCCGCGCACACGCAGCGCGGGCAGCCCGACCACGACACCCACCGCCGCCGACAGCAGCATGGCCGCCGCGAACGACAGCGGCAGCGGCCAGCCGCGTGCAGCGAGAATCGCCTCGGCATAGGCCCCCACTCCGAGGAACGCCGCGTGCCCGATGGAAACCAGGCCGGTATACCCGGTGAGCAGCATCAGCCCCAGGCCGACGATGCCGTAGATGCAGATCAGCGAGGCTTGCGCGAGCTGGTACTCCGACAGCGCCCATGGGGCCGCGACCAGCCCGATGCCGAGCAGCGCATACCAGAACCGCTGCCCGCCGTGCCGGAACAGGCGGATGTCCTGGTCGTAGTCGGTCTTGAACAGGAAACGCATCAGACTTTCTTATGCATGGTCTCGCCGAACAGGCCGTTGGGCTTCACCACCAGCATCAGCAGCACCACCACGTAAGCGGCCGTGTCCTTGAATCCCTCGGGCAGGTAAAAGCCGGCCAGCGCCTCGACCAGGCCGATGATCAGCCCGCCCACGATGGCGCCGGGCAGGCTGCCGAACCCGCCGATGACGGCTGCCGGGAACGCCTTCAGCCCGATGAAGCCCATATTGGCGTGCACGAAGGTGATGGGCGCGAGCAGGATGCCGGCGACCGCGGCCACGGCGGCGCTGATCGCCCAGATCAAACCGTTCAGCCGCCGCACCGGAATGCCCATGTAATAAGCGGCGAGCTGGTTCTGCGATGCCGCCTGCATGGCGATGCCGACCTTGGTGAGCCGGAACAGCGCGAACAGCAGCGCGCACAGCGCCACCGTGGTTCCGATCACCACCACGTGCTCCATCCCGATCACCAGGCCGCCGAGCCGCACCAGCTCGTCCTGGAACGGCGTCGGCAGCGCGTGCGTGTCGGTGCCGATCGCCGGCACCATGGTGATCAGCCCGCGCGCCACGTAGCCGATGCCGATGGTGACCATGACGATGGCGAACGCCGGCTGGCCCAGGATCGGGCGCAACACCACGCGCTCGGTGGCCAGCCCGAACAGCGCCAGGGCGGCGACCGCTGCCAGGAACGCGGCCCAGTAGGGCAGCCCGAGCAGGGTTGCCGCCGCCAGCCCGGCGAAGGCGCCGAGCATCATCAGCTCGCCCTGGGCGAAGTTGACCGTCTCGGTGGCCTTGTAGATCAGTACGAACCCGATGGCGATCAGGCCGTAGATGCAACCCTGCGAGGCGCCGCTCACCAGGATCTGCAGCAGCTGCACGCGCTCCCCCTTGCAGTTTGTCGTCGGGCATGCGCGATGCAGCCGCGCGCCCGCGCCGGCAGTGTATCGGCACTGTCGCGCTCGTGACAACCGGCAGGGACGCCATCGCCGCCGGGCGTCCTGCTAAGATGCCCGCTCCCTGTTCGGCACACCATGAAAACCGTCCGCATCGGCGCTGGCCTCGGTTTCTACGGCGACTCCTGGCTGCCGGTGCGCGCCAGCATCGAGCGCGGCGGCGTGCAGTACATCGGTTCCGATCATCTCGCCGAGCTGACGCTCGCGATCCTGCAGAAGGACCGCGCGCGCAATCCCGGCGCGGGCTTCACCCGCGACCTGGTGCCGATGCTGTCCGCGCTGTGGCCGCTGGCGCAGCCGCGTGGCGTGAAATTCGTCCTCAACGCCGGCGGGCTCGACCCGCTGGCGGCGCGCGCGGCGCTGGCGAGCGCTTTTGCCGCCAACGGCTGGACCGCGCGCATCGCCGCGGTCACCGGCGACGACGTCATCGGGCGCATCGACGAGCTTCACGCGGCGGGCGAGCCGCTGGCGCATCTGGACACCGGCGCGGACATCGCCGCGGTGCGCAGCCGCCTGGTGTTCGCCAACGCCTACCTGGGCGCCAAACCGATCGCCGATGCGCTGGCGCAGGGGGCTGACATCGTGTTGACCGGACGGGTCGCTGACGCCGCGCTGTTCCTCGGCCCGCTGGTGCACGAGTTCGGCTGGGCCTGGGACGATTGGGGGCGCCTGGCGCAGGGGCTTACGGTCGGCCATCTGCTGGAGTGCTCCGGCCAGGGCAGCGGCGGCAACTTCGGCGCCGCGGACGCCTGGGCGCAGATTCCGGATCTCGGCCACATCGGCTACCCCATCGCCGAGGTGAGCGAGGACGGCAGCGCGGTCATCACCAAGGCGCCGGGCACCGGCGGCCGCGTCGATTTCGACACCGTGCGCCAGCAGCTCCTGTACGAGGTGCACGACCCACACCGCTATGTTTCGCCCGATGTGGTGCTGGACATGGGCACGCTCACGCTCGCCGATCTGGGCGGCGATCGCGTCGCGGTCAAGGGCGCCGGCGGGCGCCCGCGACCCGAGCGGCTCAAGATCCTCGCCGGCTACGAAGACGGCTGGATGGGCAGCAGCGTGGTCGGCTTCTGCTGGCCGGATGCCTTTCGCAAGGCGCAGGCGGCGGTGGCGCTGGTGCGGCAGTCGCTGCAGGAGCAGCGCGTGCCGATCGACGAGATGCTGGTCGAGTACTTGGGGCTCGACGCGTTTCTCGGGCCGCACGCGGACGTTTCGCAGCGCGAGGATCTTAACGAAGTCTGGGTGCGCGTGGCCGTGCGCACGCAAGACAAGCGGCACGCGGACGGCCTGGGCCGCCACTTCCCCTGGCTCGCCCTGTCCGGCCCGCCCTACATGAGCGGATTCCACGGCGTCACGCCCGGCAGCCAGCTGCTCGGCGTGTGGCCCGCGCTGGTCGCGCGCGAGCTGGTCGAGACCCGGGTGGACGTCTCCCTGCTGGAGGTGGCGTGAAGGTGCTGCTGGCGCGCATCGCGCACGCGCGCAGCGGCGACAAGGCCGACCGCGCGGACATCGGCCTGTTCGCCTACGACGCGCCGAGCTATGCCGTGATCAAGCGCGAGGTCACCGCCGAGCGCGTGGCCGCGCATTTCGCGTGGCTCGCCGAGGGCCCGGTGGAGCGCTATCCGCTCGACAACATCCTCGCGCTCAAATTCGTGCTCAACCGCGCGCTGCAAGGCGGCGCGGCGCGCAGCCTGCGCAGCGACAACCTCGGCAAGACCATCGGGGCGGCGCTGCTGCGCATGCAGATCGACATCGACCCGGTGGAAGCGGCCGGCCTGCCGCGCCTGCGCGCCCAGGCGCGTTGAACCGTGGCTCACGCCCTGACTGCGAACCCGTGCCGCTCGAACTGCTGATCGAAGCCGTCATCGCCGGCGTGCTGCTCGGCTGCTTCTACGCGGCGGTGAGCGTCGGGCTGTCGGTGGCGTTCGGGCTGCTCGACGTGCCGCAGATCGCGCATCCGGCCTTCCTGGTGCTGGGCGCCTACGGCGCCTATCTGCTCGGCACCTACGGGGTCGATCCGCTGCTCGCCGGGGCGCTGCTGACGCCGCTGTTCTTCGTCGGCGGGCTGGGCGTATACCGCCTGTATCACGCGGTGTTCGAGGGGCGCCGCGACGCCGGCCTGGGCGGCCTGGCGTTCCTGTTCGGCATCGCCTTCATCGTCGAGGTGGCGCTGATCCTGGCCTTCGGCGTGGACCAGCGCATGGTCGAGGCGGCTTACATCGGCCGCAGTGTGGCGCTCGGCGAGCTGCGCCTGCCGATCCGCATGCTGGTCGCCTTCGGCGTGGCGCTGCTGCTCACCGGCACGCTCGCTCTGTACCTTTCGCGCACCTTCACCGGCCGCGCGATCAAGGCGGTGGCGCAGGACCAGACCGCCCTGGCGCTGATGGGCGCCGATCCGGTGCGGATCAAGCAATGGGCGTTCGGCATCGCCACCGGCACCTGCGCCCTGGCGGGCGCGCTGCTGATCATCGTGCAGCCGGTCGAGCCGGGCCTGGGCAGGCTGTACATCGGCCGCACGTTCTGCGTGGCGGTGCTGGCCGGCCTGGGCAGCATGCCGGGAACGCTCGCCGCGGGCGTGATCCTGGGTGTCGCGGAGAGCATCGTGCTCACCTCGCTGGGCGCATCCTGGGCGCCGGCGGTCGCCTTCGGGCTGCTGCTGCTGGTGCTGGCGATCCGCCCGGCTGGCCTGTTCGGACGCTGAGGGCGCGATGCGCGGCTGGCTCAACTTCGGCATCGGCGCGGCTGCGCTGCTGGCGGCCGCGCTCGCCACGACGCAGGTCGTCGACAACGAGTACTTCTTCTTCGCCGGCTATGTGGTGCTGCAGTTCGTCGTGCTCGCCACCGCCTGGAACATCCTGGGAGGCTACGCGGGCTATGTGAACTTCGGCTCCGCGGCCTTCTTCGGCATCGGCGCCTATGTCGCGGTAGCGCTGTTCAAGGCGTTCGAGGCGCCGCTGGCCGCGCAGCTCGCCGCCGCGATGGCGGTGACCGGCTTGATGGGGTTGGCGGTCGGCGCGCTCACCATGCGCCTGCGCGGCGTGTTCTTCTCCATCGCCACCGTGGCGATCGCCGTGATCTGCGAGACGCTGGTGGTCAACTGGGGCTTCGTCGGCGGCGCGCGCGGCACCGCCGTGCTGCAGCCCCCTGCCCCGCCGCTGTTCGGCTCCTACACGCGCATGCTGTTCGTCGCCATGACGCTGTTCGCGGTGCTGGCGGTGGCCGTCGCACGCTACATCGAGACCTCCTGGATCGGCCGCGGGCTGCGCGCGCTGCGCGACAGCGAAGAGGCGGCGGAATCGCTGGGCGTGCCGACGCTCAACTTGAAGCTGTTCGCGGCAACCGCCTCGGGTGCGCTGATGGGGCTGGCTGGCGCGCCCCTGGCGCTGTACATGAGCTACATCGAACCCACCTCGGC
Organism: Burkholderiales bacterium; assembly: GCA_036554965.1. Taxonomy (GTDB): domain Bacteria; phylum Pseudomonadota; class Gammaproteobacteria; order Burkholderiales; family SHXO01; genus SHXO01. The sequence goes on from DATBMG010000034.1 coordinate 8,633, forward strand.
GTTCAGCCTGAACTATGCGGTGTCGGCGCTCGCCATGCCCATCGTCGGGGGCACGGGCAGTTGGCTGGGTCCGGTGATCGGCGCGCTGCTGCTGGGCTCCACGCAGCAGATCGTCACGGTCACCGTGTCCTCGGAGTTGAACGTCCTGATCGTCGGCCTCCTGCTGGTGGCCTTCGTGGTGGTGGCGCCGCAGGGCATCGTCGGCCTGCTGCAGCGCCTGTCGCGGCTGCGAGGCACAAAGTGAACGCCGCCCTGCTCGACGTGCAATCTGTATCCAAGCGCTTCGGCGGCTTCGCCGCTCTCACGGACGTGAGCCTCGGCGTGCGCGCCGGCGAGCGACTGGGAATCATCGGACCGAATGGCTCGGGCAAGACCACGCTGATCAACTGCATATGCGGGGCGCTGCGCGGCCATCGCGGGACGATCTTGTTCGACGGTCACGACGTCACCGGGCTCGCGCCGTACCAGCGCACGCGGCTGGGCATCGCGCGCAGCTTCCAGATCCCGCGGCCGTTCGCCAGCATGAGCCTGGTGGACAACGTCGCGGTGCCGCTGGAATACGTGGCGCGCCGGGATCTGACAGACCGGGACCTCGCGCCCCGGGATTCGAAGCGCCGGGGGCCGCTGGCCGCCGCCGACATCCGCGCCGAAGCGCTGGCGATCCTCGACCAGATGGGCTTGCAGGCCGGCGCCGACGCGCTCGCCGCCACGCTCACCCAGGTCGGGCTGCGCAAGCTCGAGCTGGCGCGCGCCATGGCGGCGCGCCCGCGGCTGCTGATCCTGGACGAGGTGATGGCCGGGCTGTCCTCGACCGAGGTGGACGAGGTGCTGGCGCTGCTGTTCACGCTGAGCGAGCGCGGCGTGACCATCCTCATGATCGAGCACATCATGCGCGCGATCATGCGCTTCTCGGAGCGCGTGGTCTGCCTGGACGCCGGGCGCGTGATGGCCGAGGGGCCGCCGGCGACGATCGCCGCGGACCCCATGGTGCGCAGGATCTACCTCGGTGCTTAAGTTGAGCGTACAAGGCCTGGAGGCCGGCTACGGCGCGGTCCGCGCGCTGCACGGCGTGTCGCTGGAGGTGCGCCAGGGCGAGACGGTGGCGCTGCTGGGCACCAACGGCAACGGCAAGAGCACACTGATGAAGTGCATCATGGGCCTGCTGCGGCCGGCGCGCGGCTCCGTCGTGCTGGAGCTGAACGGCAGCCGCTTCGACCTCACCGGCAAGAGCCCGGCACAGATCGTCGGCCTCGGCGTGGCGATGGTGCCGGAGGGGCGCCGGCTGTTCCCGCGCCTGACCGTGCAGGAGAACCTGCTGCTCGGGGCGTTCCGGCAGGCGGCGCGCCCGTCGATTCGCGACAACCTGGCGCTGTGCTACGAGGCGTTTCCGATCCTGCGCGACCGGCCGGACCAGCTCGCCGGCAGCTTGAGCGGCGGCCAGCAGCAGATGCTCGCCATCGCCCGCGCCATCATGTCCTCGCCGAAGTTGTTGTTGGTCGACGAGCCCTCGGTGGGTCTGTCGCCCATGCTGGTGCGGCAGACCATCGACGTGATCCGCGACCTGAAGCAGCGCGCCGGCCTGACCGTGCTGATGGCCGAGCAGAATTTCCACGAAGCGAGCCGCATCGCCGATCGAGGCTATATCATCGTGCACGGCGAGATCGCGTTCGAAGGCAGGGACCTGGAAGAGCTGCAGCGCAGCGACCTGGTGAAGAGCTATTACCTCGGACAATAGAACACTCGGGAAAGGAAAACCAACGATGGCGACGTTGCCGCAGATCGGCTGGATCGGCGCCGGCCGCATGGGCGTGCCGATGGCCGGATTCCTGTTGCAGGCCGGCTATCCGGTGCGCGTGTACTCGCGCACTGCCGCGAGCCGCCAGAAGCTCGTGGCGCGCGGGGCGACGGAGGCGCAATCCGTGGCGGAGTGCGCGCGCGGCGCCGGCATCGTGTTCTCCTCGGTCTCGGACGACGCGGCACTGCGGGAGGTCGCGCTCGGGCCGGGCGGTGTGCTGGCCAACGTCCAGCCCGGCGCCGTCTTCGCCGAGACCAGCACGGTATCGGTGGAAGTGTCCGAGCAGGTCGCGCAGGAAGCGGCGCGGCGCGGGGTCGCCTACTTGCGGCTGCCGATCTCGGGCAATGCCGCGCAGGCGCAGAAGGGCGAGCTGACGGTGCTGGTCTCGGGCCCGCTGGACGCCTGGAACCGGATCAAGCCCGTTTGCGAGCGCTTCAGCAAGGCGCAGGTCTATCTCGGCGCGGACGAGCAGGCGCGCGTCATGAAGCTGGTGGTCAATGCGCTGGTGTACGTCTTCGCGCAGGCGATGGCCGAGGCGGTGACGCTCGGCCGCAAGGCCGGGCTGGACTGGAGCGTCATGCTGGACGCCCTGGCGCAGAGCGCGCTCGCCTCGCCGTGGCTGAAGGTGAAGGCCGAGCTGATGAAGCGGCGGGACTTCACCCCGACCATGACGCCGCCGCTGGTGCTGAAGGACATCGATCTGATGATGGCCTGCGCGCGGGCGCAGCAAGTGTCGATGCCGCTCACCGCGCTCACGCGCCAGCTGATGCAGACGCTCGTCGGCCAGGGTTTCGGCGACGAGGACTACATGGCGGCGATCAAGCTCGCCGAGAAGCAGGCCGGGCTGCCGAGCGATCGCGTGGACTGATCGAGAGGGCGAATGAGGCCAGCGAACCCGGGACGAGCGCTCGTCATCGGCGGTTCCATCGCCGGACTGATCGCCGGCAACCTGCTGCATCGCGCGGGCTGGGACGTGCACGTGTTCGAGCGTGCCTCCGGCGACCTCGAGGGCCGCGGCGCGGGCATCACCATCCTGCCCGGCCTGGTCAGCAGTTTCCAGGCCGCCGGCGTGGACGAGACCGAGCGCTCGCTCGGCATCGAGCTGCCCGCCCGCATCGCGTTGGACCGCACCGGCAGCGTGATCGTCGAGCGCGTGTTCGCGCAGTCGATGACCTCGTGGGGACGTCTGTATCAGGCGCTGAGGAACGTCTATCCCGCGGACCGTTACCACGGCGGCATGGCGCTCGAGCGCGTGGAGCAGCGCGCGGATCGGGTGAGCGCGGTGTTCGCCGGCGGGCAGCGCGTGGACAGCGATCTGCTGATCGGCGCCGACGGCCTGCGCTCGACCGTGCGCAGCCAGTTCCTGCCGGAGCTGCAGCCCTATTACTCGGGCTACCTGGCGTGGCGCTGCCTGGCCGACGAGCGCGACCTGACCCCCGCTGTCTTCGCCCCGCTGTTCAACCGCTACACGGTGTGCGTGGCGCCGGGTGAGCAGGGAATCGGCTATCCGGTGCCCGGCCCCGATCACAGCGTGGCGCCCGGTCGACGGCAGTACAACGTGGTCTGGTATCACCCGGTGCGCGAGGCCGAGGACCTGCCGCGCTTCATGACCGACGACCGCGGGCGCTACCATCCCAACGGCATCCCGCCGTCGCTGCTCAGCAGCGCGATCCGCGAAGAGATGGTGGGCATCGCGCCGGGCGTGCTCGCGCCGCAGTTCGCCGAGGCGCTGCGCCACGGCAAGCTGCATTTCTTTCAGCCCATCCTCGACATCGAGCCGGAACGGCTCGCCTTCGGCCGAGTGGCGATCATCGGCGACGCCGCGTTCGTCGCGCGCCCGCACGTCGCCATGGGCGTGCCCAAGGGCGCTGGCGACGCGCTGGCGCTGGTGCAGTCGATCGCCGCCGCCGGCGGAGACGTGCCCGCGGGTCTGCAGCGCTTCGAGGCCGAGCGCCTGCGGGTGGGCCGCGCCATCGTCGCGCGCGGGCGCTATCTCGGCGCGTACATGGAGGCGCAGCTCAAGTCCGAGTCCGAACGGCACGCGGCCGAAGCGCAGCGCGAGCCCGAGCGTGTGATGATGGAAACCGCCGCGCCGCTGGACTACGACGCGATGGCGTAGACTGCTACGGGGTCGAGGGGTTGAAGTTTTTCTTCAGCCCCTGCCAGCACTGGTAGTAGTCGGCCTGCAACTGCGGCGACTGCAGCGCGAACGCGGTGGGGCGGATCACGCAGCGGCTCTCGAACATGAACGCCATGGTGTCGCGGATGACGTCGTGCTTCGACAGGTCGGCGTTGCTGGCCTTCTCGAAGGTGGCGGCGTCGGGCCCGTGGCCGCTCATGCAGTTGTGCAGGCTGGCCCCGCCCGGCACGAAACCCTCGGCCTTTGCGTCGTACGCGCCGTGGATCAGGCCCATGAACTCGCTGGCGACGTTGCGGTGGAACCACGGCGGCCGGAAGGTGTGCTGCATGGCGAGGATGCGCGGCGGGAAGATGACGAAATCGATGCTGTCCCAGCCGGGCGTGTCGCTCAACGACTGCAGCACCAAGAAGATCGACGGGTCCGGATGATCGTAGCTGATCGAGCCGATGACGTTGAAGCGGCGCAGATCGTATTTGTACGGCGCGTGGTTGCCGTGCCAGGCGACCACGTCCAGCGGCGAATGGCCGATTCCCGCCGCCCACAGGTTGCCCATGAACTTCGCCAGCAGCTCGTAGCCGCCCTCCTTGTCTTCGTACCACGCCACGGGCGTGAGGAAGTCGCGCGGATTGGCCAGGCCGTTCGATCCGATCGGGCCCAGGTCGGGCAGGCGGAAGGCGGCGCCGAAGTTCTCGCAGATGTAGCCGCGCGCGGTCGCGTCCAGCAGCTCGACGCGGAAGCGCACCCCGCGCGGGATGACGACGATCTCCTGCGGCTCGGCGTCGATCAATCCCAACTCGGTGGCGAAGCGCAGACGCCCCTGCTGCGGAACGATCAGCATCTCCCCGTCCGCGTTGTAGAAGAAGCGGCCGCTCATCGAGCGGTTGGCCGCGTACAGGTGAATGCCGCAGCCGCTCTGGGCATGCGGATCGCCGTTGCCCGCCATGGTCACCAGCCCGTCGACGAAGTCGGTGGAGGCGGCCGGCATCGGCATCGGGTCCCAGCGCAGCTGGTTCGGCGGCGTGGCGGTGGAGGTGAAGTTGCTGGTGAGCGTCTCGTGATCCACGCGCCGGAACGGGCGATGCACCGCCGCCGGCCGGATCCGGTACAGCCACGAACGGCGGTTCGCGCCGCGCTGCGCGGTGAAGGCGGTCCCCGACAACTGCTCGGCATACAACCCGTACGGGCACTTCTGCGGAGAGTTCTGTCCCAGCGGCAGCGCACCGGGCAGCGCTTCGGTCGCGAACTCGTTGGCGAAACCCGTCTGGTAGCGCAGCCCAGAGTCTTTCCGTTGTGGGGAGTCCTTCTGTTGTGCGGCGTCTTTCTGTTGTGGGGCGCTGCCTTGTCGCTCGGCCATCGGCTCAGCCCTCCAGCGCCTGCCACATTTCCTTGTCCCGTTCGGCGGTCCAGATGCGCGGATCGCGATAGCGCGTGGCCTCGTCGTACGCGCGCGATACGTCGAACGGCAGGCAGTGGTCGAAGATGACCCAGTGCCCGAACTTGGGCTTGAGCAGGCCGTAAGTCTCGCGGTACACGGTGCGCAGATCCTTGCCCGCGGCGGCACCGCGCTTCACCGACTCGAACATCTCGACGACGAACGCGCGCGTGGCGTCCAGCCCGGCTTTCACCTGCGCCGGGGTCTGCAGCGACGCGCCGCGCCCCGGCACCAGCTTGGCGGGCTGCAGCGCGGCGATGGCGTCCAGCGTTGCGGGCCAGTCGCCGAGGTAGGCGTCGCCGGTGTAGGGCGTGGCGTCGAACTCCACCAGGTCGCCCGAGAACAGGATCTTCTCCTGCGGCAGCCACACCACCGTGTCGCCCTTGGTGTGGCCACGCCCGAGCTGCATGATCTCCACCTGCAGCTTGCCCAGCCACACCGTCATGCGCTTCTCGAACGCAAGCGTCGGCCAGGTCAGCCCGGGCACCGACTCGACCGCGCGGAACAGGCGCGGGAAGCGCTCGATCTCGCTCTTCATGTCCTGCTCGCCGCGCTCCCGGATCAGCTCATAGGTGTCGCGGCTCGCGATGATGTGCCGCGGCTTGTAGCCGGATGCGCCCAGCACACGCACCGCGTGATAGTGCGACAGCACCACATACTCGATGGGCTTGTCGGTCACCTCGCGGATACGGCGAATCACGTCCTGCGCCATCACCGGGGTGGCCTGGGTGTCGATCACCATCACCGCGTCGTCGCCGACGACGATGCCGGTGTTCGGATCGCCTTCCGCGGTGTAGGCGTAGGCGTGCTCGCTCAGCTTGTCGAAGCTGATCTTCTTCTCCGCCAGGTCGGCCTGCGAGGCGAACTTCTTGGTCGTGCTCATGCACTGCTCCTTCGGGGTTCTGCGTTCGCGGCTGCGCCGCGAACGCGCTATTGTCGCTCAAGCCGAAGCAGCCCGCTCCCACCGCGAGCGGCGAGCCCGTGGTAGCCTTGCGCCACCCGATCGCCACCCCGGACATCATGACAGCAGCTTCCCCGCCCGCTCGACGCTCTTCTTCGGTACCCGGCGGACCCTCTTCTTCGGCCGGGACCTCCTCTTCGATACCCGGCGGGCGCGACTGGCCGGCCGAGATCCACCGTGTGCTCAAGGACGCGCGCGTGCAGCAGGTTTCCTACGTGCCCGATGCCGGCCACGCCCGGCTGATCGCCCTGTTCGCCGACGATCCGAGCGCGCGCACGGTGCCGCTCACCACCGAGGAGGAAGGCGTGGCGCTGGCCGCAGGCGCGTGGCTCGGCGGGCAGCGCGCGGTGCTGCTGCTGCAATCGAGCGGCGTGGGCAACTGCATCAACATGCTGTCGCTGGCGTCGATCGCGCGCTTCCCGCTGCTGATGCTGGTCACCATGCGCGGGGAGTGGAGCGAGTTCAATCCCTGGCAGGTGCCGATGAGCCGCGCGACGCAACCGAGCCTGGAGGCCATTGGCGTGCGCGTCTATCGCGCCGACTCGGTGGAGGAAGTGGCCGAGACGGTGGCAGCCGCCGCCGATCTCGCCTTCGACGGCGACCAGCAGGTGGCCGTGCTGCTCTCGCAGCGCATGCTGGGCAAGAAGATATGGTGACCGATCTGCGTTACGCGCTCGACCGCCGCCAGGCGGTCGCCGCCTTGCTCGAAGCGCGCGGCGATGCGCTGGTGGTAAGCGGCCTGGGCTCCACCACCTACGACGTGCACGCCGCCGGCGATCACCCCGGCAACTTCTATCTGTGGGGTGCGATGGGCGGTGCGGCCATGATCGGCCTGGGGCTGGCGCTGGCGCAACCGGCGCGGCGCGTGCTGGTCATCACCGGCGACGGCGAGCAGCTCATGGGACTGGGTGCGCTGGCCACCATCGGCGCGGTGGCGAAGCCGCCCAATCTGGGCATCGCGGTGATCGACAACGGCAGCTACGCCGAGACCGGCATGCAGCGCAGCCACACCGGCTACGGCGCGGACCTGTGCGCCATTGCGCGCGGTTGCGGCTTCCAGAAAACCTTCGAGGCCGCAGATCTCGCCGCAGTCGCGCAGCTGCGCGAGGTGTTCCAGCGCGGCGGCGGACCGATCCTGGGCGTGGTGCGCGTCAGCGCGCACAACCCGCCGCGCTCGTTGCCCTCGCGCGACGCGGTGTTCCTGAAGAACCGCTTCCGCGCGCATCTGAGCTTGCCGCAGGCGTGAGCGCCCCGGCTCGTGAAGGGGGAAACGGTTTTTAAGTCGCGCCTTAAGGGCGCATCAGGCCGCGCTATCGCGGCGGCAGTGGTCGGCAACGTCCTCGAGTGGTACGACTTCGCGGTCTACGGTTACCTGGCGACGATCATCGCCCGGCGCTTCTTTCCGGCGAGCGATGAGCTGACCGGCCTGCTGTCGGCCTTCGCCGCGTTCGGCGTGGGCTTCGTGGTGCGCCCGCTGGGCGGCGTTCTGATCGGCCGCCTGGCCGACCGCCGTGGCCGCAAAGCCGCGCTGGTGTTGACCATCGTGCTGATGGCGCTGGGCACGGTCGGCATCGGCCTGATTCCCGATTACCACAGCATCGGCGTCCTGGCGCCGGCGCTGCTGGTGGGGTGCCGCCTGCTGCAGGGCTTCTCGGCGGGGGGTGAATGGGGCGGTGCCACCGCCTTCATCGTCGAATGGGCGCCGGCGCAGCGCCGCGGCTTCTTCGGCAGCTTTCAGCAGGCGAGCGTGGCAGCCGGGTTCCTGCTGGGTTCGGGCAGCGCCGCGCTGGTGAGCACTCTGCTCAGCGCCGAGCAGATGGACGCCTGGGGCTGGCGCCTGCCGTTCCTGATCGGTGTGCTGCTGCTCCCGGTGGGCATGTACATGCGCCGCAACGTGGAAGAGACGCCCGCATACCAGGCGGTCCAGACCCGCATTGCGCCGGTCGAAGCCTGGGCGGGCTGGCGGCTCGCCGCGAAAGCGTTCGGGTTCACCGTGCTGTGGACGGTCGCCTACTACATCGTACTCACCTACATGCCCACCTTCACGCAGAAGTACGCGGGCCTGACGCGCACGCAGGCGCTGTGGTCGAACACGCTGTGCCTGATGGTTCTGGTGCTGGCGATCCCGGTGATCGGGCATCTGTCGGACCGCATCGGCCGCAGGCCCCTGCTGCTCGCCTGCTGCGTCGGGTTCGTGTTGCTGCCCTGGCCGCTGTTCGGCGCCATGGTGCAAACCGGCACCTTCGCCACGGTGCTGCTGGTGCAGATCGTCTTCGCGCTGACCGTGGCGCTCTTCTCTGGACCCGGGCCCGCCGCCATCGCGGAGATGTTCCCGACCGAATCGCGCACCACCTGGATGTCCACCGGCTACAGCCTCGCGGTCGCCGTGTTCGGAGGCTTCGCGCCGTACGTGGCCACCTGGCTGATCGGCGCGACCGGCTCACCGCTGTCGCCGACGTTCTATCTGATCGGCGCGGCGCTGGTGTCGACCGCCGTGATCTTCGCGCTGCCGGAGACGGCGCACGACGCGCTGCGCTAGGCCGCTAACGTCCCTTGAAGTCCGGCTTGCGTTTCTCGTTGAAGGCGCGGATGCCCTCGCGCCGGTCCTCGGTGTCCACCAGGCGGTTGTAGGCTTCCACCTCGAAGCGATAGGCGCTGCCGATGTCCATCTGCATCCCGTAGCGCACCGATTTCTTCGCCTGCCGCACGGCGAGCGGCGCGTTGCGGGCAATGGCCAAGGCGGTGTCCAGGGCGGCCGCCACCGCTTCGCCCGGCTCGCACAGGCGGTTCACCAGCCCCCATTGGTGCGCCTCCTCGGCGCCGAACGGGCGCGCGGTGAGGATGATCTCCTTGGCGCGCCGCTCGCCCACGGCGCGCGGCAGATTCTGCGTGCCACCGGCTCCGGGCATGATGCCGAGCGACACTTCGGTAAGCGCGAAGCGCGCCGAGCGCACCGCGTAGATGAAGTCGCACATCAGAGCGAGCTCCAGCCCGCCGGCGTAGGCCGGGCCGTTGACCGCGGCGATCGCCGGCAGCGGCAGATCCCCCAGCGCCCAGAAGGCGCGCTCGAACAGCTCGTGCTGCCGGCGCCACGCCTCCTGCGTCATGCCGTTGCGCTCCTTGAGGTCGGCGCCGGCGCAAAACGCCTGCTCGCCGGCGCCGGTGAGCACCACGCAGCGCGCCTCGCCCGCCTCTTCGGCGAGGCGCGTCCACAGGTCGAGCAGCTCCTCGCCCATCTGCGTGTTGAAGGCGTTGCGCACTTGCGGGCGGTTGAGCGTGACCAGCAGCACATGCGGGACGCGCATCTCGCACGCCAGCGTCGCATATCCATCCATGCTCACACGATCTCCTCAGCCGCAGCGCCGCTGCAGGAAGTCGCGCAGCACGCGCGCGCAGCGCGCGCCGTGCGACAGCGGCAGGCCATGCCTGGCGTGCGCGAACACCTGCAGCTCGGCAGCGGGAATCCGGCTGCGCATGTCCACCATCACCTCCGGCGGGATGAACGGGCTGGCGTCGGGCGCCAGGAGCAGCGTCGGCAGCGCGATCTCGCCCAGGCGCGGCGTCAAGTCGGTGCGCAGCAGCAGGTCGGCCAGCGCGAACGATACCTGCAGATCGCAGGTTTCGTGCAGGCGCAGATACCAAGCAGCGATGTCCGGCGCCAAGGCGTCCGCGTGGAAACGCCACTCCATCATCTGCCTCGCCCAACCGGCCTGCCCGCGCTGCGCCACCAGTTCGCGCCAGCCCGAGACATTGCCGATCAGTGCGCCACGCGCCGAGGCGTTGGACAAGGTGATGCTGAGCAGGCGCTCCGGGGCCTTGAGCGCACAGGCGAGCGCGGCGGTGCCGCCGATCGATTCGCCCACCACGTGAAAGCGTTCCGCGCCGACGGCATCCGCGACACTCAGCAGGTCCTCGACCAGCAGGTCGAAGGACCAGTCGATCCCGGCGGAGGGGCGCGCGGACTGGCCGTATCCGCGCATGTCGAAGCGCACCAGGCGATAGCGCGTCGCCAGCACCGGCAGCCAGCCGACCCAGATGTCCAGGCTCGCCGCCACCCCGTGGTGGAACACGATCGCCTCTGGCCGGGGAGCCCAGGCCGGAACGATGTCGCATACCTCGTAATGCAGCGCTCCGCTGCGCGTCTGCGCCAGAGTCATGTGCCGAGGGTCATATCCCGGGGCTCATAGGCCGGGGCCAGCTGGGGCGCCGAAGGCTCTACTCGCAAAGCCGGCGCCCCCCTCCAGCCGCGCAGTATAGACGCCGTGCGCGACCGGTTGCCCGCGCTGCGCGAAGACCCGGCTACTGGACCAGCGTTGCGGTCAGGCGATCGTCGTTCAGCATCTCCTGCAGCGCACCGGATACCGTGTCGTTCACGATCCGATGGTTGTCGCCCGCGCTGGGCTGGATCGGCGAGCTCTTCTTCGCGCCCGCGGTATAAAGACGCTCGTAGGTGCCCTCGGCGCTCTTGGCGAGCGCCCCGATAGCGACTTTGGTCTCGGTGTCGTAGGTCAAGCCCTGCTTGAGTGCTTGATACTCGATGTCACGCACCTCCACCACCAGCGAGCGCGCCTCCGACACCGGCGTCGGAGAAACGTCGAATCCCATCCGGCGCAGCGCACCGGAGATGCTCTGGTACATCTGGGTCGAGAAATCGTCCTCCACCGAGACGTGCGCGTAGCTCCCGTTCAGGTCGCCGACCACGCCCAGCGTCTTCTTGGGGCGCACGTCCTTCACCTCCAGCCACACTTTCGTACCCTGCCCCACACTGGAAGGCGCGGTCTGAACCTGCGGGTCGAGCCGGATGTTCTGCGGCTTGACCGTGCAGCCCAGGACAACCACGGCGGTGAGGCACAACAGCGGCGACAGCGATCGAAGAGACGGAGAAGTCAAGGAGATCCTCCTGCAAGTGGAACGGTGCGCCGGGCGCACCGGGACTCAGGAATAGCAGCCGGTGGCGCAAGAGGCGCCCCGCACGACAGGGGGTGTGCGCCGGGCTGCAGCTGAAAGCGCGAACGAAGTATATTCCAACATGGTCGAAGCTGCACACCCGGCTCGAATGCCTGCGGGGCGCAAGTCGATGCGTGCTGCCGGCGCCGCGAAGACGCGCCGGCCAGACAACAGCCAGCGCGCGGAGCGCGCACCGCTGGGCTTGACTTGTACGCTTGCGGCCATATGATTTGCCTCAATATGCAAGTCGCAAGAAGCGACGTGTCGCCTGCTGGCGGCACTGTCCGCATCCGCGAGTGTCGGCGGGCAACGACCGGCAGCGGGACAGGCCGCGCCAGGACGCTGTCGCAAGCCCCGCGCTGTCGCAAACACCGGGACCCGACACGCACTTCAAGCAGGGAGCCAGCCGATAACAGGAGACAGTCTATGAACGATCGAAATCGCGCGCTGCCGGCCTCGGCGAGCCTGGCCAAGGCCGGCATCCGGTGGAGCGCCGTGCTCGCCGCCGCGCTGTTGTGTGCCTGCACGACCTCCTCGTCATGGAAGGCCAGCTCGGCGGCGTCGACGGCACGCGTTGCAAAGGCGAAGGCGGCCGATGCCCCGTATGAACGTGAGGAAGTGAACTATGCGACACCGTTAGGCGGTGGCGCCGCGGGAACGTCGGATCCGGCATCGAACAGCGCTTCTGCGCCAGCCGCGTCTGCGGGCACTACGTACGGCGACGAAGGCGGCATGCAATCCGAGGCGCCACGGCATGCTGGCGGCACGCAGACGCCGGAGAGCGCAGCACAGGACGGAGCGTCGGGCGCCGGCAGCGGCTTCGAGGATCACGCCGCTCGCGACGCGGACGACGGCGGGAGCACCGCCGGCAGCGAGGACGCGCTGGACGATGCCCAGGCCGGAACCGCAGCAGACACCGCGGGCGCCGGCTCGGAGGCGCGCAGCGAGCCCGGCAGGGAAAGCGGCGACGCGTCGAGCGAGGCGGGCGCCTCGGGTCGAGCAGGCGATGCAAGCGCGGCATCGGACGCCGATGCGAGCGGTGGGAATGCGAACGCTGAGGATGCAAACGCCAGGGGCTCAGCGACGGGAGCCGAGGGCTTGACAGGCGCGCAGGACGATAACACCGCAGCCATGCAAGCGGGCGACGAGACGACGTCCGGACAGGCGGACAGCGCCGCGCGGGGTGAGACCGGAGCGCAGGCCGACGCCACCGCGGGGGCCGGCGCCGTAACCGCAGCGGCGGACAGCAGCAAGGACGCGGCGGCGGCCGCTGGCCAGGCGGACACGGCCCGTGCGCAGGAGCCGCTCATCGTCGGCGTGGTCGAAGCACCCGGGAAGAAGGCGACGCGCAACGAAGAGGTGATCCCGCTGACGCTCGGCGGTCTGCTGCCGATGACGCTGGGCGTGGACGGCCAGGGCGAGTTCGACTTCGATCGGGCCGTGCTGCGCGAGCAGGTCAAGGAGCTGCTGGACATGCTCGTGTCGCGGCTCAAGGGGGCCGAGTACGACCGCATCGAGATCGTCGGCCACACCGACCGCATCGGCGCCGAGGACTACAACCAGTATCTGTCCGAACGGCGCGCTTGGGCGGTGGCCCGCTACCTCGCGAAGCAGGGTGTGCCGGTGACCAAGATGCAGGTCGAAGGCCGCGGCATGCACGAGCCGGTCACCGGCGAGCACGAATGCGACGCCAAGGACGTCGACCGCGATCGGCTCATCGTCTGCCTGCAAAAAGACCGCCGCGTGGTGATCTCGGCGTCGATTCGCAAGGTCGATGTGAACGTGCAGTAGGCCGCTACGCCGTTGCTTCCGGCTCAGCACGCCGTGTAACGTGGAGCGCCGCCGTCGATGATCGCTTCGCCGTAGTAGACGCGCTCGATTCCGGCCCAGTAGGCCGCCATTTCGCACATCGGACAGGGTCGCGCGTTCGTGAAGAGCTCGCACCCTGTCAGTCGCGCCCCACCCAAACGACGCGCGGCGTCGCGGATCGCCTGCACTTCGCTGTGGGCAGTCGGGTCGGGAATCGTGTTCACCGCGTTGCCCCCTTCACCCACGACCGCGCCGTCCTTGACGACAACCGCACCATAGCCGTGGTCGCCCCGCTCGAGCGCCATCTGCCGCAGCTCGAAGGCGCGTCTCATGAAGCGCGGGCGTCCTGAAGCGGGAGTGGTGGCGCGAGCCAGCGAGAAGCCGGCGCCTGCCGGCACCAGACTTGCGCCACCCCACCGCAGGGCCGACAGAATCAGCCGCCGACGGCCGCTCGACAACGTGACTTCGGTCATGGTCTGCTCCTCGCTCTTGCAGGACTATACTGCCAGCTTTCCGTGAGGAGGAGCCCGTCATGCGTTATCGCCTGCTCGGCCGCACCGGCCTGTACGTTTCGGAGATCTGCCTGGGCGCGATGACCTACGGCGGCAAGGGACGCTGGGAGGTGGTCGGGCGCCTGGGCGCCGCCGAGGCGCAGGCGCAGATCAAGGCGGCCTTCGACGCCGGCGTCAATTTCATCGACACCGCCAACGTCTACTCGGAAGGCGAATCCGAGAAGCTGGTGGGGCAAGCGCTCGCCGGCCTCGGGCTGCCGCGCGAGGACCTGGTGATCGCAACCAAGGTGCGTGTGCGCATGGGACCAACTCCCAACCGCGTGGGGCTGTCGCGCGTGCACATCATGCACGAGCTGGACGCCAGCCTGCGGCGCCTGCGCCTGGATCACATCGACCTGTACCAGATCCATGGCGTAGACCAGGTGACCCCGTTGGACGAGACCCTGCGCGCCCTGGAGGACGTGGTGCGCTCGGGCAAGGTGCGCCACCTCGGAGTGTCGAACCACGCCGCCTGGCAGATCATGAAGGCGCTCGGCATCAGCGCGCAGCACGACTGGAACCGGCTGGAGAGCGTGCAGGCCTACTATTCGATCGCCGGCCGCGAGCTCGAGCGCGAGATCGTGCCGATGGCGCGCGACCAGGGGTTGAGCATCCTGGTGTGGAGCCCGCTCGCGGGCGGCCTGTTGAGCGGAAAGTTCAGCGCCGGCGCCGCCGGACCCGAAGGCGCGCGCCGCACGACCTTCGACTTCCCGCCCGTCGATCGCGAGCGCGTGTTTCGCTGCGTCGAGGCGATGCGGCCGATGGCGCAGGCGCACGGCGTATCGGTCGCGCGGGTGGCACTCGCCTGGGTGCTGGCGCAGCCCGGCGTGACCAGCGTGATCGTCGGTGCGAAGACGCAGGAGCAGCTGATGGACAACCTCGCGGCGGTGGACCTGCGGCTGCCCGACGCCGAGCTGCACGGCCTGGAGGAAGTGAGCCGCATCCCGCGCGAGTACCCCGGCTGGATGTTCGAGCGGCAGCTCGCAGACCGCTTGCCGAGCTGAGCGCCGGCGGCTCGGCATGCAACGTACGATTCCCATCTCGCTGGTCTCGCTTGCGGTCTTGCTCGCGCTGGCGGCGCTCGCACCGGGTGCGTGGGCACAGCAGTTCCCGACCAAGGCGGTCAGGGTGATCACGCCGTTCTCGGCCGGCAGCGGCCCCGATTCGGTGCTGCGCCTGGTCGGGGACAAGCTGTCCAAGCTCTGGGGACAGCCGGTGGTCGTGGAAAATCGCCCGGGAGGAAGCGGCATCATCGCCATCGCCGCTGCCAACGGGGCGGTGCCGGACGGCTACACGCTGGTCGAACTGGACGACACCCACATGGCGCTCCAGCCCCACCTGTACGCGGACGCACGCTACGACGGCGTGCGCGACCTGGTCCCCGTCGCCACGCTGCTCAAGACCCACTTCTTCATCGTGGTAGCGGCCAATTCGCCCTGGCGCAACGTGCCCGATCTGGTTCGGGCGGCGAAGGCGAGGCCCGGGGAGTTGACTTACGGCTCCTGGTTCATCGGCAGTCCGGGGCATGTGGGTGCCGCGATGCTCCAGGCCGCCACGGACACCAGCATGAGCCATGTCCCGTTCAAGGACATGGCGCAACTGTACGCCGCGGTGGCCAACGGAGACATCGCCTGGGCATTCGGCTCCGCGGCGTCGGCGGGCCCCATGGTCCGGGCCGGGAAAGTCCAGTTCCTGGCGGTAGCGGCGCCGAAGCGGGTCGCCGCCTTTCCCGAGGTGCGCACCGTGGCCGAAGCGGGCGGGCCGCGCGAGCTCGAGGTCAGGTCGTGGATCGCGCTGCTCGCGCCGCGCGGCACGCCGAAGCCGATCGTCAGCCGCATCAACCAGGACATCGCAAAGGTGCTGGCGCAGCCCGATCTGCAGCAGCGCCTCACCGCGATCGGCTTCGAAGCCCTGGCCCTGTCTCCCGACGAGATCGCCGCGGCGATCGCGGTCGAATCGCGCCGCTACGGCGATATCGCCAAGCGCGCGAAGATCTCTTTGGACTGATCGGCTCGCGATGATCGACAGAACGCCACTGTGGCCGGCGCAGCTGGATCACATCCGTCTCGACAGCGACCAGCCGGCGGCGCTGGTCGATTTCTATCGCGCCGCGCTGGGCATGGCCGCGACGCCGCTGGAAGACGGGACGGTGCTGATGCAGGCGCCCGATCGGCGCATTCTGATCGGGCCGGGGCAACGGGGTGAGCAGCCCTTCATGGCGTTCCGAGTTCAGAGCCGGGGGCAGCTCGAGGCCTTCAGGCGGCATGTTCTGGCGCGCGAACTGGAGCCGCTCGCGAGCCCGAGCGCGATCTTCAGCCCCGATGCGTTCGCGGTGCGCGACCCGGACGGACGACTGGCGGTATTCGGGCTGCCACGCACCGACCTGCCGCCTTGCGTGCCTGCGGAACGCCTGCCGGCCGCGAAGCTGCCGGGGCGTCTGCAGCACGTCGTCGTGGCGTCCAGCGCGCTGCCCGCGATGCTGCGCTTCTACGAGGAGGAATTGGGGTTCGTGGCTTCCGACTACGTGTACCAGGACGCCGCGCAACGCGAGCCGACCGTGGGCTTCTTCCGCTCCGATCCCGAGCACCATAGCTTTGCGGTGTTTCGTTGCCCGCAGACCCGACCCGATCATCACTCCTACGAGACCCGTTGCTGGAACGACATCCGCGACTGGGCGGACCACCTGGCGAGCCTCAACGTTCCGCTGTGGTGGGGACCGGGACGTCACGGCCCCGGCAACAACCTGTTCTTCATGATCCAGGATCCGCAGGGCTACCTGATCGAGATCTCGGCCGAGCTGGAGGTGGTGCCGGACGCGATCACCAAGCGCGCCTGGAAGCACGAGGAGCGCACCTTGAATCTGTGGGGCTCGGCCTTCATGCGAAGCTGAAGCATGAGCGCGGCACCCATCATCGTCGTCGGCGGCGGCATCGGCGGCCTGGCCGCGGCGATCGCTCTCGCCCGCAAGCGCATCCCGACCGTGGTCGTCGAACGCGCGCCGCGGTTCGCCGAGATCGGTGCCGGCATCCAGCTCGGCCCCAACGTGTGGAAGATCTTCGCGCGGCTCGGCCTCACGGAGCAGGCGCGCCGACTGGCGGTATTTCCCCGCCGACTGGTGCTGAAGGACGGCCTCACGGCGGAGGAGATCGGCACGGTCCCGTGCGGAGCTCCGCTGGAGGAGATGTACGGCCATCCCTACGCGCTGATCCATCGTGCGGATCTGCATCGCGTGCTGTTGGACGAATGCCAGGCCGACGCCTTGATCACGCTAGCTCCCGGAACCCACCTCGAGCGCTTCGAACAGGCGCAGCATGCGGTGACCACATGGGCGAGCGACGGGCGGCAGTGGACCGGGCCGGCTCTGATCGGAGCCGACGGTCTGTGGTCGCAGACCCGGGAAGCGCTGATCGCGGACGGCAAGCCGCGTGTGTCGGGTCACATCGCTTATCGAGCCGTGCTGCCTTATGCCGAAGCTCCCGAGTATGCGAAGGAGCAGGCGATGACCATCTATTGCGGCCCGCGCTTCCATCTGGTCCACTATCCATTGCGCAGCGGGGAGCTGTTGAACCTGGTGGCCGTGTTTCACAGCCAGCGCTACGACGAGGGCTGGGACGCGTTCGGTGACCCGGCAGAGCTGGACGAGCGCTTCGCGCAAGCGCACGGCCACGTGCGCGGCCTGCTCGAACGCATCGACTCCTGGCGCATGTGGGTGCTCTGCGACCGGGAGCCGATCGCGGTGTGGGGGAAGGGTCGGGCGACGCTGCTCGGCGATGCGGCCCACCCGATGCTGCAGTATCTCGCCCAGGGCGCCTGCATGGCGATCGAGGATGCCTGGGTCCTGGCCGAGTGCGTGGCGAGCGCCGGCGACATGCCCGAGGCGCTGCGCGAGTACGAGCGCCGGCGCTATCTTCGCACCGCACGCTGTCAGCTCATGGCGCGCGTGTACGGAGAGGTTTTCCACGCGGCGGGGGTAGCTCGCGAGCTGCGCAACCAATGGCTTTCGCAACGCACCCCGGCCCAGGCGCTGGCCGGGATGGACTGGCTCTACCGGGGAATCTGAAGGTTGGCGGAGGGCCTATCGGTGGCGCCTCACTTGCCGTCCAGCTCGGCGAACACCTCCTTGGCGGTGCGGAAGCTGTCGATCGCCGCCGGCACGCCGCAATAGATCGCGGTGTGCAGGAACACCTCGCTGATCTCGGCCCGGGTCAGGCCGTTGTTGAGGGCGCCGCGCACGTGCATCTTGATCTCGTGCGGCCGGTTCAGCGCCGTGAGCATGGCCAGGTT
>DATBMG010000091.1:0-16575 GCA_036554965.1 Burkholderiales bacterium
AACTTCGCGCAATCCGCCTACGCCGCGGCCAAGGCCGGATTGGTGGGCTTGACGCGCAGCGCCGCGATGGACTTGGCGCGCGTGCAGATCCACTGCAACGCGGTGGCGCCGTTCGCCGCCACGCGCGTCACCGAATCGATCCAGCCCGCGAACGAGGCGCAGGCCGCCTACAAGGCGCGCGCGCTCACGGTTCCCGCCGGCTACGTGGCGCGCCTGGTCGCCTGGCTGTGCGCGCCCGCCTGCGCGGTGACCGGGCAGATCTTCGGCGTGCGCGGGCGCGAGGTGTTCCTGTTCTCGCAACCGCGGCCGGTGGCGCGCGTGGTCACGCCGCCGCTCGACGAGCTCACGTCCGAGGCGCTGGACAACCTGGTGAGCCTGGAGATGCGCGAGCGGTTCACCGACCTGACCACCGATCTGGAAGCCTTCAACACCGAGCCCTTGCTCTAGCCAGCCCGAGGAACAGCGCGATGTCCCAGACCGCCACGCTCGACGTCAAGACCGTCGCCGAGTTGAAGCAGCAGCCGCAGGAGTACCAGACCGCGGTGGAAAAGATCGTGATCAGCCACGCCGTGAACGAGCTGTACGGCGCGCAGGTGTTCGACGAGCCGGCGATCCAGCTCGCGCCCACGCCGTACGCGAAGTGGCTCACTTGCCGCGTGGCGATGGAGGAGTACCATCACCACGTGCGCTTCAAGGCGCTGGCCGACGAGATTGGCATCGCGCGCGAGCGCATGGATCCGAGCCGCAAGAAACCGCTCACCATCTTCCAGTTCCCGCTCAAGACCTGGCCGGAGTTCTGCGTGATCAAGGCCATCGCCGACTACGCCGAGATCCTGCAGGTGGAAGACCTGCTGCACTGCAGTTTCCACCCGCTGCGCAACCTCGGACGCATCACCATGCCGGAGGAGAAGTTCCACGCCAAGTTCGGCAAGGACTCCTGCCTGGAGCTGATCCAGGCCGGCCGCGCCGCCGAGGTGCAGGACGCGATCGACCGTTACTTCCCGATCACGCCGGCGTTCTTCGGTGCGAGCCAGTCGAAGAACAACGAGATGTTCCGCAGGTGGGGGCTGAAACAGCGCACCAACGACGAGATGCGCGCCGACTTCCTGGCGCGCGTGACCGAGCTGGTGGAGAAAGACTTCGCATTGCGTCTGCCCGCGCTGACTTGAGCCGCCGGCGAGATCTGGGGATAGAGCATGGCTAAACCGGCAACCGACCCGCGCGCGGCGCGCGAAGCCTACTACCGCCGCATCGCCGAACAGCACCTGACCCCGCTGTGGGAGGTGCTCGCGGCGCTGGTGCCGGAGCAGCCGCAGTCGCCCTGCGTGCCGGCGATCTGGCGCTACGACGCGCTGCGGCCCTGGCTGATGGAGTCCGGGCGGCTGATCAGCGCGCAGGAGGCGGTGCGCCGCGTGCTGATCCTGGAGAACCCCGGCATGCCCGGCTCGTCGGCGATCACCCAGTCGCTGTATGCCGGGCTGCAGTTGATCCTGCCCGGCGAGGTCGCTCCCAGCCACCGCCACACGCAGTCCGCCCTGCGCCTGATCGTCGAGGGCAGCGGCGCTTACACCGCGGTGGAGGGCGAGCGCGCGCTGATGCACCCGGGCGATTTCATCATCACGCCTTCCTGGACCTGGCACGACCACGGCAACGAGGCGAGCGGCCCGGTGGTGTGGCTGGACGGGCTGGACATTCCACTGGTGCGCTTCCTCGACTGCGGCTTCTCCGAGAACTACCCGCAGGCCTCGCAGCCGGTGGCGCGCCCCGAGGGGGATGCGCTCGCGCGCTACGGCAACAACCTGCTGCCGGTGGATTACGAGCCGGCTTCGCAGTCCTCGCCGGTGTTCGCCTATCCGTATGCGCGCACACGCGAGTCGCTTGCGCTGCTCCAGCGCAACGACGCGCCGCACTCGGCGCACGGATACAAGATGCAGTTCATCAATCCAGCCACCGGCGGCTACGCCATGCCGACCATGGCGGCATTCGTGCAGCTGCTGCCCGCCGGGTTCTCCGGCGGCGGCTACCGCAGCACCGACGCCACCGTGTTCCACGTCATCGAAGGCGCCGGCAGCGCCCTGATCGGCGACACGCGCATCGACTTCGGCGTGCGCGACACGTTCGTGGTGCCGGCCTGGAGCCCCTATCGCCTGCGGGCGCAGGCCGAGTGCGTGCTGTTCAGCTTCTCCGACCGGCCGGTGCAGCGCGCCGCGGGGCTGTGGCGCGAACAGATGCTCGCGACGTGATCGCCGTATTGCCGCACCAGGCCGACGCCGCCTGGTTCGCGTGCCTGGGCCTGCCGCTCGCCGCAGGCGAGCTGCGCGACGCGGCCGCGTATCTGGTCGCGCTCGGGTATCCGCCGTCGACCCCGATCCGCAACGTGCCGGACTGGCCTGCCGCGCTGGCGCTGACGCGCGACCCGGCCTGGGACCGGCACTGGTGGGACGAGGAGCAGGCCGAGCGCGCGCGCCTGATGCGCATCGCCGAGCAGCGGCTGGGGCGCAGCGCGCTGCTCGAGCGCCTCAGCGCGGGCACCGAGCTCGCCGGACAGGTGATCCACGGCGCCGCGGCTATCGCCACCGAGCGCGACGGCGACGCCGTCGCCGACGCCGCGCTGGTGCGCGCCGCCTCGGGTGCCGCCAGCATGGCGCTGCACATGGCCACGCTGGCGCGGCTCGCCGGGCAGGGGCGCGATCATCTCTTCATGCGAAAATACGCGCTGTTCGAGTCTGGGCGCTGGCCGCTGGGCGTGGTGGCGGGATCGTTCCACCTGTTCTGATCGACACCGCGGCGCCACGCGTTGCGGTTGCGTCGCAAGTCAAGGAATTGCACACATGGCAGAGAGCTACGTCATCGACGTTCCGGCGGTTCCTTCCATTCCCGTGGTCGGCCAGAAGGCCCGCTTCCCGGTGCATCGCATCTATTGCGTCGGGCGCAACTACGCGGCGCACGCGCGCGAGATGGGCAAAGACCCGGAGAAAGAGCCGCCGTTCTTCTTCATGAAGCCGGCCGACGCGGTGCTGCCCGAGGGCGGCGAGATGCACTACCCGCCGGGCACCGCCAACCTGCACCACGAGATCGAGCTGGTGGTGGCACTGCACCGGGGCGGGTTCAAGATCGCCGCGGCGCGCGCGCTGGATCACGTGTACGGCTACGCCGTGGGGCTGGACATGACGCGGCGCGATCTGCAGACGCAGGCGCGCGACATGGGCCGGCCGTGGGATTTCGGCAAGGCGTTCGACGAGTCGGCGCCGATCAGCGCCATCTATCCGGTGGCCAGCCACGGGCATCGTTCCGCCGGCGCGATCGCGCTGAAGGTCAACGGCGAACTGCGCCAGAGCGGCGATCTGCAGGACATGATCTGGAACGTTCCCGACACCATCGCGTTCCTGTCCGAGTACTACCGCCTGCAGCCGGGCGATCTGATCTTCACCGGCACGCCGGCCGGTGTGGGCGCCGTGAAACAGGGCGACGTGCTGGTGGGCGCGGTCGAGGGGCTGACGGAGCTGAGGGTGAAGATCGTCTGACGGCGTGACCGATGAGCGAAGCCAAGACCTGGCTGGAAGTCTCGCTGAACGGACCCTGGGGGCGCGGGCGGCAGCCGCGCATTCCGGTGAGCGTGGACGAGATCGTGCGCGAGGGCGTCGCCTGTGCGGCAGCGGGAGCGGCGATCGTCCACGTGCACGCCTACGACGAGGCCAGCGGCAAGCCGCAGGAGAATGTCGAGACCTACGCTCGCATCATCGGCGGTATCCGCGCCGCGTGCGACGCGATCGTGTACCCGACCATCCCGGTGCTGGGGCTGTCGCCTTTCCCGAAGGAGGCTGCGGCGGCGGAGCGCTTCGCGACCGTCGAGGCGCTGGCCGGGCGCGGCCTCCTGGAATGGGCGGCGGTCGATCCCGGATCGGTGAACCTGGCCTACTACGACGACCTGCGCGAGGACCGCGAGGGCTTCGTCTATCTCAATCCCGAGGACCACATCCGCCATGCGCTCGGGCTCGCGCGCAAGCACCGCTTCCACCCGGCGTACGCGATCTACGAGCCCGGTTTCCTGCGCCTGGGCGCGACCCTGCACTGGCGCTGCAGCTCGCCGGTGCCGGTGTACCGTTTCATGTTCTCCTCGGGCTACACCTTCGGCTTTCCGCCCGACGACTACGGCCTCACCGCGTATCTCACGCTCCTCGACCAGGTGGCGCCAGGCGCGCAGTGGATGGTGGGCGGTCTGTCGGTGGACGTGCTGCCGCTGATCCCGCGCATCGTGGCCGAAGGCGGCCACGTGCGCGTCGGGCTCGAGGACGCACCGTGGGGCGCCCAGCGCAGCAACGCGGATTGGGTACAGGAAGCCGTGCGCCGCATCGACAATGCCGGCGGCGAGCTGGCCGCGCCCGCGGACGTGCGCGCCGTGATGCGGGCGGTGGAGATGGGAGACGCGTGAGGCGCACGCGGCACTTTTGACGCATCACCGAGGAACGATCATGGCGGCATCGGCAAAGATCGGCATCACTATGGGCGACCCCTCCGGCATCGGGCCGGAGATCATCGTCAAGGCCCTGAAGGAGATGACGCCCGAGCAGCGCTCGGCCACGGCGGTGGTCGGCAACCTCGACATCCTGAAGCGCGCCGACAAGCTCGTGGGCGCCGGGCTGAGTTACGTGGAAGGCGTGGATGCCGCGCGCGGGGGCTCGGTGCCGGTGGTGCACGTGCCCAGCGCAGACAGCGGCAAGATCGTCGACGGCCAGATCAGCGCCGCCGGCGGCGAAGCCGCCTACCAGTACATCGTCAAGGCGGTGGAGCTGGCGCTTGCAGGCCAAATCGCGGTGATCGTCACCGCGCCGCTCAACAAGGCGGCGCTGCACGCGGCCGGCCACCATTACGACGGTCACACCGAGCTGCTCGCGCATCTCACCGGCGCCAGGTCCTCGTTCATGCTGCTCGCCTCGGACAAGCTGTCCACGGTGCACGTGTCCACCCACGTCAGCCTGCGCGGGGCCACCGAGCGCGCCACCACCGAGCGCGTGCTCGCCACGATCCGCGCCGGCAACGAGCACTTCAAGGCGCTCGGCTACGCCAGCCCGCGCATCGCGGTGGCCGGCCTGAATCCGCATTGCGGCGAGGGCGGCATCTTCGGCACCGAGGAGATCGACCACATCAACCGCGCGGTCGAGCTGGCGCAGCGGGAGGGCATTGACGCCAAGGGCCCGATCTCCGGCGACACGGTGTTCTACCGCGCGCTCAAGGGCGAGTTCGACCTGGTGGTGGCGCAATACCACGACCAGGGCCACATCCCCACCAAGCTGATCGCCTTCGACACCACGGTCAACGTCAGCCTCGGGCTGCCCATCCGGCGCGCGTCCGTGGACCACGGCACCGCGTTCGACATCGCCTGGCAGGGCAGGGCCAGCGCTACCAACATGCATGCCGCGGTTGCCTACGCGCGCATGATGGCGGACCGGCTGCCGGCCCGCGCAGCGGCCTGATCTCTCCGGCGCGGCCGCTCCATGTCCGGCGTGCGCGTCGCGATCATCGCCGACGACCTGACCGGCACGCTGGACGTCGCCGGCCCGTTCGCCGCGCACGGGCATGCGACCTGGGCGGTGGTCAATCCGCGCGTCTGCACGCGCGAAGCGTTCGCGGGCGCGGAGGTGGTGTCGGTCAACTGCGCATCGCGCCATCTGCCCGCCGCCGAGGCGGCCGGCGTGGTGCGCGACGCGATCGAGCGCCTGTGTCCGCCGCAAGCCGAGATCCTGATCAAGAAGATCGACTCGACGTTGCGCGGCAACGTCGTGGCCGAGACCATCGCCGCGCTGGCGGCGTCCGGCCGGCCCAACGCCGTGGTGGCGCCCGCATTTCCCGGTCAGGGGCGCACCGTGGTGCGCGGCATGGTGCACGTCGCAGGCGTGCCGCTGTCGCAGACCGGGTTCGCCCGCGACGCGCTCTCGCCGCCGCCCCTGGAGCCGCTCGACCGCGTGTTCCGCGTGGCTGCCCCCCAGGCGTACGTCCAAAACGTCGCGCCTGCCGGACCCTTCGTGCTCGCCAGGCGCGGCGAGGCGGCGCGCGTATTCGTGGTGGACAGCCGCAGCGATGCAGATCTGCAGCGCACGGTGCGCGCGCTGCAAAGCGGGCTGCGCGATTGCGTGCTGGTGGGTTCGGCGGGGATCGCCTCGGCCGTGGCGCAAGTGTACCTGGCCCCTGGATCGGCGCCGCCACGCCCGCGCGTTTCGCAGCAGGTGCTGATCGCCGTGGGCTCGCGCGCGGAGCAGAGCGCGGCGCAGGTCGCGGCGTTGCAACTGCAGCCGGGCGTGGTGCTGCTCGATGCGCCTAACGGGCGCCTGGCGGACGCGGCCTGGATGCAAAGCGATGCGCCGACGCTGGTGCTGCGTGCGACACCGGGCGCGGACGGCCGGGAAGGCGACGCCGAGAAGGTCGCGCTGCTGCTCGCCCAGGCCGTGGTGCGCATGCTGCGCAGCCGTCCGATCGCGGCGCTGCTCGCCACCGGTGGCGACACGGCGCTCGCCATCCTCGACGCGCTCGCACGCCCCGCGTTGCAGGTGATGGGCGATCTGCTCCCCGGCATTCCCTATTGCCGGCTGGATCTCGACCGCCGCACACTGTGGCTGCTGACCAAGGCCGGCGGGTTCGGGACACGCGACACGCTGATCGAGGTGCTGGCGTTGTTGCGCGCGTCGGCCCCCGGCTGAGTTTGTGGAGGGAACGCGCATGTGCCATGTGAGGCGGGTGACCGCCGCTTGTGCGGTGGCGACGCTGGTCCTTGCCGGATCCGGCCATGCGCAAGACGCAGGCAAGGTGCGCCTGGGGCAGATCGGACTCAGCTTCTACGCGGTGACCGCCGGCGTGGTGCAGGAGGTGCTGGAGCGCCTCGGCCACCAGGTCGAGGTGACCACCGGCAGCCATGCGCAGATCTTTCCGCGGCTCGGCGCCGGTGAAGTCGATCTGCTGGTCGCGGCCTGGCTGCCGCACGGCCACGCGCTGTACTGGCAGCAGTACGGCGCGCGCGCCCAGCAGCTCGGCGTGCTGTACCAGGGCGCGCGCTTCGAATGGATGGTGCCGGCGTACGTGCCGCCGGCCGAGGTGTCCAGCGTCGACGATCTGCGCAAGCCCGAGGTCCTGGCGCGTATGGAGAAGACCATCCAGGGCACCGGCCGCGACTCGGGAAACATGATGCTGTCGGCCCAGGTGATGGAGGCCTACCAGCTGGAGCGCGCCGGCTATCGACTGCAGCCCGGTACGCTGGGCGAATTCCATGGCGCCTACGACCGCCATCTCGCCGAGGGCAAGTGGTTCGTGATGCCGTTGTGGCGCCCGCACTACATCAACCGGCTCGGCACCATGCGCGCCATCGCCGAGCCCAGGCGTCTGCTCGGGCCCGCGAGCGACGGCACCCTGGTGGCGAGCCGCGAATGGGCCGCGCACGCGCCGCCGCGCACGCTGAGCGCGCTGCACCGCATGCACCTGGGCCTGGATGCAGTGGCCGAGATGGATCGCCTGGTCAACGTCGAGAAGATGACGTCGCGCGAGGCCGCGCGTGCCTGGATGCAGATGAACCGCGACCAGGTCGAGACCTGGTTCGCCGGCTTCTGAGCGCGGCGGTGCCCATGTGCCATGCGCGGCCCGCCGTCGTCGCGCTGTGTGCGCTCCTGGCGGTGCCGCCGGTGTGGACCGATGCGGCGTGGGCCGATCCGGTGCGCGTGACCGCGCGCTGGGATGGCGATGCGGTGATCGTCGAGGCGCAGGCACGGCTGCTTGCGCCGCTGCACCTGATCTGGGAAGTGCTCACCGGTTACGACCGCTACGCCGAGTTCGTGCCCGATCTGCAATCCAGCCACCTGCTTTCCCGGGACGGCAACGCGGCGCTGATCGAGCAGCGCGGCACGGCGGGGTTCTTCCTGTACCGTTTCCCGCTGGAGGTGAAGCTGGCGGTGACCGAGGTGCCGTTCGAGCGCGTCACCTGCCAGGCGGTGGCCGGCAACTTCAAAGAGCTGTCCGGAGTGTACGAGCTGTCGCCGGAGGCCGGTCCCGAGGGCGCTTTCGTGCGCTTCGGCTACCGCGGGCGACTGGTGCCAGGCTTTCGCCTGCCGCCCTTGATCGGCCTGCCCGCGATGCGCGCCTCGGTGGAGCGCCAGTTCGGCGCGCTGGTGCGCGAAGTCGAGCGCCGCAGCGGGCAGTTGCCGGCGCCGGACTCGCAATGAACCGCCTCGCATGCGCGGCCCTGCTTGCCGCCCTGGGCGTGTCGGGTTGCGCGCAGCTAACCGGCAGGCCCACAGCTCCCCAGGGGGATCGAGCGTGCGAGGCGCTATTCGCGGACACCGACCGCGCGGTGCAGCGTGCCCGGGTGCGCGACGGCGCGGCCGGTCGCATCGACGGCTTTCCGCACTTGCGCGTGGATCGGCTGCTGGCGAGCTTCGCCCGGGAGGTGGTCGACGACACCGGGCCGCTCGACGACACCGGGCCGCTCGACGACGCCCGCTTCGACGCCTGGTTGCAGCGCCTGCGCGAAATGGACCGCAAGGCGCGCGGCTTCGAGATCGCCAACTTGCCGGAGAGGGACCGCGCCGATCTGCAGGCGGCGCAAGCCGACCTGGTGCAGCGCCATGGCGGTCTGGGCGCTGCGCTGGATGCCTGCGGCGCCGCACTGGTCGAACGCGACCGGGTGGTGCCGCAACGGCGCGAGGCGCTGCTGCGCCAAGCGCACGTCCCAGACGACTACGATCAATGGAAACGCATCGTCGGCCTGTACTGGGTGACGCGCATTCCGTTCGCCTCCGGCGTGCGCGGCTATCAGCGCGAGGTCGAGGCGGTGTTCGCCACCCCGCTGGACGCGCTGCCCGTGCACGGCCGGCTGACCGCGTACGTTCCGCCGCCGGCGCCGCCGCTCTCGATGGAACAGTCGGCGGCGATGCTCGAAGGTACCCCCAAGGACGCGCTCGGCATCCCCGTTCCCGACAGCGGCGATCTAGAGCGACTGTTCCAGGTGCACGCGCCGGTGTGGCTGCTCGATCAGCGCGACGACGACGACCGCATCGGGCGCCTGGCGCTCGCCGACGACGGCGGCGTGCGCGTGGACACGAGCGTGCCCACGGTCTATCGCCGCGTCGCGCACACGCGCTACGGCGACCGCGTGCTGCTGCAATTGGTCTACAGCGTGTGGCTGCCCGCGCGGCCCAAGACCTCCGGGCTGGATCTGCTCGGTGGGCACCTGGACGCCGTGCTCTGGCGCGTCACGCTGGCGCCGGACGGCACTCCGCTGCTGTACGACAGCATCCACAGCTGCGGCTGCTACCATCAGTTCTTCCCGACGGCGCGTGCCGAGCCGCTGCCGCGGCCGGACACGCTGGACGAAACCGCGTTCGTGCCGCAGCATCTTCCAGCCGTATCGCCCAGACAGCGCATCGCGCTGCGCCTCGAAGCCGGCACGCACTACGTGCAGCGCATCTTGCTGTCCGCACCCGACGCCGGCGGCAGGACTACGGACTGGCTGGACGACGATGCGCTGCGTTCGTTGCCGCTCGCCGCCGGCGGTCGGCGCAGCGCGTTCCGGCCGGACGGCATCGTGGCGGGCAGCGAGCGCGGCGAGCGCTGGTTGTTCTGGCCGATGGGCGTGCGCGAGCCCGGCGCCATGCGGCAGTGGGGGCGGCACGCCACCGCTTTCGTCGGCCGCCGCCACTTCGACGAGGTGCGCCTGATGGAACGCTACTTCCGCCTGCGGATGGAATGAGTGCGACACCTGCTCGAGCGTTCGGCGCGGTGGGCGGCGATCCTGCTGCCCGTGTGCGCCATGGCCATGGCGATTGAGCCTCCGCCGGGCGAACCGGCCCCGGGCATCTCGCACGCCCTGGCGCAGTGGCGCGGCGCGCACTACCGGGTGCTGCGCTACGACCTGCGGTTGCGCTTGTCGGCCGCCATGGACCGAGTGCACGGGAGCGTCGGCATCGCCTTCGCATTCGCCGGGCAGCCGGTGGACCTGGTGCTCGACTGGCGGCCGGCGCGGCCGGCGGGCATGCACCCGGGCGCCGTGACGTCCATGCGCATGGCCGGCCGGACAGTGGCGGTGCCCGAGGCGCGCGACGACCATCTGGTGATTCCGGCGGCCGCGCTGCGCTCCGGCGAGAACCACGTCGAGCTCGAGTTCGAATCGCCAGTCGCGGCCGCCGGCACCGCGGTCACGCGTTATCACGATCGCGAAGACGGCAGCACTTATGTGTATTCGTTGCTCGTGCCGGCCGATGCGAGCAGCCTGTTCCCCTGCATCGACCAGCCCGATCTGAAGGCGCGGTTCACGCTGGAGCTGGCGTTTCCCGCGCACCTCACCGCCGTGAGCAACGCACCTGCGGTCCCGATGAGAAGTGACGCCCAGGCGCACGCGGGCGGTATGCACTGGCGCTTCGCTCAGACCGAGCCGATCAGCACCTACCTATTCGCCTTCGCCGCCGGACCGTTCGCCGAGTTGCGCGACGCCGGCGGCACGCGGCTGCTGGTGCGCAAGTCGCGCGCGGCGCGGGCGCGGGAGGAGGCGGCCGAAGTGCTGCGCCTGAACCGGGCCGGGCTGCGCTATCTCGAGGATTACTTCGCGCGCCCGTTTCCCTTTGCCAAGTATGATCTGGTGCTGTTGCCCGAGCTCGCCTACGGCGGGATGGAGCACGCGGGCGCGACCTTCCTGCGTGAGGACGCGGTGCTGTTCCCGTTCGAGCCGGGCGGGCCCGACCTGCTGCGCCGCGCGCAACTCCTGTTCCACGAGGCCGCCCACCAGTGGTTCGGCGATCTCACCACCATGCGCTGGTTCGACGATCTGTGGCTCAAGGAAGGCTTCGCCAACTTGATGGCCTTCGAGGCGGCCGAGGCCATCGTGCCCGAGCTGGGTGCGCGCAACGCCTTCCGCAGCCTGAAGACGCTCGCCTACCGCACGGACGTCACCGCCGGCACCACGCCCATCTGGCAGGCGCTGCCGAACCTGTCGGCCGCGAAATCCGCCTACGGCAGCATCGTGTACAGCAAGGCGCCGGCGGTGCTGCGCCAGGCGCAGTTCTACCTGGGCGAGGAGACGTTCCGGCGCGCGGTGCGCGACTTCCTGGAACGGCACGCCTACGCCAGTGCCACCTGGGCCGACCTGGTCAGCGCCTTCGAGGGCGCATCGGGCCGCGACTTGACGCTCTGGGCCCAGCGCTGGGTGCGCGAGCCGGGCCTGCCGAGAGTGCGCGTGGAATCGCAGGTGGATGCCGCGGGAGCGATCGAGGCGTTGCGTCTGGTACAGGATGGCGCCCCAGCGCAACATCACCCTTCAGCGGAAGTCTGGCCGATGCGCGTGGAACTGCTGCTCGACTACGGGGACGGCGCACGCGACCTGCTGCCGGTCACCATGGAGGCTGCGGTCACGACGGTTCCGGTTGCGGCAGGACGGCCGGCTCCGCGCCTGGTCTTCGCCAATCACGACGATTGGGGTTACGGATTGTTCGAGCTGGATGCGCGCACCCGCGAACGGTTGGTCGGCACGCTGGGATCCGTGGACGACGCCTTCCTGCGCGCGCTGCTGTGGGATGCGCTGTGGCAGGCCGTGCGCGATGCCGAGCTTGCGCCAGTGCGCTGGATCGAGCTCGCCCTGCGGCAACTGCCCGCGGAGCAGGACGAGGTGACGGTGAGCGGCCTGCTCGCGCATCTGGAGACGGCGCTGCGCTGGTATCTGGGCGACGCGCAGCGCCGCGGGCTTCAGCCGCAGGTGGAAGCCGCGCTGCGCGAGAGGATGCTCGCATCGCGCACGCTGGGCCTGCGCATCGCGTACTTCCGTGCGTTCGTTGCCGTCGCCTGGACGCCGGCCGCGCGCGAGGATCTCGTGCGCCTGCTGTCCGGCGAGCTTGCCGTTCCCGGTCTGCCGCTGCGCGCCATCGATCGCTTCCGCATCGTGCGTACGCTGCTGATCCTGGACGATCCGCGCGCCGGAGCCTTGCTGGCCGCGCAGGGCGAAGCCGACCGCAGCGACGACAGCCGCCGCTTCGCCTTCGCCACCGCCGCGGCGCGCGGCGATCCCGCGGCCAAGCAGCGCTACTTCGACGCGTTCCTGAACGACGCCGCGCTGCCCGAGCGCTGGATCGAGGAGGCGCTGCAGCCGTTCAACGCCGTGGAGCAGGACCGCGCAACCGGTCCGCATCTGGGTGCCGCGCTGGAGGCGCTGCCCACCCTCAAGCGCACGCGGCGCATCTTCTTCGTCAACAACTGGCTGGCGGCGTTCATCGGCGGCCAGCGCAGCGCCGAGGCGCAGGCGCGGGTGCAGGCTTTCCTGCAGCGCGCAGACCTGGATGCGGACCTTCGGCTCAAGGTGCTTGAGGCGCTGGACGGGCTGGCCCGCACCGTGCGCGTGCGCCAGCGCTACGCGGGGTCGTGAAGGCGCTCCGCGCTATTCATCCGGGATTGCTGTAGGCTGCGCATTTCTTCGCCGTCGCCTTCCATGCAGAGCCAGGTCGCCTCCGGCATCGGCACCGAGCTGATCGCCACGCTGATCGTGATCGCCGCGGTGCTGATCGCCAATCTGCTGATCTCGGCGGCCCTGCGCGCGCGCACCCCGATGTCGCGCGAGGTCAAGCTGCGCGCTTCGGTGTTCTGGCGCAACAGCTCGCTGCTGGTCGCAGCGCTGGCGCTGCTGTTCGTATGGCGCACCGAGCTGAGGGCCGCCGCGCTGTCGCTCGCCGCCTTGAGCGTGGCGCTGGTGCTGGCCGGCAAGGAGCTGATGACCTCCATGCTGGGTTACATCCATCGCACCACTTCGGGCAGCTTCCGCTTCGGCGACGTGATCGAGATCGGCGGGGTGAAGGGCGAGGTGATCGACCAGACGCTGCTGTCCACCACCGTGCTGGAGATGAGCGAGGAGCATCAATTCACCGGCCGCACCGTGCAGTTTCCCAACAGCTACTACGTGATGCACCCGCTGAAGAACCACTCGCGCATCGGCGAGTATCAGCTCGGCATCCTGGTGGTGCCGCTCGCCGTCGGCGCCGAGCTGGACGCGGCCAAGCGCCGGCTCGAGGAAGCGGCGAGCGCGGTGTGCTCGGCCTTCGTGGCGCCGGCGCAGGCCGCGCTGCGCGAGCTCGAGGGCGAGCAGTTCGTGGTGATGCCCTCGGCTGAGCCGCGCGTGACGCTGCGGCTGGTGGACGCGAACAAGATCAACCTGGTGCTGCGCTACCCTTGTCCCGCCAAGCAGCGCACGCGCACCGAGCAGGCGATCCTCGCCACCTACCTCGCCGGGCAGTAGCTGTTGCGCGCGAAGCACGCCGCACTCCCTCTCCCTCGACGCGAGAGGGCTGAGGTGAGGGGGATAAGCGCGCCAAGCGCGCGTCGGCAATTACTTCGGCTTCAATGCCGCCTTGCAGCCCTCGGACAGCTTGGCCTCGTTGTCCTTGAGGCAGCGCGTCACGCGCCCGCCGCCCGGGTGCACGTCCTTGCAGTACTGTTGCGCGTCGCCCTTGCACGCCTCGGCCAGCCCGTGCATGCGCTCGTGCATTCGGCGGCGCTGCTCGTCCATCTGCGCCAGCTGCTCCTTGCACGATGCCGACAGCTTCGCCTCGTTGTCGCGCAGGCAACGCACCATGCGCCCCTGACCGGGCTGCACGTCCTTGCAGTACTGTTCGGCGTCGCCCTTGCAGGCCTGATCGAAGGCCTGCATGCGCTGGTGCATGTGTTCGCTCACCTTGGCCATGTGTTCCTTGCACTCGGGCGACACGCTCGCCTCGTTGTCCTTCAGGCACTGGGCGATGCGCCCGCCGCCGGGCTGCACGTTCTTGCACAGGCGCTCGACGTCGGCGCGGCAGACGTCCCGCCCCGGCCGTTGTTCGGCGGCGACGGCTCCCGGAGCGAACAAGCCGGCGGCGAGCAAGCCGGCGGCACACAGGCCGGCGACGGTGAGGAAGTGTTTCATCGGTAGCTCCTTTCGGTGGTCTGCGGAACGATGCTAACGCTCGACCCCTGCGGCCGGTGGACAGTGGTGCGACCCGAGGTTCGGCGGCAAGCATACTGCGGGGAAGCGCGACCGGGTTAGAATCGCGCGCTGGCCCGGCACGCGGGCGTATCGTCGAGGCTCAACCATGCCGTCATCCGCGGGGCCGCTAGCGGCTTTGCTCAATCCGGGCAGCATCGCGGTGGTCGGCGCCAGCGACCGCGCCACCAGCTCGGGCGGGGCGGTCCTGCGCAACCTGCTCAACAGCCGCTATGGCGGGCGCATCGTGCCGGTCAACCCAAAGGGCGGCGAGCTGCTCGGCCTGCCGGTGGCTGCGACGCTGCGAAAGGTGGCGCCGGCCTGCGAGCTGGCGGTGCTGGTGGTGCGCCCCGACGGCATCCTCGATGTGGTGCGCGAGGCGGCGGCCAGCGGCCACCGCAACCTGCTGATCCTGCCCGGCGGTTTCGCCGAGGCCGGCGCGGAAGGCGAGGCGCGCGACCGCGAGCTGCGCGCCCTGGCCGCCGCGCACGGCTTGACCGTCGCCGGACCGAATTGCGCAGGCCTGATCAACCTGCTCGACGCCAGCTCGCCCTTCGCCGCGACGTTCTTTCGGGACCTGCCGCGCGGCGGTCCGGTGGGGTTGATCTCGCAGTCGGGCGCGATCGCCGAGGAGGTGATCGCCTCGAGCCATTCGCTGGGCATCCCGCTGGGCGCCGTGGTGTCGGTGGGCAATGCCATGCAGCTCGGGCTGCTGGAGTATTTGCAGCACCTGGGCGCCGACCCCGCCTGCCGGGTGATCCTGCTTTACGCCGAGTCGTTCGGCGACGGCCCGCAGTTTCGGGCGACGGCGCGCGCAGTGGCGGCGCGCAAGCCGGTGGTGGCGCTGGTGGGCGGGCGTAACGCACCGGGACGCGAGGCGGCGTTGCGCCACACCGGCTCGCGGGCGATGAACGCGGAGCAGGCCGAGGCCTTCTGCGGCGAGGCCGGCATGCTGCGCGTGACCAGCCTGCGCGACCTGATGCTCGCCGGCAAGGCCTTCGCCGCGCATGCCCGCGGCATCGGCCGCAGGGTGCTGATCCTGTCCAACTCCGGCGGGCCGGGCGTGCTGTGCGCTGACCGCTGCGCCGACGAGGGGTTGCCGCTGCTGGCGCTGCCCGGGCCGCTGGCGACGCGGCTGCGCGGGCTGTATCCACCCGAGGCAGTGGTGGCCAACCCGCTCGATCTGCTGGCCGACGCGCGCGAGGAGCGCTTCGGCGCCACGCTGGAGGCCGCGCTGCAGGAGGGCGCTGGCACCTTCGACGCGATCCTGATGATCCACGTGGTGCCATTCATGGTAGACGCGGGCCCGGTGATCGAGCGCCTGGCCCGGCATGCGCGCAGTGCCTGCGTGCCGCTGCTGCACGCCATGATGGGCACGCTGGAGCACAAGCAGGCGTGGATGCGCACCATGGAGCAGGCCGGCGTGCCGCTGTTCGACAACGTGGAGGACATGGCGGCGGCCGCCGGCATGCTGGCGCGCTGGCGCGACCTGTGGCCGTCCGCGGACGTGTAGGATGACGCTCCGGGCGCCCATGCTCCTGGGCCGGGGGGAGACCGCATGAAGCTCTACACCTATTTCCGCAGCTCCGCCGCCTATCGCGTGCGCATCGCCCTCGCGCTCAAGGGCCTCACCTACGACGCGGTGCGCGTGCACCTGATGAAGGGCGAACAGTACGGCGCGGAGTATTCCGCGATCAACCCGCAGAACCTGGTGCCGGTGCTGGAGGACGAGGGGCAGCGCGTGTACCAGTCGCTCGCCATCCTGCAGTACATCGACGAGACCTGGCCGCAGCCGCCGCTGCAGCCCGCGGACCGATTCGGCCGCGCGCGGGTGCGCTCGCTGGCGCTGCTGATCGCGTGCGAGATCCACCCGCTGAACAATCCGCGCGTGCTCAACTATCTCACCGGCAAGCTGGGGGTGAGCGAGGAGCAGAAGCTGGAGTGGTACCACCATTGGATCAAGACCGGCTTCTCGGCGCTGGAGAAGCGCCTGGCCGGTGAATCCCAGACCGGCCGCTACTGCCACGGCGAGGTCCCCGGTCTGGCCGATTGCGCGCTGGTGCCGCAGATGGCCAACGCGCTGCGTTTCAAGGTGGACCTCGCCGAGTTTCCCGCGATCCGCCGCATCAACGCCGCCTGCCTCGAGCTGGAGGCGTTTCAGAAGGCGGCGCCGGAGAATCAGCCGGACGCCGAGTGAGAGGAGCAACGACCATGATGCGCAACGCGATCCGCGCTTGTTGTGCCGCCCTGCTGGGCCTGCTGCTCGCCGCGCCGGCGGCCGCGCAGCAAGGCGGGCGGCTGAACCGCATGATCGAGCTATGGGAGCAGGGCAAGCCGGCGTTCGGCAGCTTCGCGCGCTTCCGCGACGCCGCCGGCGCGCAGTACTACGCCGCCTCCCAGCAGGACTTCGTGATCTTCGACCTGGAGCACGGGCCCGCGGACTTCGGCGAGCTGCGCACCTTCTGCAGTTCATGCTCGACCGCGGCGCGCTGCTGAAGAAGGGCAACCTGCAGCCCGACGTGGTGCCGCTGGCGCGCATCCCGTCCAACGGCGCGGAACGCAATCAGTGGGTCATCAAGCAGGTGCTCGACCTCGGCGTGTAC
>DATBMG010000100.1:0-20839 GCA_036554965.1 Burkholderiales bacterium
GCCGGTGATCTTGCCCATGCCGATGGTCATCATCTTGACGATGCCGCTCTCGATCGGGGCGCGGAAGTTGGTGTGCGGCTTGATGCGGCAGACGAAGGCGAAGCCGTCGGCTTCGGAGGCGAGCTTGTCCATGTACACCGGCATGCCGTCCACGCTGCCCAGCTGCACCACCTCCAGGCTGGAGCGGATCGGGCAGCCGACATAGCTCTCGGTGACGCCGTAGTCGGTCAGCACCTGCTGCTGGCCCTCGGCGGTGGCGCCACCGTGGCTGCCCATCGCCGGGAACACGAAGGGCTTGGCGCCGATCGCCTTCAGCTCGGCGATCACCTGCCGGGTGCACTCGGCGATGTTGGCAATGCCGCGGCTGCCCACACCGACGGCGATGCTCATGCCGGGCTTGACCTTGGCGCGCACCTCGGGGCGCTTGAACTGCTCGGCGACCACCGCGCTGACGTTCGCGACCTTCTGGGTCTTGAACTTCTGCCGGATGTGCACCATGCGCGGAAGCGTGATGTCCAGCCCGCCCGCGATGTTGACTTCGATGCGATCGCCGATCATGTCGTCCTCCTTGCCTGGGATCCGGTATTTTACTCTACAAAAGGGCCACCACAGTCTGGTACAGCTCGAGGTAGCGCTGCGCGCTCGCCTCCCAGCTGAAGTCCCGCGCCATGCCGTTCTTCTGCAGCTGGCGCCACAGCTTCTTGTCGCGGT
Organism: Burkholderiales bacterium; assembly: GCA_036554965.1. Classification (GTDB taxonomy): domain Bacteria; phylum Pseudomonadota; class Gammaproteobacteria; order Burkholderiales; family SHXO01; genus SHXO01. The sequence continues at coordinate 712 of DATBMG010000100.1, forward strand.
AGGCGCCGACCGCGCGTCCGACGCCGCCGAGCAGGGCCGCACGGGTCATCGGCGAAAACAGGAACCCGGTGGCGGTCTTGGCCGCGGCGGTTTCCTTGGTGGTGTCGGTCACCGAGTCCACCAGCCCGCCGGTCGCATGCACCACGGGCGGGGTGCCGTAGCGCTGGCTGTACATCTGGTTCAGCCCGCAGGGCTCGAAGCGCGATGGCATCAGGAAGATGTCCGCGCCGGCCTCGATCTGGTGCGCCAGGCTCTCGTCGTAGCCCACCTGCACGCCAACGCGCCGGGGATGCCTGCGCGCAAGCTGCTGGAAGGCCTCCTGCAGCGCCGAGTCGCCGGACCCGAGCACCGCCAGCTGCGCGGGCAGGGCGAGCAGGTCGTTGGCGCACGTCAGCACCAGGTCGAACCCCTTCTGCGGGGTGAAGCGACCGATGCATCCGATCAACGGCACCTCGTCGCCGGCCTCCAGTTTCATGCGGGTCTGCAGCGCGCGCTTGTTCTCCAGCTTCACCGGCAGGCGCGAGGCGTTGTAATACTTGGCGATATACGGATCGGACTCCGGGTCCCAGGCGTCAGTGTCGATGCCGTTGAGGATGCCGGTCAAGGTCGCGGACCGATGCGCCAGCAGGCCCTGCATGCCCATGCCGAGCGGCTCGCGCTGGATCTCGCGCGCGTAGTTGGGGCTGACCGTGGTGATGTGATCGGCGTAGAACAGGCCGGCCTTGAGGAAGGACAGGTTGCCGTAGTACTCGATGCCGTCGGGGCTGAAGGCGGCGGGCGGCAACCCCAGGCGGCTGACGGCGGCGGGCGGAAAGATCCCCTGGTAGGCGAGGTTGTGGATGGTGAATACGGTGCGCGCCGTTGCCCCCGGAACGAAGCGCAGGTAGGCAAGCGCCAAGCCGGTCTGCCAGTCGTTGCAGTGAAGCACCTGCGGTCGCCAGCCGATCGGCGAGTGGCCGCTCGCGAGCAGGGAGGCCACATAGCACAGCAACCCGAAGCGCAGATCGTTGTCGGGCCAGTCTTTGCCGGTGGTGTCCTGGTAGGGGCCGCCCGGACGATCGTAGAGCAGCGGACAGTCCACGATCAGCAGGGGCACGCCACCCGCCAGCTTGCCGGCCAGCACGTGGCTCGCGGGCAGCTCGCCCAGCGCCGGGAACGACGCCACGCGGCCCTTCGACTTCACCCCCTCCATGACGGCGGGATAGCCCGGCATGAGCACGCGCACATCCACGCCCTGGTGCGTCAGGGCCACCGGCAGCGAGCCGCTCACGTCCCCCAGCCCTCCGGTTTTCACCAGTGGCGCGGCCTCCGAGGTGGCGAACAGGACCGAGACCTTGCTCGGCGCGCTCGACATCAGCGCGGCTCCGCGCGCAGCACGATTCCAGCCAGAGGCGGCAGCGTGATCGCCGCGGAGAACGCGAGCCCCATCCACGGCAGGGCCTCGGCCTGCACGCCACCGGCGTTGCCGGCATTGCTGCCGCCGTAGTACGCGGAGTCGCTGTTGAGGACCTCCTCGTAATGCCCGCCGGTGGGCAGCCCGATGCGGTACGCCTGCCGGGGGACCGGGGTGAAGTTGAGCACCACCACGACGAAGCTGCCGTTGCGCGCCCGGCGCAGGAAGCTCAACGTCGAATGGTCGGAATCGTGGCAATCGATCCAGCTGAAGCCCTCTTGCACGAAGTCCTGATCGTGCAGCGCCGGCAACTCGCGGTGCAGCCGGTTGAGGTCGCGGGTGATGCGCTGCACCCCGGCGTGCCAGTCGATCGCGAGCAGGCTCCAGTCCAGCTCCCAGCGCGCCTGCCACTCGCGCCCCTGGGCGATCTCGTTGCCCATGAAGTTGAGCTTCTTGCCCGGCGCGGTGTACTGGTACACGAATAGCAGCCGCAGGTTGGCGAACTCCCGCCAGGTGTCGCCCGGCATCTTGTCCAGCAGCGCACCCTTGCCGTGCACCACCTCGTCGTGCGACAGCGGCAGCAGGAAGTTCTCGGTATAGGCGTAGAGCTGGCCGAAGGTGAGCTGGTTGTGATGGTAGCGCCGGTGGATCGGGTCGAGCCGCATGTAGCTCAGCGTGTCGTTCATCCAGCCCATGTTCCACTTCATGCTGAATCCCAGGCCGCCGAGCCAGGTGGGACGCGACACCATCGGCCAGGCGGTGGATTCCTCGGCCAGCGTCAGGGCGCCGGGAAACTGCTCGTGCACCATGACGTTGAGCTCGCGCAGGAACTCGATCGCCTCCAGGTTCTCGCGCCCGCCGTACTTGTTCGGCAGCCATTCGCCCGGCAGACGCGAATAATCCAGATAGAGCATCGAGGCCACCGCGTCGACCCGCAGTCCGTCGGCGTGGAACTCGGACAGCCAGTAGTGGGCGCTCGACAGCAGGAAGCTGCGCACTTCGTTGCGGCCGTAGTTGAAGATGTGCGTGCCCCAGTCCTGGTGCAGGCCGAGCCTGGGGTCCTCGTGCTCGAACAGCGCGGTGCCGTCGAAGCGCGCCAGCGCCCAGGCGTCCTGGGGAAAATGCGCGGGCACCCAGTCGAGGAACACGCCGATGCCGGCCTGGTGGAAGGCATCGATCAGCGCGCGCAGGTCGTCGGGCGAGCCGTAGCGCGTGGTCGCCGCGAAGTAGCCCGTGGTCTGGTAGCCCCAGGACTCGTCGAGCGGGTGTTCGCTCACCGGCAGCAGCTCGACGTGCGTGTAGCCCATGTCGCGCACGTACGCGACCAGCTCGGTGGCCAGTTCGCGGTAGCTGTGGAAGCGCCCGTCTGGATGCCGCTTCCAGGAGCCCAGGTGCACCTCGTAGATGCTCATCGGCGCGTGCTGCCAGTCCCATTGCGCGCGCCGCTCCAGCCAACCCGCATCCTGCCACCGGTAAGGTGCCGCACTGCGCACCCGCGCCGCCGTGCCGGGCCGGCGCTCGTACTCCTGCGCGTAGGGATCGGTCTTGACCAACACCTCGCCGCTGGCGCGGTTGCGGATCTCGTACTTGTACAGCTCCCCGCCGCGCAGGCCTGGAATGAACAGCTCCCAGACACCGCTGCTGCCGTGCGCCACCATCGGATGCACGCGGCCGTCCCAGCGGTTGAGATCACCGACTACGCTCACCCGCTCGGCATTGGGCGCCCACACCGCGAAGCGCACGCCTGGCACGCCGTGGCGCACCTCCGGATGGCTGCCCAGGGTGCTCCAGGCCTGGCGCAACCGCCCTTCGTTGAACAAGTACAGATCGTGCCCGCTCAACGCCGGCACGAAGGCGTAGGGATCGTGCATCTCGCGGACCTGTCCGCCCACGCTGACGCCCAGGACGTAAGGCGTGACCGGCGGCTCCGCGCCGCGCCACTCGAACAGCCCGGCGGGATGCACCAGGCCGAGCGGTTCGAGCCCCGACGGCAGGCGCAACCACACCGCCTCGGCGTGCGGGTTGAACACGCGCAGGCACCAGCGCTCGCCGACGCGATGCAAGCCGAGCAGGCTGAAGGGATCGTGCAGCCGTGCCGCGAGCAGGGCCTTCACCAGGGGATCGGCCTGGACGGGAACACCGGAAGGAGCGGAAGAGGGGGATGTCATGCCAGTCGGCAAAGGAACGGGCGCGCACCGCCAGCGGGCCCGCGCATCGGGCCGAAGTGCGCCGTCGTTTGCCTGGGGAGGCGCACATCAGTCGTCGCATTATAAGCGGCGCGCCTCGAAATTCCCAACTTTTCCAGGACCTTGGCGCGACGACGCGCGGCGGCAAGGGTGCTGCCCCGCGCATAGTGGCACAATAAACGATGTTGCCGCGCTGCTTCGCGGCAGGCACGAGCGACCATGGCACAGGAAGCGACGACCCCCCAGCAGACACGCGCCAGCGCTCCGGCACTGGACGTGCGGTTCGTCAGCACGCTCACCAGCCGCACCTACGCGCTGATCCTGGCGGGCGGGCGCGGCAGCCGGCTGATGCAGCTCACCGATTGGCGCGCGAAACCCGCGGTGTTCTTCGGCGGCAAGTTCCGGATCATCGACTTTCCCTTGTCCAACTGCGTCAACTCGGGCATTCGGCGCATCGGCGTGGCCACACAATACAAGTCGCACAGCCTGATCCGCCACCTGCAGCGCGGCTGGAGCTTCCTGGATGGGCGGTTGAAGGAGTTCATCGACCTGCTGCCCGCTTCGCAACGCGTGCAGGAGGAGCAGTGGTATCAGGGCACGGCCGACGCGGTGTTCCAGAACCTGGATATCCTCAAGACCAACGAACCGGAGTACGTGCTGATTTTGGCCGGCGATCATATCTACAAGATGGATTACGGCCGCATGCTGGCCTACCATGTCTCCAATGAAGCCGACGTCACGGTGGCGTGCGTCGAAGTGCCGCGCGAGGACGCGCGTGCGTTCGGCGTGATGGGTGTGGACGAGGGGATGCGCGTGCGCGCCTTCGCCGAAAAACCCGCCGACCCCGCCCCTATCCCCGGCCAACCCGACCGAGCGCTGGCGAGCATGGGGATCTACGTGTTCAACGCCCGCTTCCTGTACGAGCAACTGACGCGCGATGCGCTCGAGCCTTCGTCCAGCCACGACTTCGGCAAGGACATCGTTCCCCACCTGGTGCCGCGCTACCGGGTGTTCGCGCACCGCTTCCAGGACAGTTGCGTGGGCATGAACGACAACCGGCCGTATTGGCGCGACGTCGGCACGGTGGACGCCTACTTCGAAGCGAACGTGGATCTGGTGCACGTGACGCCGCAGCTCTCGCTCTACGACGCCGTGTGGCCGATCTGGACCTATCAGGAGCAGCTGCCGCCGGCGAAGTTCGTGTTCGACGACGAAGGCCGCCGCGGCCAGGCGCTCGACTCGCTGGTGTCGGGGGGCTGCATCATCAGCGGCTCGACGGTGAAGGGCTCGCTGCTGTTCTCCAACGTGCGCGTGCACAGCTTCTGCAGTATCGAGGACGCGCTGATCCTGCCCGACGTGGTGGTCAACCGCCACGTGCGGCTGCGCCGGGTGGTGATCGACAAGGGCTGCGCGCTGCCGGAGGGCTTCCAGGCGGGGTACAACCTGGACGAGGACCGGCGCCGCTTCCACGTGACCGACAAGGGCATCACGCTGGTGACGCCGGACATGCTGGGACAGAAGGTTCACTTCCACCACTAAAGGCCCCGGCACGATGAGCGAACCGCGCCACCTGGAGCTGGTGCTCCTTTGGCACATGCACCAGCCGGACTTCCGCGATCAGGCGAGCGGCGAATTCCTGCAGCCGTGGGTGTATCTGCACGCGCTCAAGGATTACAGCGACATGGCCGCCCACCTGGAGGCGCACCCGGGGGTGAAGGCGGTGGTCAATCTGGTGCCGGTGCTGCTCGAGCAACTCGAGGACTACGCCGATCAATTCGCCACCGGCCGCATGCGCGACCCGCTGCTGCGCATGCTGGCGCGCGACAACCTCGACACTTTGGAGCGCGGCGAGCGCGAGCTGCTGCTCAACCAGTGCTTCCGCGCCAATCACGTGAAGATGATCGAGCCGTTCACGCCGTACAAGCGGCTGCGCGACCTGTACCGCTTCGTCACGGCGCAGGGCGCCGACCCCGCGCGCTATCTTTCGGGGCAATACCTGGCCGACCTGATCACCTGGTATCACCTGTCCTGGACCGGCGAGACCGTGCGCCGCGAGCACGAGTTGATCGTGCGGCTGATGACGCGCGGGGAAGGTTTCACCCACGCCGAGCGCCAGGAGCTGTTTCGCCTGGTGGGCGCGATCCTGCGCGACACCGTCGCTCGCTATCGGCGGCTGGCGGAGTCCGGGGGCGTCGAACTGTCCACCACGCCGTACTACCATCCGATCGGCCCGCTGCTGCTGGAGTTCGCCAGCGCGCGCGAGGCCATGCCCGATGCACCGTTCCCGCGCGCGGACAGCTATCCCGGCGGGCGCACGCGCCTCGCCTGGCACCTGGCGCGCGCGCAGGATACGCACACGCGCCGCTTCGGCGCGCCCGCGCGCGGGGTATGGCCGGCCGAAGGCGCGATCTCGCTCGCTTTCTGCCGGCTCGCGGTGGAGCACGGCGTGGGCTGGACGGCAAGCGGCGAGGGCGTGCTGACCAACTCGTTGCGCAAGTCCGGCCGGCCGGCCGAGAACCGCGCCGAGTACCTGTATCGCCCGTATCGCGTCGGCTCACCGACGCAGGCGCTGACCTGCTTCTTCCGCGACGACCGCCTGTCCGATCTCATCGGCTTCGAATACAAGGGCTGGCACGGTGCCGACGCAGTCGCTCATTTTCTGCGCCAGCTTGAAGACATCCTCGAGCATTCGGCGCCCGGCGAGACCCCCGTGGTCAGCATCATCCTCGACGGCGAGAACGCCTGGGAGCACTACCCCTACAACGCTTACTTCTTCCTGCGCGAGCTGTACGCCAGGCTGGAGTCGCATCCATCCATCCGCACCCGCACCTTCGCGGAGCTGGTCGCGGATCCCGCACGTGCTGCCGCCGCCCTGCCCGAGGTCAGCACCGGCAGCTGGGTCCATGGCAACCTCGCGACCTGGATCGGGTCCGAGGACAAGAACCGCGCCTGGGAACTGCTCATCTCGGCCAAGCAGTGCTACGACCTGGTGTTGGCGAGCGGACGCCTGTCCGCCGAGGAGGCGGAAGCCGCCTCGCGGCAGCTGGCGGTGTGCGAAGGCTCGGATTGGTTCTGGTGGTTCGGCGACTACAACCCGCGCGAATCGGTGCAGAGCTTCGACCGCCTGTTCCGCGCCTATCTGGCCAGCCTGTACCGCCTGCTCAAGCTGGAGCCGCCGCCGCAGCTCGCCGAGCCGGTGAGCCTCGGCGCGGCGCACGCGCAGACCGACGGCGCCATGCGACGCGCGGCGTAACACGGACCAGCGCCCGGCGTCGAGGGTCGGGGACAATCCTCGGCACGGTGGCGTTGTCGAGCTCCCGGGTCACGCTGTCCGGTCACATTTCTCGGCCACACTTCGCTGATGACGGTTTCGTTGCTCCTCGGTGTCCACGCCCACCAGCCCCCCGGGAATTTCCCGGAAGTGATGGAGCTCGCGCACGCGCGCTGCTACCGGCCGTTTCTGCAGACGCTGCACCGCTATCCCGAGTTCCGCTTCGCCGCCCATTTCAGCGGCTGGCTCCTGCAGTACCTGTTCGACCACCATCCCGCCGACATGGCGCTGCTGCGCGAGATGGTCGAGCGCGGCCAGGCGGAGCTGTTCGGCGGGGGCGACATGGAGCCGGTGCTGGCGTCGATCCCCACGCGCGATCGGATCGGCCAGATCCGCGCGCTGTCCGAGCGGGTGGAGCGGCTGGTGGGACGGCGCCCGCACGGCGCCTGGCTCACCGAGCGCGTCTGGGACAGCACGGTGGTGCCTGCGCTGGTGGACTGCGGCATCGAGTACGTCACGGTCGACGACTACCACTTCCTGTGCACCGGCAAGACCGCCGAGGAGCTCACCCGCTACTACACCACCGAGGAGGACGGTCGCGCGCTGGCACTGTTCCCCATCGCCGAAGCGTTGCGCTATCGCATTCCGTTCGCACCCGCGCAGGAGGCGGTGGCGTACATCGAGCAGCTCGCCGGCGCCGACCCGGCGGCCGCAGCGGTGTACTTCGACGACATCGAGAAGTTCGGCATCTGGCCTGAGACCTATACCTGGGTGTACGAGAAGGGTTGGCTGCGGAGCTTCGTCGAAGGCGTGCTCGCCTCGAGCCTGATCCGCAGCCGGCACTTCGACGAGTTCCGCCGCTCGGCCCCGACTCAGGGCGTGATCTATCTGCCCACCACGTCCTACATCGAGATGAACGAGTGGACGCTGCCGGCCGAGCGGGCGCACGCCTACGCCAACCTGGTGCAGCAGGAGCGTGCGCAGCAGCGCTACGAGCGCGACAAGGCCTTCGTGCGCGGCGGCATCTGGAAGAATTTCTTGTCGCGCTACAGCGAGGCCAACTGGATGCACAAGCGCATGCTCGGGCTGTCGTCGCGTCTCCAGGCGCTGCCGTCCGATCAGCACACCGAGCCGATGCGCGATCTGCTCTACCGCGCGCAGTCCAACGACGCTTACTGGCACGGCCTGTTCGGCGGGCTGTACCTGCCGCATCTGCGCCGCGCCGTGTACGGCGCCATGATCGAGCTGGAGGCACGGCTCGACAGCGCGTCGCCGCGCCCGGCACGCGAGCAGTTCGACGCCGACATGGACGGGGTGCTGGAGCTGTTCCTGCACAATCGCATCCTGCAAGCGGTCGTGCGCTGCGATGCGGATGCGGCCATCGTCGAGCTCGATGCCTATTCCCTGCGGCACAATTTCGGTGACACGCTGCGGCGGCGGCGGGAGCACTACTACCGCAAGATACAACTCGGCGAGCAGGCGCGCACCCAGGACTCCGGCATCGCTTCGGCGCACGACCGGGTCACCTTCAAGCATGAGATCCGGCTGCAGGACCTGGAGCCCGATCCGCGGCCGCGCGCGCTGTTCCTGGATCGCTGGGTGGTCGGCGACCAGCAGCACCGCCCGGTATACGCACCGGCGAGCGATCTGCCCGAAGGTCCGGTCGCGGCATTCGACGGCCATTGTCCGCGGGCCGAACTGCGCAAGCGCATCGCTATCGCCGACAACCGGCTCACCGTCCACTACGAGATCGGCGCCCAGTCGGACGGCCGCTTCGAAACCGAGATCAACCTCGCCATGCCGAGCTGCGACGGTTTCCTGGGTCGCTTCGTCTTCGAAGGCGCCGTCCCCGGTGGGTTCGGCAGGCCGCTCGAGCTGCCCGGCGTCACCGCCCTGGCGCTCGAGGACGGTGTGCTCGGCGGCACCCTCGAGCTGCTGTGCAGCGCCCCCGCGCAGCTCTCCGCGTCAGCCCATCAGACCGTGTCCCAGTCCGAGGACGGCTTCGAGAAGATCATGCAGGCGCTGACACTCACGCTGCGCTGGCCAGTGGCGGCCGGGGTGAGCTCGATCGTGGTCGCGCTGGAGGTGCGGCGGGGCTAACCCCCGTGCAGAGCCGCCTCGCGAGCGCCCGTGCGCAGTCGCGCTGCGCGCATACGCGTGCAAGCGCTCGAATGGGCGACGGGTTGAAACTGCAACAGGCCTCAGCCCTTGACGCACACCAGCGGCTCCACGCGGGCTACCAGGCGCGCCAGGCCGGCCTTGTCCGCCGCCTCGCAGACCGCGCCGACGTCCTTGTAGGCTCCCGGCGCTTCCTCTGCGACGCCGCGCATCGACGGACTGCGGATGATGATTCCGCGCGCGGCGAGCTCGTCCACCACGCTGCGTCCCTTGTAGCGGCGCAGCGCTTCGTGCCGGCTGATGGAGCGGCCGGCGCCGTGGCAGGCGGAGCTGAACGCGCGCTGCTCGCTTTCCTCGGTGCCGCACAGGATGTAGGAGCCGGTGCCCATGCTGCCGCCGATCAGCACCGGCTGGCCGACGCCGCGCAGCGCTTCCGGCAGCTCCGGGTGACCCGGGCCGAAGGCGCGGGTGGCGCCCTTGCGATGCACGTGCAGGCGGCGCGCCTTGCCGTCGAGGGTATGCGTTTCCACCTTGCATGTGTTGTGCGAAACATCATACAGCAACGTCAGCTCTGCGCCGGGGATCACCGCAGCGAAGGCCTCGCGCGTCAGGTGCGTGAGGATCTGGCGGTTGGCGAGCGCGCAGTTGATCGCCGCGCGCATCGCGCCGAGGTAAGCGCGGCCGGTGGCGGAGTGAATCGGCGCGCAGGCGAGCTCGCGATCGGGCAGGGTGATGCCATGCTGCGCCGCCTCGACCGCCATGTCGCGCAGGAATTCGGTGCCGATCTGGTGCCCCAACCCGCGCGAGCCGCAATGGATGCTGACCACGACGTCGCCGGCGCGGATGCCGAAGGCCCTTGCGATGCGCTCGTCGAACACCTTCACGACGTGCTGCACTTCGAGATAGTGGTTGCCGGAGCCGAGCGTGCCCATCTCGTCGCGTTGCCGTTTCTTGGCGCGCTCGGACACCTTGTCGGGTTCGGCGCCGGCCATGCGGCCATGCTCCTCGGTACGCTCCAGGTCCGCGCCGCGCCCCCAACCGCGTTCCAGCGCCCACTGTGCCCCGCCGCTCAGCATGGCTTCCATTTCTTCGCCCGACAGGCGGATCGTGCCGGTGCTCCCGACACCGGCCGGGATGCGCTGGAACAGCGTCTCCGCAAGCTCCATCTTGACCGGCTCGATGTCGCTGCGCGCGAGCCCGGTGTGCAGCGTGCGCACCCCGCAGGAGATGTCGAAGCCGACGCCGCCCGCGGACACCACGCCGCCCAGGTCGGGGTCGAAGGCCGCCACACCCCCGATCGGGAAGCCGTAGCCCCAGTGCGCGTCGGGCATGGCGAACGAGCCGGCGACGATGCCCGGCAGGGACGCGACGTTCACCACCTGCTCGTAGACCTTGTCGTCCATCGCCTCGATCAAGGCCTGATCGGCGTAGATCACGCCGGGCACGCGCATGCTGCCGTGCGGCTCGATGCGCCATTGATAGTCGCCCACGCGGCTGAATCTGTTCAGGTCCACTGTCGTCCCCTTACCCCAGCCCCCTCCCGCAAGGGGAGAGGGAGACATCCTTTCGTCTCTAGACGTCCACCACGCATTGCGCTACCCAGGTGCCGTCGGGCCGACGTGCAACCTGGAGCTGCGTCAAGGTCGCGCCCTTGACCTCCACCGCGGGATGATGGCGCGCCGCGTCCACGCGCTCGCCCTCGGCCACGCCGGCCAGATGCGGGCCGTCGATGCTGACCCGGAAGCGGCCGAACAGCATGTGGCGCGTGGCCATCTCGTACACCAGCGCGTTCAGCCACTCGGTGAGCAGGATTTCGCGGTCCGGGCAGACGCGGCTGATCTGCACCGCCTGCTGCGGTTGCACCAGCTCCAGATCCGTGATCACCGCCGTCATCGCCAGAGCCGCCTGTTCGAAGGCCTCGGCCGGGCTGGCGCCGAAGCCGCGCACGCCGATGTCCGCACCATGCGGAAAATGTTCCCAGCGGCTGGAAGCGGGCATGTGGATCGTCGACAGGTGGGCCGAGGGCAATCTTAGACGCTCCCGACCTGCTCCGGTTTGATTTGGCACAATCCGGGACTCGCGTCCCACCCCTATCCTCGGTTGAAACCCCTGCATAACGAGTCATGACCGACCCCACCCCCCTGCCCATCGGCGCGCTGTACCGTCCCTGCACCCTGGACGGCCTGGTCTTCGAAACGACTGCGGACCTCGCCGAGCTACCCGGGATCGTCGGGCAGGAACGCGCGCGCGAGGCCGTCGAGTTCGGCGTGGGCGTGCGCAGGCGCGGCTACAACCTGTTCGTGCTGGGGCCCGCCGGCCTGGGCAAGCGCAGCCTGGTGCAGCAGATGCTGCAGGCGCGCGCGGAGCGCGAGCCGGCGCCGCCGGACTGGTGTTATGTCAACAATTTCAAGCAGCCGCACCGCCCCCGCGCGCTCGAGCTGCCGCGCGGTCACGGTGTGGGCCTGCGCCGCGACATGGAGCAGTTCGTGGAAGAGCTGCGCGCCTCGATTCCGGCCATGTTCGAGAGCGAGGAATACCGCAGCCGCGCCGAGCAGATCGATGCCGAGATCAGCGAGCGCCAGGAGAAGGCCTTCGTCGAGCTGGGCCAGGAGGCCGGCCGGGAGAGCATCGCCCTGCTGCACACGCCGGCCGGTTTCTCGCTGGCCCCGGCCCGCGATGGCGAGGTGATCACTCCCGAACAATACGAGAAGCTGCCCGAAGCGCAGCGCACGCGCATCGAGGCGAAGATGGGCGAGCTGCAGGACAAGCTGCAGAAGGTGATCCACCAGGTGCAGCGGCTGCAGAAGGAGAAGCGCACCCGCATCAAGCAGCTCGGCCGCGAGATGACCATGGTTGCGGTGGGCGCCCTGATCGAGGAACTCAAGGCCAGTTACGCCGCGCTGCCCGAGGTGATCACTTACCTCGACGAGGTGCAATCCGACGTGCTGGAGAGCATCGACGAGTTCCGCCGTTCGCCGGAGCCCGAAGGTGGCATCCTCGGACTGTCGGCCGCGGAGGCGCCCTCGTTCCGCCGCTACCAGGTCAACGTCATCGTCGGCGACGATCAGCGCGGATCGGGTGCGCCGGTGATCGTGGAGGACCATCCCACCTATCCGAACCTGCTGGGCCGGGTGGAGTACGTGGCACGCTTCGGCACCCTGGTCACCGACTTCGCCCTGATCAAGGCCGGGGCGCTGCACCGGGCCAACGGCGGCTATCTGTTGATCGACGCCTACAAGCTGCTGACGCAGCCGTTCTCCTGGGACGGGCTCAAGCGCGCGCTCGCCGCCGGCGAGATCCGCACCGAATCGCTGGGCCAGACCTACGGCCTGGTGAGCACGGTGGCGCTGGAGCCCGAGCCCATCCCGCTGGACGCCAAGGTCGTCCTGCTGGGCGAGCGGCTGATCTATTACTTGCTGCTCGCCTACGATCCGGAGTTCGGCGAGCTATTCAAGGTGCAGGCCGACTTCGAGGACGAGATCGAGCGGACCGCGCAGCACGAGGGGCTCTACGCCCGCCTGATCGCCACGCTGATCAAACGCGAGAAGCTGCTGCCGCTCGACCGCGGCGCGGTGGCGCGGGTGATCGAGCAGTCGGCGCGCTGGTCCGGCGACGGCGAACGCCTGTCGGCGCAATTGGAGGCGCTGAACGACCTGCTGCGCGAGGCCGATCACCGGGTGCGCCAGAGCGGCGGCACGCTGGTGCGCACCGAGCATGTGCAGCAGGCGCTCGAGGCCAAGGAACGCCGCGCCGACCGCATCCGCAACCGCATCCGCGAAGCGATCCTGCGCGGCGAACTGCTGATCGACACCGACGGCCAGCAGGTCGGGCGGGTCAACGGCCTGTCGGTCGCTTTCGCCGGCGACTACGCCTTCGCCTTTCCCACCCGCATCACCGCCAATACGCGTCTGGGCGAAGGCGAGGTGGTCGACATCCAGCGCGAGGTCGAGCTATCCGGGCCGATCCATTCCAAGGGCGTGATGATCCTGGCTTCGTTCCTGGCCGCCCGCTACTCGTCCGATCGTCCGCTGTCCCTGGGTGCGAGCCTGGTGTTCGAGCAGACCTATGGCGTGGTCGAGGGCGACAGCGCCTCGGTGGCCGAACTGTGCGCCTTGCAGTCCTCCCTGGGCGGTTTTCCCCTTAAGCAGTCGCTGGCGGTGACCGGCTCGGTGAACCAGCACGGCGAGGTGCAGCCCATCGGCGGGGTGAACGAGAAGATCGAAGGCTTCTTCGATATTTGCCGCGCGCGCGGCTTGACGGGAACCCAGGGGGTGATCGTCCCGGCCGCCAACGTGAATCACCTGATGCTGCGCCGGGACGTCGTGGATGCCGTCGCCCAGGGCCAGTTCGCGATCTACGCGGTGAGCCACGTCGACGAAGCGGCCGCGCTGCTCTCCGGCCTGCCCGCGGGCGAGCCGGACGGCGACGGCCATTACCCGGACGCCAGCGTCAACTTTCGCGTCGCCGCACGGCTGCTCGAGCTGTCGTTGATGCGCCAGGCGTACGCCAGCATGAGCGTGAAGGTGAAGAAGGTGCGCGAGGCCAGAGCCGCACCCGCCCCGCCGAAGAAGCCGCCCGCACCGGGGAATCTTTTGCGCCGGGGAAGTCTCGTGCGTCGGGGAAATAAGTGAGCGCACCGGCGCCCGGCGGCGCACCCAAGCGCGTGATCGTCGCGTTGGCCGGCGCGGAGCCCGCGGCCGCCTTGCTGCAGGCCGCTGGCGATCTGATGCGCGGCACGCAGGCCGAGCTGGCCGGGTTGTTCGTCGAGGACGTCGAGCTGCTGCGGCTGGCAGCACTGCCGTTCACGCGCGAGATCGGACTGGCCTCGGGCACCGTGCGTCCCCTGGACGTCCCCGATGTCGAGCGCGCCCTCAAGCGTCAAGCCGAGCAAGTGCGGCGCTTGCTCATGCAAACCGCGGCAGCGCTGGAGCTGCCGTGGTCCTTCCAGGTGGCGCGCGGATCCCTGCTGGATGAAGTGCTCGCCGCCGCAGCGCTTGCCGACCTGACCATCGTCGGTGAGCGTCAGTCCGCCGGGGAGCGCTCCACCGGCGGGACCCGGCCCAAGCACGGTGAGCTGCAGGTGTGGGCCCTGTTCGACGCCACGGAGCAAGCGTTCCGCACTCTGGCCGCAGCGCTGCAATTGGCGCAAGGACATGGCGAACGCGTGTCGCTGCTCATTCCCCGGGGGCTGGGTGAAAGCAGCGAGCGACTGCGGCGGCTGGCCGCAGAGCGCCTGAACGTCGCTCCCCACCTTCCGGAGATCGAGACGCTGCCGGCCAGGCGCAGGCGCAAGCGGCGCGCCCTGGTCCTGCCGCGGCGCGAGGCGCAAGCGGCGTGGAACGAGATCCAGATGCTGCTGCAGACGGCCGAATGTCCGGTGGTGCTGGTGCGCTGACGATGAGCGAGAAGACGGCCTTCCGCGACCCGGGATCGAGCGCACTGCTCACCGACCTGTATCAGCTCACCATGCTGCAGACCTACTATGAGCGCGGCATGACCGACATCGCGGCCTTCGAGCTGTTCTTTCGCAGGCTGCCGAAGTCGCGCAACTTCCTGGTGACCGCGGGACTGGAGCAATTACTGGAGTTCCTGGAGAACCTCGCGTTCGCGCCCGACGAGCTGGAATGGCTGGCGGCGCAGGGCTTCCCGCGCGCGTTCCTGGAGCAGCTCGCGCAGCTGCGGTTCACCGGAGACGTGCACGCCATGCCCGAAGGCACGGTGTTCTTTCCCAACGAGCCGATCGTGCGCGTGGTCGCCCCGCTGCCGCAGGCGCAGCTGGTCGAAACGCGGCTGATGAACATCCTGCATTTCCAGACGCTGATCGCCAGCAAGGCGGCGCGCATCGTGCTGCAAGCGCCGGGCAAGCTGCTGGTGGACTTCGGGCTGCGCCGCGCGCACGGCGCCGAAGCGGGGCTGTATGCGGCGCGCGCGAGCTATCTCGCCGGCATGAGCGGGACCGCGACCGTGCTGGCCGGGCCGCGCTACGGAATTCCGGTGTTCGGCACCATGGCGCATTCCTTCATCCAGGCGCACGACAGCGAAACCGAGGCGTTCGAGCGCTTCGCGCGCAGCCATCCCGACAACGCCACGCTGTTGATCGACACCTACGACACCGAGGCGGCCGCCCGCAAGCTGGTGCAACTCGCGCCCCGGCTAGCGCGCGACGGCATCCGGCTGCGCGCCGTGCGGCTCGACAGCGGCGACCTCGCCGAGCACGCGCGCCGGGTGCGCGCCATTTTCGATGCCGGCGGCCTGCAGGAGGTGAAGATCTTCGCGAGCAGCGGCCTGGACGAGCTGGCGGTGCAGCGGTTGCTCGCCGTCGAACGCGCCCCGATCGACGGCTTCGGCATCGGCAGCAACCTGGACACCTCGCACGACGCCCCCAGCCTGGATTGCGCGTACAAGCTGCAGGAGTACGCCGGCGTCGCCCGCCGCAAGCGTTCCGAAGGCAAGGCAACCTGGCCGGGACGCAAGCAAGTGTTGCGTCATTACACCGCCTCCGGGCAGATGGCCGGCGACCTGCTCGCGCTCGAGGAAGAGGCCGGCGAGGGGGAGCCGCTGCTGCACCCGGTCATGCGCAACGGCCAACGGCTGCAGCCGGCCGATCGTCTGCCGCAGGCGCGCGAGCGCTGCCTGCGCGAACTGGAGCGCCTTCCGCCGCCGTTGTGCGCACTCGAGCCGGCAGCCGCGTATCCGGTCCAGGTGTCCGATGGCTTGCAGCGCCTGGCCGTGGAGGTCGATCGGCGGCAGACGGCGGCGGCGGACTAGCCTGCGCGGTTGACCTGCGTCAAACGAACTCCGGCACCGGTCCGTATTCTTCGAGGAGAGACCGCGCAAAGGAATTCGCCACGCGGGCACAACGCAAATCGGGAGAGAGTCATGGCAATCGGAGAAGTTTGCAGCCGGGAAGTGGTTTTCGCGCGCACCGACACCACCGTGCGGGCGGCGGCCCAGCTGATGCGGGAGTACCATGTCGGGGCCATCGTGGTGGTGCGCGAGCCGAACGGTACGCGCGTGCCGGTGGGCATCCTCACCGACCGCGACATCGCCATCGCCATCGTCGCCAAGGGCCTCGACGCCGACTCGCTGCGCGTGGACGAAGTGATGGGGCCCGAGCTGACCAGCGTGCGCGATACCGACGGCGTGTCGCAGACCATCGAGCTGATGCGCGCCAAGGGCGTGCGCCGCATGCCGGTGGTGGATGCGCGCGGCTCGCTGGTGGGCATAGTCACCGCCGACGACTTCGTCGACCTGCTGGCCGAGGAGCTGTCGGCGCTGGCGCGCATGATGCAGCGCGAGCAGCGCAGGGAAGCAGA
The DNA here is from genome assembly GCA_036554965.1 of Burkholderiales bacterium. Lineage (GTDB taxonomy): Bacteria > Pseudomonadota > Gammaproteobacteria > Burkholderiales > SHXO01 > SHXO01. The sequence continues at coordinate 16,996 of DATBMG010000100.1, forward strand.
GGTGCGCAAGGCGTAGCGCTCAGGGGACCGGCGTGGGCATCCTCCAGCGACGCGCGACGCACGAGCATGCGGCGCTGGTGCGCGGCCTGACCCGGCCCGCCGCCTACCCGCAGGGCGGCGCGCCGGTCACGCACCTGGAGACGCACATCTCGCACGTATTCCTGGTGGGCGATCACGCCTACAAGATCAAGAAACCGCTGGAGCTGGGGTTCCTGGATTTCTCCACCCTCGAGAAGCGCCGCCACTACTGCGAGGAGGAGCTGCGCATCAACCGGCGGCTCGCCCCCGAGCTGTACCTGGCGGTGGTCCCGATCGCCGGGAGCGAGGACGCGCCGCGCGTGGAGGGCTCCGGCCCGGCGCTGGAGTACGCCGTCAAGATGCGTCGGTTCGCGCAGGACGGGTTGCTGGAGCGGGTGCTCGAGCGCGGCGAGCTGACGCCTGCGCGCATCGACGAGATCGCCGCGCAAGTGGCGCGCTTTCACACCGTGGCCGAGCGCGCCAAAGCGGGCGGGCGTTTCGGCAGCGCGGCAAGCGTGACCGGTCCAGCGCTGCAGAACTTCGATCAGCTGGCGCCGCTCGTCGGCGAAGGGCCGGATCGCGGAATGCTGGAGATCCTGCGGCGCTGGACCATCCGGCAGAACGATCTGCTCACGGGCCGGTTCGACGAGCGCCAGCGCGCGGGCTTCGTGCGCGAATGCCACGGCGATCTGCACCTGGGCAACATGGTGCTGATCGACGGCGCGGTGCGCATCTTCGACGCCATCGAGTTCAATCCCGAGCTGCGCTGGATCGACGTGATGAACGAGGTCGCCTTCCTGGCCATGGATCTGGCGGCCAAAGGCCGCGACAACCTGGCCTGGCGCTTCGTCAACGGCTACCTGGAGCACACCGGCGATTACGACGGCGCGCGCGTGCTCCGCTATTATCTCGTGTACCGTGCCATCGTCCGCGCCAAGGTGGCGGCCATCCGCGCCGCCCAGCCGGACACCGCGGCGCAGGTGCGACGCGCGCTGCAGGAGAAGTGCGGACTGCACCTGGCCTTGGCCAAGCGCTTCGCCCAGGACGAGGCACCCATTCTGATCATCCACCACGGGCTCTCCGGCTCGGGCAAGACCACCTGCTCGCAGATCATCCTGGAAGCGATCGGCGCGATCCGCATCCGGTCGGATCTCGAGCGCAAGCGCATGCACGGGCTGGAGGCGACCGCGCGCACCGGCGCGCCGGTCGGCGGCGGCATCTACGCGGCGCAGGACACCGCGGACATCTACGACGGGCTGGCGCGCGCGGCCGAAGCCGCGCTCGCAGGCGGCTTTCCCGTGCTGGTGGATGCCACCTTTCTCAAGCGGACGCAGCGCCAAGCGTTCCGCGGGCTGGCCGCGCGGCTCGACGTGCCGTTCCGCATCGCGCACTTCGAGGCATCGCCGCAGGTGCTGCGCGCGCGCGTGATGGCGCGCGAGCAGCAAGGGACGGATGCCTCGGAAGCGGGTCTCGCCGTCCTGGACCATCAGATGCGAACCGCGGAGGCGCTCACCCTCGATGAGGCCGCGAGCCGTGTAAGCTTCGACACCGAACGCATGAATCCGGACGCCATTCGCGCCCAAGCGCAGCAGTTGCTCGCGTCCGCACCCGATTGAGAGGAGGCACCCGATGGGCACCCACGACCGTACCCGCAGCCAAACACGGCAGCACAGCGACCGCAAGATCCATGAGGTGGTGCACGACCCCTACCAGGAGCGCTACAAGCCGCCGGAGCCCGCGGTCTGCCCGAGCTGCGGCGTGGTGTTCGAGCACGGCCGCTGGCACTGGAAGGCGCGGCCGTCGATGGCGCAGGAGCACCTGTGCCCGGCGTGCCGCCGCACCAAGGACCAGTACCCGGCGGGGTACGTCACCCTGGAGGGCGACTTCCTGCGCGAGCGCCACGACGAGCTGCTCCACCTGGTGCGCAACGAGGAGAAGCGCGCCAAGGACGAGCACCCCCTCGAGCGCATCATCGACATCCGCCAGGAAGGCGACAAGACGGTGGTGACCACCACCGAGGTGCACCTCGCGCGCCGCATCGGTGACGCGCTGCACCACGCCTACCAGGGAAATCTCGACATCAAGTACTCGCCGGACGAGTACCTGGTGCGGGTGTACTGGTCGCGCTGAGCGTGCGGTGCTGCGGTTCGGCGCCGCCCTACGCCGCCTTGCCCGGCGACAGCAGCTCCGAGATCGACTGCGCGGCGGCCTTGAGCACCGGCAGCGCCTCCTTCTGCAGCGCGCTGACGGTCCAGCGCGAGGCATGCGTGCCGATGTTGAGCGCCGCGACCGCGCAGCCGCCGAAATCGAAGATCGGCACGGCGAGCGAGCGCAGCCCCACCTCCAACTCCTGGTCGATCATCGCCCAGCCCTGCTTCTTGATCTGCTTCAGCTCCTGCGTCAGCTGGTCCGCGTCGGTGATGGTCTTGGGCGTGTACTTCTTGAGCGGCGCGATGCGCTTGAGCAGCTGTTCGACCTCGCCGGGCGGGCGATAGGCGAGCAGCACCCGCCCCATGGATGTGGCCTGCGCCGGCAGACGCGTGCCCAGCCCGAGGTTGATCGACATGATGCGTTCCGAGGTCGGCACACGCGCCACGTACACGATGTCGGCGCCGTCGAGCACCGCGATCGAGCAGGACTCGTGCAGCTTCTCCACCACCTCGACCATGGAGGGCTGCGCGAGCTGCCAGACGTTGTGCGAGTACAGGTAGGCGAAACCGAGGTTGAGCACGCGCGGCTTGAGCGAGAACAGCTTGCCGTCGAACCCGGCGTAGCCGAGCTCCACCAGCGTGTGCAGCAGCCGCCGTGCGGTGCCGCGCGACAGCCCGGTCTTCCGCGCCACGTCGCTCAGCGTCATCGCCGGCGCCGAGCCGTCGAAGGCTTCGATCACGGCCAGCCCCTTGGCGAGCGCGCGCACGAACTCGGTCGCGCTTTCGAGCTCCGCTGCTTCGTCCGGCTGGTGCTGCGATCTGATCTGCATGCTGCGATCCATGTTAGTCGGTGTGCGTGTCCGTTGCGCGTCGCAACTCGGGAACTCCCACCCCAGCCCTTGACATCTGGCCAGCCGCCATCGTACGCTTTGTTCGCGTATCGGACAAGTGTCCGCATTGCGGACAAATAGAAACCCCGCAACGGAGGCGACAGGATGACCTTCCACACCACGCTCGGGGCCCTCGACAGGTACGAGAAGGGCCACATCGAGATCATCAACGACAACCCGAAGTACTACGTGTTCTCCAACGTGTTCGAGGTTGCCGGCAAGTCCAAGCCCTGGGAAAAGATCGCGGTCGCGAAGAACCTCGAATACGTGATCGAGGCGATCCGCGCCGAGGGCACGTCGCCGTGGATGGCCTGCACGCACGACGAGTTCGTCGTGGTGCTGGACGGCGACGTCACCGTCGAGTACGTGAAGCTGGATGACGCCGCCGCGGTGGCGCCGCCTTCCAAGGAGGGCACGGTGCTGGTGAAGGGCGAGCCGAAGGGCAAGCGCATGGGCACGATCCGCTTGAAGCGCGGGCACCAGGCGCTGCTGCCCAAGGGTGCGGCCTACCGCTTCGTCGCCAACAAGCTCAGCGCCATGATCCAGCAGACCATCAAGGGCGACCTCACGCTCGAGAAGTGGGGACAGATCTGCTACCAGTGATCCCCGGCTATCCCACGCCCAACAGTCACCCTCACAGGATCAATCGCCATGAACGCACCCGCCGAGATCGGCCTGCCGGACAAGATCGCAGGCTACAAGACCTTCTCGCTGGGCGAATTCACCTTCGCCCGCGACGAGTACTTCGTCACCATCACCTGGCCGGCCAAGGGCCAGCGCATGTCG
>DATBMG010000122.1:0-3872 GCA_036554965.1 Burkholderiales bacterium
GCCGGTGGTGGGCCTGGTGGCGTGGGGGTTGCTGGCGGGCCTCGCGCTCTGGACGCACCTGATGGCGGCGAGTGTCGTGCTGGTGGCCGGCGCCTTCCAGCTGTTCAGGTGCTCAGGCTTGGGATCGAACCCCACGCGCGCCCGGCCCCCGCCGATCTCCAGCAGGTGCAGGCCGAGGTGCTCGAGGAAGGGAATCAGGACATCGAAATCGGTGCCGTCGGACACGCCGCCTCTCTCCTCGCTCCGGGATCGCGTCAGATCGCCAGCATTCCGCCGTCCACGGCGACGATCTGCCCGGTCATGTAGCTCGACGCGTCGGAAGCGAGCAGCACGGCGAGGCCCTTCAGGTCCTGGTCGCCGCCCAGGCGCCGCATGGGCGTGAGCTGCATGATCGTGTCCATGTGCTGCTCGGCCATCACCTTGGCCATCTTGGTGGGGAACACGCCGGGCGCGATGGCGTTCACCGTGATGCCGTAGTGCGCCCACTCGGCGGCGAGCGAGCGCGTGAAGTTCACCAGTCCGCCCTTGCTGGTGTTGTAGGCGATCGTGCGCATGAAGTCCGGATGCGTGCCGTTGAGCCCGGCGACCGAAGCGATGTTGATGATGCGGCCGTAGCGCGCTGGGATCATGGCGCGCGTGGCCGCCGCCTGGGTGAGCGCGAACACCGCCGTCAGGTTCAAGTTGATCACTTTGTTCCAGGCGTCCAGCGGATGCTCTTCCGCGGGAGCGCCCCAGGTGGCGCCGGCGTTGTTCACCAGGATGTCGAGCCGCTCGCGCTCGGCGAGGACCTTCTCCACCAGCGCCTTGGCGGCGTGCGGGTCCTGCAGGTCGCCGGCGACGGTGAGCACCTCGGCCCCCTGCCCCTTCAGATGCGCTGCCGCCTCGTCCAGCTCGTGCTGCTTGCGGGCCGTGATCACCAGCCTCGCCCCCATCTCGCCGAGGGCCTCGGCGATCTGCAGACCGAGCCCGCGCGAGCCCCCGGTGATCAGGGCGACACGGCTGGACAGGTCGAAGAGTGTCTTCACGCTCACGATGGATCCGCCTTCTCGACGACGAAGGACACGAAGGTACACGAAGGCTGACCGGAAGAACAGAGCGAAGCAACCTAGCCCGGATGCAGCGCAGCGCAATCCGGAAAGGCGAAACTTACCCGAGGTCGTCGCGCCTGGCCTGCGCCCGGACGAGGGTGCCGATGCACCGCTCCAAGCAGCGATAGAAGCCGATCGACTGCAACGGCGCGTTGAGCCAGCCGCTCGCCGTGCAGTAGTGCGAGTCGAACGGCCGCATGTGGTGCTTCAGGTGCTCCTCGGGACGCAGGATCAGCCGCACGCGCTGGGCCGCGCGCACCAATCGCGGGACGCGGCCCGCCGGCGTGTGCGCCCAGCGGTGGCATTGGTTGGTGAGCAGCACCCCAAGCGCGGTGAACAGCAGTACCGCTTGCGCGCAGACTCCCGCGGCCGACGTCAACGGCATCAGCGCGGTGGCGCTCAGCACGGGCAAAGCGGCCAGGCAGCTCGACCCGGAGGTCTCGACGAAGTCGTGCCGGGTCATCGCGGCCGGGTCCCAGTGATGCTCCCGGAATGGCCGGATGAAGCGCTTGCCCAGCAGCGGCGTATGCACGCTGCCCCAGGTGTCGAACGCCCAGTGGACTAGGCCGCTCAGCAGATCCGCGGCGAGCCAGCCGGAGAGCGCCGCGAGGACCACCCACAGCCCGGAATCCGCGGCAGCGATCAGACGGGCGATGCTCCACAGGGCGAGCACCACGAACAGCGCGATGGCGCAGTTGTCCACCGCCCGGTAGCCGGCCCGGTAATCGGAAAGCACTTCTGCGGTCTTCGGGGTGGCGCGCATCGGCCGGCGGCTCGCAGGATCGTGTCTGGCGCCACGGCTTGCAAGAGGCGAGCCAGCGCCGTCAGGATCTGTTCACCGGCGCGGCGCCCGCGCGCGCCGGCGGTCCTGCTGCGGCGCGCGGCACCAGAATGCCTTGCGGCCGGAAGATCATCAGCACCATCAGCATGAGGCCGAACACCAGCAAGCGGTAGGCGGCTAGCTCGCGGAAGATCTCGGGTAGCGCGACGATCACCGCGGCACCGAGCACCACACCCGCCAGGCTCCCCATGCCGCCGACGATCACCATCGCGAGCACGTTGATCGATTCGGTGAACAGGAAATTCTCCGGGAACACCGAGCGCTGCCAGGAGGCCAGCAGCGCGCCGGCAAAGCCGGCGAACGAGGCGCCGATGGCAAACGCCTGCAGCTTCGCCACGGTGGTGTTGATGCCCATGGCGCGCGCGGCCAGCTCGTCCTCGCGGATCGCCTGCCAGGCCCAGCCGATGCGCGAGTGCTGCAAGCGGTTCGAGGCGACGAGCGCGAGCGCCAGCACCGCCAGGAACAGATAGTAGTACTGGATGTTGCCGGTCATCGCATAACCCAGCAATGCGGGCGGATCGATGCTGATGATGCCGCTCGGGCCGTTGGTGATGTTGATCGGGCGGTCCAGGTTGAGCAGCAGCAGATAGGTGATCTCACCGAAGCCCAGGGTGACGATGGCGAGATAGTCCCCGCCCAGGCGCAGGGTGGGCGCGCCGATGAGAATGCCGAACAGGGCGGTGACCAGCACCACGATCGGCAACGCCAGCAGGAACGGCAGGTGCAGCCCGAACTGCGGCGAGGCCAGGAACGCATACACATAGGAGCCGATGCCGAAGAACGCCACGTAGCCGATGTCGAGCAGGCCGGCGAAGCCGACCACGACGTTGAGCCCGAGCGCCAACGTCGCATACAGGCAGATGCGGGCGAGCACGCCGACGATGTAGTCGTTCGGCGCGAGCAGCGGCGCGATCAGCGCGAACGCGCCGAGCGCGGCGGCGAGGGCGATCTTGCGCTGCGCGGTGGTCACACCTTGTTCGCCTGCGGCACGGACTCGCCCAGCAGCCCGGTGGGCCGGAACACGAGCACCAGGATCAGCACGACGAACGCGACCACATCGCGGTACGCGGGGTTCATGAAGGTCACCGCCAGGCTCTCGATGACGCCGAGCACGATGCCGCCGAGCATCGCCCCTTTGATGTTGCCGATGCCGCCCAGCACGGCCGCCGTGAAGGCCTTCAGGCCGGCCGAGTACCCCATGAAGAAGTCGATCTGCGTGTAGTACAGGCCGACCAGCACGCCGGCCGCGCCGCCGAGCGCCGAGCCCAGCAGGAAGGTCAGCGAGATGACGCGGCGCACGTTTACCCCCATCACCGCGGCCACCTCGCGGTCCTCGGCCACCGCGCGCATGCAGCGCCCCAGCGTGGTCCGCTGCACCAGCAGGCTGAGCCCCCACATCAGCAGCAGCGCGACCGAAACCATCACCAGCACCAGCGCCGAGATGCGCACGCCGCCGATCTGCACGTACCAGCTGCGCGGGAACAGCAGGCCGGTCATGTACACCTTCATGCGTGCACCCTGGGTGAGCATCACCGCGTTCTGCAGGAAGATCGAGGCACCCACCGCGCTGATCAGCGGCCCCAGGCGCGTGGCGCCGCGCGTGTACAACGGCCGGTAAGCGAAGCGCTCGAGCGTCATCCCCAGGATGCCGGAGGCGGACATGGCCATCAACAGCAGCACCGGCAGCACCCACGCGGGATGCAGGCCGCCGAGCTGCGCGTTGATCAACCAGACGAGCACCGCCCAGCCGACGTAGGCGCCGATGGTGAACAGCTCGCCGTGGGCGAAGTTGATCATCATCAGCACGCCGTACACCATGGTGTAGCCCAACGCGATCAGCCCGTAGACCGCGCCCAGCGCCAGCCCGAACACGAGCTGCTGCGGCAGAATCGACAGCGCGTCGAGCATCAGTCCTCTCCCAGGTAGGCGCGGCGGATGTGGTC
>DATBMG010000149.1:0-16112 GCA_036554965.1 Burkholderiales bacterium
TGCCGTCGTTCAGCCGCGTGCGCGGCTGCTCTGCGTCCACCAGTTGAATCAGCTCGAGCCGGCGGTGGTCGAGATCGTAGAAGTAGAAACCGTCGTCGAGCGCCAGTACCAGGCCGCGCTCCTTGCGCAGCGCGAGCGCCCCGACATCGTGGTCGAGCGACCAGTTCTCGGTGCGGCCCGTGCGCGGATCGAGCCGCCAGATCGAGGGGTTGCCCACGCGTCGGCCGGTGCCGTCGACCCAGTACAGACGCCCTTCCGCGACATCCCAGACCGGGCCCTCGCCCAGATGGTTGTTAGCCTGCAGGACGCACTCGATGCGAATTGTCATCTTACGCCTCCCCCCAAGCGTGGGGCGAGCATACACCGCGGTCCGGACGCGGTCCCGAGTTGGATGCGCTCGCGCGAGAAATTTTGAACGAGAAAGTCTGCCTCCTCCGCCGAGATATCGCGGATCACCCTCGAGACCACGGCGGTGACGGCGTCGTATCTGCCCCTAACCATAAGCCGCTGTCAGATGACGAGGTGCAAGTCGTCGATTGACGATAAGACGGCAAGCCTCTCGAATCGACTCATTCACTTAGAGAACCGTAGCGCAGCTCGCGCCCGTGCCTTGGCGGCTTCTTCTGCGCGATTCCTCGGCGGTGCGTTGGTCTCGAGAGCGCTCAGGAGGTTCGTGCAGACTGCAGCCACCTCGCCGACCGCAGCGAGGAATACGGCTTCGTTGGCTTTGGAGGGCTTGTTGAAGCCGCTGACCTTTCTGACGAATTGCACGGAGGCTGCGCGAATCTCTTCCTGCGTCACGGGCGGTTCGAAGTTGAACAGGATCTTGATGTTTCTGCACACGGGAGTTGCCTTGAGGAGAGGTCCGTTCGGCTGTGCCCTCAGCGCGCGAACTCCGCGCGAAGTCTCCGCGCCGCCTCGACCATGGCCCGCAGCTTGCCGAATGCGACATCGCGCGGAAGGTACTTCATGCCGCAATCGGGCGCGAGGATGACGTTGGCCGGGTGCACGTAGGGCAGCGCCGCCTTGATGCGTGCGACGATCGTCTCCGGCGTCTCGACCGTCATGTCGTTGAGGTCCAGGCACCCGACCATGATCTTCTTGCCTTCCAGCTTCGCCAGCACTGCGCAATCGAGCTTGGATTGCGCGGTCTCGACCGAGACCTGCCCGCACGAGCAGCCGGCGAGCTCGGGCAGGAAGGAGTAGCCCGACGGCCGCTGGTGGATGATCGCCGCGTACCCGAAGCAAATGTGCACCGCGGTGGGGCCGGCGATCCTCTCCAGCGCCCGGTTGAGCGCTTTCAGCCCGTATTGTCGCGCCATTTCGGGGCGGGCCTGCATGTACGGCTCGTCGATCTGGACGACGTCCGCGCCGGCGGCGAACAGGTCGCGAATCTCCTCGTTCACCGCGACCGCATAGGCCATGGCGGCCGCTTCGTCGCTCGGGTAATGGTCGTTCTGGGCCTGCTGGCTCATGGTAAAAGGCCCGGGCACGGTCATCTTGATCGGTTTCGTCGTGTGTGCGCGCAGAAACTTGACGTCATCGACCTCGACCGGGCGCTTGCGCCGGAGCGGACCGACGATGCGCGGCACCGGGTTCGGACGGCCCGATCGATCGATCGCGGTGCCGGGGTTGTCGATGTCGACCCCTTCGAGCGCGGTGGCGAAGCGGTTGGAGTAGCTCTCGCGTCGGATTTCGCCGTCGGTGATGATGTCGAGGCCCGCTTCCTCCTGCGCCTTGATCGCAATGATGGTGGCGTCGTCCTGGGCTTCGACCAGGAACGGCTCGGGGATGCGCCATAGCTCCTTTGCGCGCAGCCGCGGCGGCAGGCGTTTAGAGAGCTTTTCGCGGTCGATCAGCCACTCGGGCTGCGGGTAACTGCCGACGAGCGTGGTTGGGAACAGTATCATTTCGCCTCCTCTCGCAAGTTCTCGAGTTACAACGACCCTACGAACGCCACCAGCGCTTCGCGCTGCGCGCTGGTCATTCCGCGATAGGCTCCGCGTGCCTGGTGGGCCTGGCCGCCGTGCCACAGGATCGCCTCCTCGATGCTGCGCGCGCGCCCGTCGTGCAGCAACCAGGCGTTGCCGTTGACCGCCTGTGCCAAGCTCAGCCCCCACAGCGGCGCGGTGCGCCAGTCGCGCGGGCCGGCCTCGAAATCCGACCGCCCGTCCGACAGACCTTCGCCGAGATCGTGCAACAGCAGGTCAGTGTACGGCCGAATCGTCTGCCGAGCGAGTTGCTGCAACGCCGCGCGGTCGCCGGTGCGTAGCGCCGGCGCGTGGCACACGTCGCAGCCCGCCTGCGCGAACAGGTGCTCGCCCTGTTGCACCGCTGCCGCCTCGCGCTCACGGCGCGCTGGTGGCGCGAGCATGCGGATGTAGAACTCGAGCGCGTCGAGCTCGGCGGCATCGAGCTCCGGTCGCGCGCCCGGCGGCAGTGTCTTGCACTCGCGCTGCGTCGCCGTGCAGTTCTCCTCGGGAAAAAGCGGCGTGATCACACCCAGATCCGCATGCAGCGCGGTAGCGATCTGCGAGCGGATGGTGGCTTGATTGGCCTTCAGGCCGAAGCGGCCCGGCAGGGTCTGTCCGGTATGGACGTCTGTCACGCGGTTGAGCCGCCCCTGCATCGAATGCGCGCGCTGCTGCTCGGCGAGCGCGAGCAAAGCGGACTCGGGCACCGCTTCGAGCAACCCCAGCCCGAACACCGCCGGCGCGACGCGCGCGGACAGCAGCACCGGCGCCTCGATCGGACCGTAGTTCAAGCCCGATAGATGCACCTGCGGCCGCCGCAGCAGCACGCGGGTGCCGTCGGCGAGGGTCACGGCCCACTCGTGCCACGCGATGGTGGCTTCGCCCTCGCCGGGCACGCGGCCCAGCACGCCTTGATACTGAAGCTGATCGCCGTAGGCCGGATGCGGCCGCGGCGGATCTCCGGCCACGCTCAAGCGCAGTGTCATCGCGCGCAGTGGCTCGTCGGGCGCGAGCGGCGGCCGGCCGCGGCCGTTGCCGGCGTGACAGTCGGTGCAGACCTCGCCGTTGGACAGCGGCCCGCGTCCCCAGCGTCCCAGCGCTGAAGGCGCCACTACCCAGCGCTGGCGGAAGAGTTCCTCGCCCTCGCGAAACAGCGCCTGCTGCTGCGCAGTGGCGAGCGGGCCCGCCTGCGCGTAGGCGCCGCTGCCGCGCTCTGCCGTGCTGAAGCCGTCGCTCGCAAGCCAATCTTCGGGTAAACCGCGAGCGGCGGCCAGCAGGGCGCCGGCGGCGACGGCGATGGCCAGGAGGCGGGACATGCGACAAGGGACGGATGCGTGTGAGAATTGTACTTTGGCTACGGAGCGAGCGATGAACTTCAACCGATTCCGGGTCAAGTCCGGTGCCAAGGTGGATCTCGACAAACGCGATCCGGCCGACAAGACCGGCGTGCCCGCGGCCAAGGAAGAACGCCTGCAGCGGCTCACAGAGCTGGCGAAGCAGGTCGATGCGCTGCAGGACCTGCTCTACGCCGAGCACCGGCACAAAGTGCTGATCGTGCTGCAGGGCATGGATACCTCGGGCAAGGACGGGACGATCCGGCACGTGTTTACCGAAGTGGACCCCCTTGGGGTGCGCGCGGTGAGCTTCCGCGCGCCGGTGGGCGAGGAGCTGGAGCACACCTACCTGTGGCGCATCCACCGCCAGACGCCGGGCAAGGGCGAGATCGTGATCTTCAACCGCAGTCATTACGAGGACGTGCTGGTGCCGCGCGTGCACGCCATGATCGACCTCGCGGAGTGCAAACGTCGCTACCGGCAGATCAACGACTTCGAGCGCATGCTGGCGGAGAACGGGACCATCCTGCTGAAGTTCTTCCTGCACATCTCGAAATCGGAGCAGCGCACGCGCCTGCAGGAGCGCATCGACGAGCCGAACAAGCGCTGGAAGTTCAACCCGCGCGATCTGAAGGAGCGCACGCGCTGGAACGACTACAAGGCCGCCTACGAGAACGCCATCGAGGCGACCTCCAGCGAGTGGGCGCCCTGGTATGTCGTTCCTTCGAATTCGAAGTCCACGCGCAATCTGATCGTCTCCTCCGTCCTGGTGGAGACGCTCGAGGGGCTAAAGATGGCCTATCCGCAGCCGGCGGAGGATTACTCCGGGATCGTGGTGGAGTAGGGCGGCGCGTCAGCCGCCGCGGCGGAAGCGAAAGTCCACCGGCGGCGTTCGGCCGCCGATGATGTCGGCGATCGAGCGGCCGGAGCCGGCGCAGAGCGTCCAGCCCAGCGTGCCGTGACCGGTGTTCAGGAACAGGTTTGGCCAGCGTGTGCGGCCGATCACCGGGACGTTGCCGGGCGTCGCCGGCCGCAGGCCCGCCCACTTCTGCACGCGCTGCGCATCGCCGGCTTCGGGGAAGAGCTGGCCGACCCGTTCCAGCAGCGCTTGGCAGCGCACCTCGTTGATCGACGTGTCGTAGCCGTCCAGCTCGGCGGTTCCGGCCACGCGCAGGCGATCGCCTAGGCGCGTCATGCCCATCTTGTGCGTCTCGTCGGTGATGCACACGGTCGGTGCGCGGTCCGCGCGCGCCACCGGGAGGGTGATCGAGTAGCCTTTCACCGGATAGACCGGCAGCTGGATCCCCAGGGGTTCGAGCAGGAACGGCGACCGAACCCCCAGGCAGACGAGCACGACATCGGCCTGCATCGCCTCGCTTGCGCCGGCGCGCGTCACGTGCACCGCGCGCACGCGCTCGCCGTCCTCTTCGAGGCGCTCCACCGTGGTGTCGTAGCAGAACTTCACCCCGCGCTGCGAGCAGATCTCCGCCAGGCTGCGGGTGAATTGGTGCGCGTCCCCGCTTTCATCGGTCGGGGCATACGTTCCACCGGCGGGACGCACGCTGCTGTACGCCAGCGCGGGTTCGATCTCGACGCACTGCTGCGGGCTCCTCACCAGCAGATCCACGCCGCCGCGGCGGATCAGCTCGGCGCGCGCGCAGGCGATCTCGAACTCGCCGGCATCGAAGTAGAGCTGCAGGATGCCGCGCTCCAGGTAATCGTAGCGCACGCTCGACTGGTCCCGCAGCTGCTTGAGCTGCGCGGCGCTGTAGATCGCCAGGCGCAGGATCTGCGTGGTGTTGTCGCGCGTGCGCCCGGGCAGGCACTCGTACAGGAACTGCAAGCCCCAGCGCCACTGGCGCAGGCTCAGCAGCGGGCGGAACAGCAGCGGCGCGGACTCATCGCCGAGCCAGCGCACGATCTTGGCCGGCGCTTCCGGGTTGGCCCAGGGCTCGGCCTGGCTGACCGAGATCTGGCCGCCGTTGGCGAAGCTCGTCTCGAGCCCGGCGCCGGGCTGGCGATCGATCACCGTGACCGCGTGCCCGTCCGCGGCCAGGTACCAGGCGCTGGTGACGCCGACCACGCCGGCGCCCAATACCAGTATGTTCATTCTCCCTCTAGTGGCAGACCATGCGCTTCACCGACATCGCGCCGCCGGGTAAGTTGCTGGTGAGATCGTAGGCGACCTCGCATTGCGTGGTGCCGGGCGGCAGCGGCATGGAGATGCTGGCGGTGGTGCGCTCGTAGCTGCATTGCAGGTAGTGGTTGCGCGGCGAGTGACCCAGGTGCCAGGTCAGGATCAGCTCGCGCTGCGTCTGCCTGCGCCGCGCGTGCTTCAAGCGGACGCGGTTGGCGGGCTGCCCGTCGAAGATGGTCACTCCCGACAGCCGCGGGGTAATTCCCGAGTAGTTCACGGCCCACCCGTCCGGCGCCTGCGCTCGCTGCTCCACGCTGAGCTGGTCGGGACAAGAAACCTCCGCGCCGGCCGCGGTCCCGACGATGCCCGCGAGCAGGCCAGGGACCGCGAGGCCGACACGCCAGTCACGCATCGCGCTTCACTCCAGATCGATGGGCCAGTCGATCCCGGCGCTCACGCCGCCGTCCACCCGCAGCACCTGTCCGGTGATGAAGGCCGCGGCGGGCGAGGCGAGAAAGATCGCGGCGCCCACCAGGTCCTTCAGCTCGCCGAGCTTGCCGAGCGGCGTGACCGCCTGTCCCCAGCGCGCCATCTTCTCCTGCGCCCACAGCTTCCGCGATAGGTCGGTGGGAAAGAACCCGGGCGCGATGGCGTTCACCCGCACGCCGTGCCGCCCCCACTCGGTGGCCATGCCGCGCGTCATCATCGATACGCCGCTCTTGCTGATGGCGTAGGGCAGCACACCCTTCAACGGCGCGTAAGTGTTGAGCGAGTCGATGCCGATGATGCAGCCGGACTTGCGCTCGATCATCTGTCGGCCGCAGGCCTGCGCCATCAGGAAAGCGCCGCGCAGGTTGATGTCCAGGATCCAGTCGAAGTCCTCGACGCCGTAGCTTTCCGCGCGCATGCGCTTGTTGACGCCGGCCACGTTGAGCAGAGTGTCGATGCGGCCGTGCTCGGCGATCACAGCCTGCACCGTGCGCGCGATGTCGTCGGGCTTGGCCACGTCGCACACCGCGGTCTGCACGCGCTTTGCGCCCTTGGAGATGTCGCGGGCAGTGGCTTCCAGCACGCTCGCCTCGCGCCCGCCGATGATCACCTGCGCGCCGCGCTCGGCGAACCCCTGCGCCAAGGCCCGGCCGATGCCGCGGCTGCCGCCGGAAACCAGCACCACTTGATCCTGCACCGAGAACAGCGCGTCCACTTCTTTCGCCGATCAGGTGTTCACCGACGTAGCGCGCAGCAGCAGCTCGCGCCACATCGTTTCGGGGTCCATCTTCAAGATGACATCTAGGTCCGCCGGCAGCACGTGCCACGCGCCTTGGGCGATCTCCACGTCGAGCTGCGCCGGCGCCCAGCCCGCGTAGCCGACAAAGAAGCGGTCCACCGGCGCTTGCTTCTCCAGCAGGCGATCGAGCAGCTCGCCGTCGGAGCTGAGGTACAGGTCGTCGAGCACCGGCAGCACGTTGCCCTGCGGAGTCCCCTGGCGGAACAGGAACCACAGCGCGTTGATGCGCACCGGCCCGCCGAAGTAGATCGGATCCGCGCGCGCGCGCAAGGCGGGCTCGTCGGGAAACGCCTCGCTCCACGAAAGGCGCGTGGGGCGGTTGAGGATGACCCCGGTTGGCGAGCCGCCGGTGGGGAACAGCACCAGCACCACGCTATGCGCGAAGTTCGGATCCAGCAGCTCGGTGCTGGCCACCAGCAGCACAGGCTCCGCGCCGCTTGCCCGCGGGCCATGAGCCGCGGTGGCGACGAGCAGCAGGCACACGAGCAGGAGGCGGCGGAGCGTGAGCATGCGAGCGGGCGGAGGAATGGCCGAACAGTACACCGCGCTCTGCGTTGCGGCAAGCGCGGCGTGACGCCGGCAGTTCACGAGCGCGACAGATCGATGCTGCGCCAGGCGCCCGAGCGCCAGCGCAGGAACATCATCGCACCCACCGCGCCGGTATAGAGCAGCAGCGCGGACCAGCCGCCGGCGGCGCCCAGGCCGAACTGCGGCAGCGCTTGCACCCAGCCCTCGCCCGGCGCGAAGGCGAGCATGTGGGTGAGCGGGACGAAGCCCAGCCACGACAACAGCAGCACCAGCAGCGCGGGCACGCGCACGTCGCCGGCGCCGCGCAGGCAGAAGCCGGCTCCGAGGTTGAAGCCGTCGAAGATCTGGTAGGCCGCGGCGATCCACAGCAGCACGCGGCCGATGTCGATTACCGCGCGCGCGTTGGGGTCGGCGGGCGAGACGAACAGCGGCAGCAGCCACGGCCCGGCGAGCGCCAGCACCAGGCTCACCAGGCCCATGTAGGCGACGTTCACCAGGATCGCGGCATTGCCGACCTTGTGCGCCCAGCGCCGGTCGCCCGCGCCGATCGATTGTCCGACCAGCGTGGTGCCGGCGCTGGCGATGCCCACTGCGGGCATGTAGGCGATCGAGGTCATCATCATGACGATCTGCGTGGCCGCGCCCGACACCGCGCCCAGAGCGGCGAGCATCGCCTGGAACAGCGCCAGGCCGGTCAGGTCCGCGGCGGGCAGCAAGCCCATCGGCATTCCGAGCGAGAACAGGCGCCGCACGGCCGCAGCGTGCGGCCGCCAGTGCCGCGCGCAATCGAACTCCCGGCGCACCGGCGCGCTGAGAAACAGCGCCAGCGCTACGCTCACGCCGAGGAGCTGGGCCGCGCCGGTGGCCCAGGCCGAGCCGGCTACCCCCATTCCGAACTCGAAGATGAAAAGCTGGTTGAGCGGCACGTTTGCAGCGGCCACGATCAGCATCACCACCAGCGTCACGGCGGTGCGGCCGATGCCGTTGAAGAAGCTGGTCACCGACCACAACGCCACCCCGGCGGCTGCACCCAGCATGCGCGGAAACCAGAACGCCAACGCCGCGGTTTGGATTCCCGGCAACAAGTCGAAGGGCGCGAGCAGCGCGCGCCCCGAAAGCGACACGGCAACGAACAGCGGGATCAGGCACAGGCTCGCCCACAGGCCGGCCCAGGCGATCTGCGCCGCCTGCGAGCGCTGCCCCGCGCCGTGCGCTTGCGCGACCAGCGTCTGCACCGCCATCGCCACGCCGCCGAAGATCAGGATGAAGACGATCACGAACCAGTACACCGCGCCGACCCCGGCGGTGGCCTCGGTGGAGATGCGGCCGAGGAACCAGGTGTCGGTGAGATTGAGCACCGCCTGCACGCCGCTGTTCAGGAACAGCGGCGCCGCGAGCGCCATGACGGCGCGCAAGTCCACCTGGCGCTTGCCGTGCGCATCGACGCGCAGTGCGGGCAGCGGCCGCGGCAGAGGCTGGGCGGTGGAGAGCGGGGCGTCCATGGGCGGATGATGCCGTTCCAGCCTGGGCGCCGGAAAAGCGAAACGCGCAGTGTAACGGCAGCGCGCGCTTCACGCCCGCTCCGCGACGGCGACGCCGGTTTGCGGCTACACTGTCCGCGTACCAGTCCATAGGTGGGACGGCGATCGAGATGCGCTGGGGCAGCGGCAGACGCAGTGCGAACGTGGAAGACCACCGCGGTATGCGCGTGTCGCCGGGCATCGCCGGCGGCGGGCTGGGCGCCATCGTGATCGTGATCCTGGCGCTGGTTTTCGGCATCGACCCGCGCATGCTCACCCAGATGCTGCCCCAGGAAAGCTCGGTCCCGGCGCAGGGACCGGCCGTGAGCGGCGAGCAGGACCCGCTGGCCGAGTTCGTGTCGGTGGTGCTGGCCGATACGGAGGACACCTGGAACGACCTGTTTCGCCGCGGCGGGGCGCAGTACGTCGAGCCCACGCTGGTGCTGTTCTCCGGAGCGGTGCAGTCGGCCTGCGGCTTCGCGCAGGCGGCGGTCGGACCGTTCTACTGCCCGGCCGATCAGAAGGTGTACATCGACCTGAGCTTCTATCGGGACCTGCGCAGCCGGTTCGAAGCGCCCGGCGACTTCGCGCAGGCCTACGTCATCGCCCACGAAGTCGGACATCACGTGCAGAACCTGCTGGGCATCGCCGGCGAGGTGCGCGAACGGCAGCAGCAGGTGCCGCAGGCGCAGGCCAACGCGCTGTCGGTGCGCATGGAGCTGCAAGCCGACTGCCTGGCGGGCATCTGGGCGCACCACGCCGATCGCTCGCGGCAAATCCTGGAGCAGGGCGACGTGGAGGAGGCGCTCAACGCCGCCAGCCAGATCGGCGATGACCGCATGCAGATGCGCGGCCGCGGCTATGTCGCCCCGGAGTCCTTCACGCACGGCAGCGGCGAGGAGCGCGTGCACTGGTTCCGCACCGGCCTGGAGACCGGCGAGCTGAGCCGCTGCGACACCTTCGCCTAGCGCGCGGTTGCGGATTCGTGGTTCATAGCAGTCCGCGCCGCGCCAGCTCCGCGCGCAGCGCCTGCGGGCTCTGGAAGTGGATCGCCGACAGGCCGAGCGCGCGTGCAGCCTGCACGTTGTGCAGGGCGTCGTCCACGAACAGCGTGCGGTCGGCACGCAGCCGGTTGCGCTCCAGCGCGAGCCGGTAGATGCGCGGATCGGGCTTGACCAGCTTGACCTCGCCCGACACCACGATATCCTCGAACCATTGTAGGAACGGAAAGCGCGCCTGCGCCACTGGAAAGGTCTCCGCCGACCAGTTGGTGAGCGCGAACAGCCGCTGCCCGCGCGCGCGCAAATCAGCCAGGATCTGCACCGTCTCGGGGATCGCGTCGCGCAGCATCTGCGCCCATTGATCTTTCCACAGCGCGATCAGCGCGGCGTGCTCGGGAAACTCGCGCTGGCGCTCGGCCACCGCCTCGGCGGACGGCTTCCCAGCGTCCATCTCGAGGTTCCACTCGGGCGCGCACACGCGCGCGAGGAAGTCCTCCATCGCCTCGAGGTCGGCGCCGAAGTGCCGTCGATACAGATAGCGCGGGTTCCAGTCGATCAGGACCCCGCCGAGGTCGAAAAGAATCGCGTCCATGCCGGTTCTGCGGTCGTGGGCCCGCAGACTAGCAGGATCGGGCGCGGCAAGCAGCGGCGGCCCGCGCAGTGCGATCGAACGGAGGTTGAATCCCGCGTCTGGAGAACGATGCGGGCGCCCGCCGGGCGCCCGCGCCGCGGCCGGGCGAGGCGGCTGCGGATCAGCCGTTGTTGCCGATGCGGATGCGCCTCGGCTGGGTGCTGGCTTTGATCTCTTCTACCAGACGATTGACGACGTGCTCGATGTCGGGGATGTCGCGCAGTTCCAGAACGCGCTCCATGAACCCGACCTCGTGCGTCACGCCTGCCCGGACGATCTGGAACTCGTGCAGATCCTGCGTGCAGCAGTAATCCACGGTCGCGTCGGACAGCTCCGCGCTCAGGCGTTCCAGGATGGTGCAGGCTTTCAGGTCGATGTCTGCGCTCATTCTGCTTCCCTTCACAAGCCGGTGGCAAAACGCCGGCTCACCCCTGTTCGAGCAGGTTCCGTTCCATCGCGGGGCGGGAATTGACAGTTGACAGTTCACCGATAGTTCTGGATCGTGCCTGCCGGCGGGGGCCGCGGGCCGGCAGGACCGCACTTTGCTGGGGTGGTTGCAGGTGCGGGATGCCGGGGCATCCCGCGACACTGGAGGTCATATGCGAAACAAGCTCATGCCGTTCGCGATCGCGCTGGCGGCCGTCCTGGCGACCGGCGCCCGGGCCGAGGACTGGGACCACGACGCCAACATCGGCGCCGCGGTGCAAGCGCTGGTCGCGGTGCATCGCGCAGGCGGTATGGATGCCGCCGCCACCTTCGTCGGCGACTGCTACGCCACGATCGATGGTTACCCGGACTCGGATCTGCAGCTCCAGCGCCTGGAATTTTGCGCGGGGATGGACTTCGCGGGGTACCTGGTCGGCCGTCAGGCGCAGGCGAAAGACGGCGAGCAGGGCCCGCCGTTCTTCGCGGCCGGGGCGATGTTCGAGCGCATGCAGCGGCTCGACCGATGGGTGCAGGACCCGGGGATGAATCAAGAAGTCCTGCGCGCGTGGGCCACCACCGCGGCGAACTCCCTGCTCGCGCAACAGCAGCAGAACTGAAGCAGCCGCGCCCCGCCGACGGCGGGCGCTACGTTGCCGCGCGCGCTCATAGCGTCGGTGTGCGGCCGTGAGCGAAGCTCTTCTCGTGCTGCGTCTGGCACACGATGCAGCGCACGGCAACGGGGTTGGCGCGCAAGCGCTCGAAGTCGATCTCGCCGCCGCAGTCGAGGCACTCACCGTAGTTGCCGTCGCGCATGCGCTGCTGGGCCGCGTCGATCTCGCGCAACTCGCGCATGTCGCGGTCGGTCATCGCCGCCTCGAGATCCACCAGCAAGTCGGCCACCGACGCCTCGCCGCTGTCGGCCACGCGGTCGGCGAGGTCGATGTAGTGCTGCTCGCCCGAGCGCTCCAGTTCCGTGCGGATCTCCTCGAGCAGCGCCGTGCGCCGTGTGTCGAGGGCCCGCGCAAGCTCTTTCGATTGCTGCTGCGTCAAGGCCATGTGGGCTCCTTTTGGTATCGGATCGGGGATTGCGGAGGTCGCGCTGCACCTATTATGACCGGCCCGGCGCCGGCCCAGGGGACCCAGCCCCGGCGGCGGGGCGTGCCGTTTGCTTCCCAGGCTTGTCCGAGGGAGGAGGAAAGTCGGCCGTTCTTTTCCCTCGTGCCGAAGGTTCCTCTTTCGCGATTCGCGATTCGCGAATAGACTGTGCGGGGAACCCCCGGATACCCGGTCCCTCTATGAGCCTGAAACCCCAGGACGTCTGTGTCCTGCTCAAGATCCTAGCCCTGGAGCGCACCCCCTGGTCCTACGGCCAGCTCGCCTACGAGCTGAGCATGTCGGCCTCGGAAGTGCACGCGGGGGTCAAGCGCGCCACCGACGCGTCGTTGATGAAGCTCGACGACGGCTGGGGCTACCCGGACGCCGAGGCGCTGCAGGAGTTCCTGGTGCACGGACTGAGATACGTGTTCACCCCGGTGCGCGGCGGCTTGACCGTGGGCCTGCCCACCGCGCAGGGGGCGCCGCCCCTGGACCGCATTTTGCGCTCAGACCAGGAGCCGCCGCCGGTATGGCCCGATCCGGAGGGCACGGTGCGCGGCGTCGAGTTCTCTCCGCTGTACAAGTCGGTGCCGCAGGCGGCCCGGCGCGACGCGCGGTTGTACGAGCTGCTCGCCCTGGTGGACGCGATCCGGGGCGGCACGCCGGTGATTCGGGAGCACGCGGTGCGCGAGCTGCGCCTGCGGCTGAGCGGAGCGAATGCGGCCGAGCAACCGAGCGCCGCAGTGGCCGGCGCGAAGTGATGGCAAGCGAGGCGAGGATGGCAAGAAAACCGGGCTACACCGCCGAAGACATCGAGATCCTCGAGGACCTCTCGCCGATCCTGCATCGGCCGGGCATGTACACCGACCCGGTCAACCCGAATCACGCGCTGGTCGAGATTCTCGACAACGCGGCCGACGAGGGGTTGGCCGGCTTCGCGCGCAACGTGGCGGTCACCCTGTACGAGGACGGCTCGGCCGAGGTGATCGACGACGGCCGCGGCATCCCGGTGGACATCCATCCGAAGAAGCGCGTGCCGGCGGTGCAGGTGATCTTCACCACGCTGCATTCGGGCGGCAAGTTCCGCAAGACCGACAAGGAGGCCGCCTATCGCATCGCCGGCGGCCTGCACGGCGTGGGCGTGTGCGTGAGCAACGCACTGTCCAAGCGCCTGGAGGTGGAAGTGCGCCGCGACGGCGCGGCCTACCGCATCGTGTTCGCCGACAACGGCAAGGTCAAGGAGCCGCTGAAGAAGATCGGCAGCGCCGGGGCCAATGAGACCGGCACGCGCGTGCGCTTCTGGCCCGACCCGAAGTACTTCGACTCCCCGGACATCGCGGCCGCCGATCTGGCGGCGTTGCTGCGCGCCAAGGCGATGCTGCTGCCGGGCGTGACCTTCACCCTGGGCATTCAGAAGAAGGCCAAGATCCAGCGCCAGACCTGGCGTTTCCCGGAGGGCATCCAGGGCTACTTCCGCGACGCGATCGCCGGCCAGGAGCCGGTCGCCTCGCATTTCTTCGGCGAGCGCTACATCGCCGCCCAGTCCGAGTCGGACAGCTTCGCCGAAGGCGAGGGCGCCATGTGGGCGATCGCCTGGACGCCCGACGGCGACCTGGTGACCGAGGCTTACGTCAACATGATCCCCACGCGCCAGGGCGGCACCCACGTCGCCGGCCTGCGCGAGGGCGTGTTCAACGCCATCAAGAACTTCATCGACATCCACGCCATGGGTCAGCGCGGGCTCAAGATCGTGCCCGAGGACGTGTGGTCGCGCGCCAACTACGTGCTGGCGATGAAGATGCTCGATCCGCAGTTCAAGGGGCAGGTGAAGAACGAGCTGATCTCGCGCGACGCGGTCAAGCTGGTGTCGCAAATGGTGCGCGACCCCTTCGAGCTGTGGCTGAACCAGCACGTAGACGAGGGCAAGCGCATCGCCGAGCTGGTGATCAGCCAGGCCAACGCGCGCACGCGCGCGGCGCAGAAGGTCGAGCGCCGCAAGAGCTCCGGCGTGGCGGTGCTGCCCGGCAAGCTCACCGACTGCGCCTCCGAGGATCCGGAGCGCAACGAGTTGTTCATCGTCGAGGGCGATTCCGCCGGCGGCTCGGCCAAGCAGGCGCGCGACAAGGAGTTCCAGGCGGTGCTGCCGCTCAAGGGCAAGCCGAAGAACACCTGGCAGGACAGCCCGGAGACGCTGTACGCCAACAAGGAGATCGAGGCCATCGCGCTGGCGATCGGGGTGGACCACCACAAGCTCGGCGAGGCGGTCGATCTGTCCGGGCTGCGCTACAAGCGCGTCATCATCCTGGCGGACGCGGACGTGGACGGCTCGCACATCCAGGTCCTGCTGCTCACGCTGTTCTTCCGCCACTTTCCCAAGCTGATCGAGAACGGCTACGTGTTCGTGGCGCAGCCGCCGCTGTTCCGCATCGACGTGCCGGCGCACGGCAAGAACAAACCGGCGCGAAAGCTCTACGCGCTGGACGAGCAGGAGCTGCAAGTGCTAGAGGAGAAGCTGGTGGACGAGGGCGTGCGCGAGGGCACTTGGACCGTGAGCCGGTTCAAGGGCCTGGGCGAGATGAACGCGGACCAGCTGTGGGAGACCACGCTCAATCCCGACACCCGGCGCGTGCTGCCGATGAGCCTGGAGGACGGGCTGGACGTCTCGCAGGACATCTTCAACATGATGATGGCGCGCGAGAACGCCTCGCAACGGCGCGAGTGGATGGAGACGTACGGGAATCTGGTCGAGGCGGACATTACCTAGGATCTAGGACCTAGGAGCTAGGGGAGAAAGCGCGGCGAAGCCGCACAACCTCCCCCAGACCCTAGATCCTAGTTCCTAATGGGGACGACATGATCGAAGACAACCAGCGCGATCTGTTCGACGACGGCGGCGGGACTGCCGTGGTCGAAAAGGACAAGAAGCGGGCGAAGGCGGAAAGCGCGCCGCCGCCGGCGGGCGGCGGCGGGGAAGGCGGGCGTCTGCCGCCGCACTTCGCGCCCATGGCGGGCGAGTACGGCGACGCGCTCCCGCTCGGCCGCTACGCGTCCACCCAGTACCTGCAATACGCCATCGCCACGGTCAAGGACCGCGCGCTGCCGCGCGTGGGCGACGGCCAGAAGCCGGTGCAGGGCCGCATCCTCTACACCATGTGGGACAACGGCACGCGCGCGGGCACCAAGCGCACCAAGTCGGCCGCGGTGGTCGGCGACGTGCTCGGCAAGTTCCACCCGCACGGCGACGCCTCCGTGTACGACGCGCTGGTGCGCCTGGCCCAGGACTTCACGCTGCGCTACCCGCTGATCGATGGCGAGGGCAACTTCGGCTCGCGCGACGGCGACGAAGCTGCGGCCTACCGCTACACCGAAGCGCGTCTCACGAAGTTCGCCGAAGTGCTGCTCTCCGAGCTGGATCAGGGCACGGTGGACTTCGTGCCCAACTACGACGGCACGCGCCAGGAGCCGGTGGTGCTGCCGGCGCGCCTGCCGCTGGTGCTGTTGAACGGCGCGTCGGGTATCGCGGTGGGCATGGCCACCGAGATCCCGAGCCACAACCTGAACGAAGTGGCGCAAGCGGCGGTGGCGATGATCCGCGACCCGCAGCTCACCATGGCGGGCGTGATGAAGTACGTCAGGGGCCCGGACTTCCCTGGCGGCGGGCAGATCATCACGCCGCGCGCCGAGCTGAAGGACGCCTACACCAGCGGCCGCGGCACGGTACGGGTGCGCGCGCGCTGGACCGTCGAGCGGCTGTCGCGCGGCCAGTGGCAGGTGGTGGTCCACGAGCTGCCGCCCGGGACCTCCACGCGCAAGGTGCTGGAAGAGATCGACGCGATCACCAATCCCCAGCCCAAGGCCGGCAAGAAGTCGGTCTCGCCCGAGCAGCAGCGCGAAAAGCAGCTGATGCTGTCGATGCTCGACACCGGCGGGCGCAGCGTGCGCGACGAGAGCGACCGCCAGCACCCGGTGCGCCTGGTGTTCGAGCCGCGCACCTCCAAAGTGGACGAGACCGAGTTCATCAACCTGTTGCTCGCCAAGACCAGCCTGGAGACCAACGTTCCGATCAACCTCGTGATGGTCGGCCTGGACGGGCGACCGACCGGCAAGAACCTGCGCGAGATCGTCGCGGAGTGGATCCAGTTCCGCTTCGCCACGGTGATGCGCCGCACGCGCTTCCAG
>DATBMG010000180.1:0-1996 GCA_036554965.1 Burkholderiales bacterium
GGTGCACGCCTATTCGCGCAAGTTCGACAACTGGGATCCGCCCGGCTTCAAGCTGTCCGACGCCGAGGTCCAGGCCTGCATCCGCGCCATGTCGCCGCGCGAGGTGGACGACATCAAGTTCGCCCAGGCGCAGATCCGCAACTTCGCCCAGATCCAGCGCGACGCGCTGCGCGATGTCGAGGTGGAAACCCTGCCGGGTGTGATCCTGGGTCACCGCAACATCCCGGTGAACAGCGTCGGCTGCTACGTGCCGGGGGGCAAGTACCCGCTGGTGGCCTCCGCGCACATGACCATCCTCACCGCGAAGGTCGCCGGCGTCAAACGCGTCGTCGGTTGCGCGCCGCCGTTCCAGGGCAGGCCCGCGCCCGCCATCGTCACCGCCATGCACCTGGCCGGCGCCGACGAGATCTTCGTGCTGGGCGGCGTGCAGGCGATCGGCGCGATGGCGATCGGCACCGCCAGCATGCCGGCCTGCGACATGGTGGCCGGCCCCGGCAACGCTTACGTGGCCGAGGCCAAGCGTCAGCTCGCCGGGCGCGTGGGCATCGACCTGTTCGCCGGGCCGACCGAGACGCTGGTGATCGCCGACGACAGCTGCGACGGCGAGATGTGCGCGACCGATCTGCTGGGGCAGGCCGAGCACGGGCCCACGTCGCCGGCGATCCTGCTCACCAACTCCGAGAAGCTCGCGCGCGACACCATGGCCGAGATCGAGAAGCAGCTCCAGACCCTGCCCACGGCGGCGATCGCGGGCCAGGCCTGGCGCGACTACGGGCAGGTGATCGTGTGCGACAGCTACGAGGAGATGGTCGCGGAGGCCGACCGCATCGCTTCCGAGCACGTGCAGGTGATGACCAGGGACCCGGACTACTTTCTCGAGCGCATGACCAATTACGGCGCGCTGTTCCTGGGGCCGGAGACCAACGTGTCGTTCGGCGACAAGGTGATCGGCACCAACCATACCCTGCCCACGCGCAAGGCGGCGCGCTACACCGGCGGCCTGTGGGTGGGCAAGTTTCTCAAGACCTGCACCTATCAGAAGGTCAAGCCCGAGGCCTCCGCTGCGATCGGCGAGTACTGCTCGCGCCTGTGCGCGATCGAGGGTTTCGCCGGCCACCAGGCGCAGGCCGACCTGCGCGTGCGGCGCTACGGGCACCTGAAGGCGACGGCGCACCGCTGAATTTCGACACCAACGACGAGGACGACGCGACATGGCAAAGCTGGCATTCCTGGGGCTGGGCGTGATGGGGTATCCCATGGCCGGGCATCTGCAGAAGAAGGGCGGTCACGAGTTAATGGTGTACAACCGTACAGCATCGAAATCGGCGCAGTGGAGCAAGGAGTACGGTGGGCGCAGCGCGGCCACGCCGCGCGAGGCGGCGGCCGGGGCCGAGGTCGTGCTGATGTGCCTCGGGAACGACGACGACGTGCGCTCGGTGGTCTATGGCGACAACGGGGCGCTGGCCGGAATTAAGTCCGGCACGATCCTGGTGGACCACACCACGGACTCGGCCAACCTCGCCCGCGAGCTCCACGGCAAGTGCAAGGCGGCGGGGATCGGGTTCGTGGACGCGCCGGTATCCGGCGGCCAGGCCGGCGCAGTGAACGGCCAGCTCGGCATCATGTGCGGCGGAGAGGCCGCCGTGTTCGCGCGCGCCAAGCCGGTGCTCGACGTGTACGCGAAGAGCTGCGTGCTGATCGGCGAGGCCGGCGCGGGGCAGCTCACCAAGATGGTGAACCAGATCGCCATCGCCGGCCTGTTGCAGGGGCTGGCCGAGGCGATCAACTTCGGCAAGAGGGCCGGGCTGGATATCGAGAAGGTGATCGCGGTGATCTCCAAGGGCGCGGCGCAGTCCTGGCAGATGGAGAACCGCTGGAAGGCGGTGAACGAGGTGAAGTTCGACGGCTTCGGCTTCGCCGTGGACTGGATGCGCAAGGACCTCGGCATCTGCCTGGACGAGGCCAAGCGCAACGGCGCGCGCCTCCCCGCCACCGC
>DATBMG010000193.1:0-2850 GCA_036554965.1 Burkholderiales bacterium
CGCCGTCGCCGTCGCGCGGGAGAATGCCGGGCTCAACCGCGTGGCGACGCGCGTGCGCGTGCTGGAGGCAGCCGGATTTGCGCATGCGGTCCTGCGCGCGGCGCGGCGGTTCGATCTGGTGCTGGCCAACATTCTGCCCGGCCCGCTCGTTGCGCTTGCGCCCCGCATGCGGCGTGCGATCCGCACCGGCGGCGTTGCCGTTCTGTCGGGCGTGCTGGACCACCAGGCGGGGGAGGTGGCGGCGGTGTACGGCGGCATGGGCTTTCGCCTGGTGCGGCGGCTGCAGGCGCAGGGCTGGACCGCGCTCGTGCTCGCGCGACGCAATTAGCCCAACTTGCGCAGTTGGGCGGTAAAATCCCGAGTCGATTTGTCGCGGCGGTGCTGGTGGGTCAAGGGGTTAGGTGACGAGAACGGCTCGCGGCGGCGTGTAGTGACGACCTTGGGCCTTTTCTTTCGCGGCGGAGGTGGTTGTGGTGGCGCATGTACCTGCGCCACACGATTCGCAAGAAGGATGGAAAGGTCCACCGCTACTGGTGCCTGGTGCGCAGCGTGCGGATCGGCAAGCGGGTGATCCAGCAGACGGTGGCGCACCTCGGCGAGCTGGACGATCACGGGCGGATCGAGGCGCGAGCGCTGGCCCGGCATCTGATCGGGGAGCCCGAAGAGGCGGCGCTGTTTGACGACGGCTGCCGTGATGTGGCGGTGCCGGTGCGCTTGAAGGGCATTCGCATCGAGCGCTCGCGGCAGTTCGGCGACGTGTACCTGGCGCTGGCGTTGTGGCGCGGGACTGGCCTGGCCGATCTGTGCGCGGAGCTGCTGCCGGCAGGCAAGGAGCGCGCCGCCTGGGAGAAGATCGCCGCCGTGCTGGTGGCGGCCCGCCTGTGCGCGCCGTCGAGCGAGCTGCATATTGCCGAGGACTGGTACCGGCGCACGGCGCTCCCCGATCTGCTGCAGCTCGACGAGGCGCTCCTCAACAAGGACCGGCTTTACCGCGCCCTCGATCATCTCGTCGGGCACAAGGCGGCCATCGAAGCGCACCTGTCGCGGCGTGCCGGCGAGTTGTTTGCTCTCGACAACGAGGTGCTGCTCTACGACGTGACAAGCACGTACTTCGAAGGCCAGGCCGAGGCGAACCCGCTGGCGCAGCGCGGCTACTCCCGCGATCATCGGTCCGACTGCAAGCAGGTGCTGATCGCCCTGGTGGTGACCTTTGACGGCTTCCCGCTCGGCTACGAGGTGTTCGCCGGCAACGTCCACGACTCCAAGACCGTTGAGACGATTGTGACCACCATGGAGGCCCGGCATGGGGCCCTGGGGCGGGTGTGGATCGCCGACCGCGGCATGGCGAGCAAGGAGAACCTGGCATGGCTGCGGGAAAGCGGCCGGCGCTACATCATCGGTGCGCCGAAGTCGGAGCTGAAGAGGTTCGCTGACGCGCTCGCCACGGCTACCGGCTGGCGCCAGGTGCGCGAGGGCATCGAGGTCAAGCTCGCGCGCTGCCCCGAGAGCGGGGAGACCGTCATCCTGTGCCGCTCGGCCGATCGGCGCGGCAAAGAGCAGGCCATGCACGACAAGTTCAGCCGGCGCATCGAGGTCGGGCTCGAACGCCTGGCCGCCCGCGTCGCCCGCTCCAAGAAGCGGCTCGACCGGGGGCAGGTCAACCGGCAGATTGGCCGCCTCCTGCAGCAGAACCAGCGCGCCGCCAAGCGCTTCAAGGTACGCCTCACGGAGGATGGCTGTCCGGCGGGCTTCCGTCTCGAAGTTGAAGTGAACGCGTCCTTCGACGACTGGGCCGCCCTGTCGGAGGGGGCCTACCTGTTACGCTCCAACATCGCCGACTGGAGCGACGAGCGGCTGTGGAAGGCCTACATCCAGCTCACGCAGGCCGAAGCGGCCTTCCGCATCCAGAAGGATCAGCTCAAGGTGCGCCCGGTCTGGCACCAGCGCGCCGATCGCGTCCAGGCCCACATCCTGGTGTGCTTCCTGGCCTTCGTGCTGTGGAAGACCTTGGAGATGTGGCAGAGCCGTGCCGGCCTCGGCAACTCCCCGCGCACCGTGCTCGAAGAGCTGGCACGCATCCAGTCCCACGATATCGTGTTGCCGACCGCCGCCCACGGCCAGATCCGCCTGCGCTGCGTCACCCAGCCCGACGCCGCCCAGGCCGCCCTCCTCGACCGTCTCGGCGTCGTTCTGCCCAAGCGCATGCGCCTCGCTGAGGCCGAGCTGCCCGCATTGGCCGCCAGCGCCTGACCTCTACCACTCGAACCGAAAATGTAGTGACGACTTCTTGGCTAAGGCCTTGTTTTGCCTCAAACCGACTCCCGATTCTGCGCAAGTTGGGCTAGGACGGAGGACCAAAAGCGTTCCGATTGCGCTCGATGAAGGTCGGAAGGCTCGTTGGCTCCCGACCCGTCAAGCTCCGGACGTTGTCGTGCACTTCACACAACTCGGGCAGCGTGCCGTTGCGGGTGCGCTCGAATGCGTTGCGCACGCTTCGCATGTAGACGGCGTCGGCTCCGGCGGCGGTCACCTTGTCGTAAAACACGTCCGGTTCTCGCGCCTGGTATCGCCACGGTGTGCCGATCGCCTTGGAAAGCATGGCTGCGATCTCCTCCATGGAGGCCAGATCGGCAGCGAGCGGATAGGTCTGGCCGGCATGTGCGCTCGGGTCGCGCAGCGCGGCGCCGGCGACGGCCGCGACGTCGGCGACATCGATCCAGCCGATCCGTGCATCGCCGATGTAGTTCTCGATGACACCCGGCCGGCCGCCGCCGACCCCGTAGAGCATGGGCAGCGTCTGCATGAACTGGCTCGGATGTAGATGCGTAAAGCCGATCCCGCTGCGTTCGA
>DATBMG010000215.1:0-9639 GCA_036554965.1 Burkholderiales bacterium
ATCCGGCGCATCGCGCGGGCGCGGTGAATCTGTTGCACTACGTGGGGCTTCGCCGGCACGATGTACGCCAGCTGCAGGAACAGCTCGCCTGGTTGGGCCTGTCTTCGCTGGGACGCGCGGAGTCCCACGTCCTGGCCAACCTGGACAAGGTGCTGGGCCTGCTCCACACCCTCGCCGGTGACCACTGGCGCGCGCGCTCGGACGAGGAACCGGCGGGGTCGCGCACCGGCCCACACCTGCTCCAGGAACACGCGGAGAGCCTGCTGGGGCTGCACCGACCGGGACGACGCACGCGCATCATGGTCACGCTCGCGACCGAGGCGGCGCACGACTATTCCCTGGTCCGAGGGATGCTGGCGGCCGGCATGGATTGCGCGCGCATCAACTGCGCACACGACGACGAAGGCGTGTGGGCCGCGATGCTCGCCAACATCGCGCGCGCCCGCCGGGAGCTGGGGCGTCCGTGCAGGGTGTTGATGGATCTCGCTGGCCCCAAGCTGCGCACAGGCGAGATCGCGCCGGGTCCCGCGGTCCTCAAGTGGCGCCCCGTGCGCGACGCCTTCGGGCGCGTCACTGCACCTGCGCGCATTCTCCTGACGCCGGCCGATGCGGCGCCCGGCGCGCCGGGCGCCGACGCCTGTCTGCCGGTGGATGCGCGCTGGCTGAGCGCGCTCTCACCCGGCAACCAGGTCGAGCTCAGCGATGCGCGCGGCGCGCGGCGGACGCTCAAGGTGGTCGCGACCGCCCCGGGCGGTGTCTGGGCAGAAGCCGCTCAGACGACCTACGTCACGCCGGAAACCATCCTGCGCGTTTCGGACGGTGCGTCCGGCGTGAAGGGCAACGAGACACGTCCCGCACGCATCGACCCGGTCAAGCAGCCGTTGCTGCTGCGGCCGGGCGACATGCTGGTCCTCACCCGGGAAAACGTCCCCGGCCGACCCGCCGAGCACGACGCCGCCGGGCGCCTGCTGCGCTCGGCGTCAATTCCTTGCACGCTGCCGGAGGTGTTTGGCAACGTGCAAGCAGGCGAGCGCGTCTGGCTCGACGACGGACGCATCGGCGGGATCATCCGACACGTGACGCGGGGCGAGATCCATCTGGAGATCACTGCCGCGCGGGAGGACGGGGAACGGCTCGGCGCCGACAAGGGGATCAATCTGCCGGATAGCACGCTGACCTTGCCGGCGTTGTCCGCGAAAGACCTGCGCGACCTGGAGTTTGTCGCCGCCCGGGCAGATCTGGTCGGCCTGTCCTTCGTGCAGCGGCCCTCGGACGTCGAGCAGGCCCAAGCGCAGCTGGCCCAGCGTCGCCGCGAGGATCTGGGCATCGTTCTCAAGATCGAAACCCGCACGGCATTCGAGAATCTGCCCGACCTGCTCCTCACGGCCATGCGCAGCCCACGCATCGGTGTCATGATCGCGCGCGGCGACCTCGCGGTGGAACTGGGCTACGAGCGCCTCGCCGAAGTGCAGGAAGAGATCCTGTGGCTGGCCGAGGCGGCGCACGTGCCGCTGATCTGGGCAACCCAGGTGCTGGAGAGCATGGCGAAGCGCGGGCTGCCTTCGCGCGCGGAGATCACCGACGCCGCGATGGGTGAGCGCGCAGAATGCGTGATGCTCAACAAGGGTCCGCACGTCCTGGAAGCCATTCAGGCGCTCGACGACATCCTGCTGCGCATGGAAGCGCACCAGCACAAGAAAAGGTCGATGCTGCGGCGATTGCACTGGTGAGGCCGGCGCGCGGCAGTGGTCAGAATCGCGTGAAGAAATCCCAGAACGCGGGCACGACGAACGCATCCTGACGATCGTGACCCTGCCCCGACGTTTCGCACCACACGACCGGATACCCCTGGTCGCAGCCCACATACGCTTCGCAAGGCGCGGGGGCGATGCTCTGGCGCGCTTGATCGAGAGCGCAGTGATTCCGCTCCGCGAGCTGATCCCGCACCCCTTCGCTCTCCGAGATATTCACGGCTCCGTCGTCACGATCGTGAACCAGGAGCGCCGCCACCGGTCCCCCACAACCGCTCCCCGCGGATCCACCCGCAATCGTCGCGACCGCACGGATCCGATCGGCTCGCACACACGCGAGCGTGTGAGAAAGATACGCGCCGCGGCTGTACCCGGACACGAAGCGGCGAGCCTGGTCCGCGCACAGCGATCCTTCTATCGCGGCGACGAGCGCATCGAAGAAAGCGACATCCGGCGAGTCGCCGCCTAGTACCCAACAGATGTCGACCGCGCGGGCTCGCACAAGGATCGCATCGGCACCCGCCTCGTTCTCGAGCGGTGGGTTGTCCGCTTCCAGCGAATTCGAGCAACCGTGAAATTGGTAGACGACCGGGTAGGGACGCGACGCGTTGTATCCTTCTGGCAGCCGCACGACGTAAACGCGAGCTACGCCATCGACATCGAGCGTCTGCTCGACCCACTCACCCGGTATCAGGCTCGACATCCGCCCGCAACCGCCGCTGCTTTGCGCGAGTGCACCGCCGGTGCCACTTCCGCCGCAGCCGGCCACGCCCAACGTCAAGAGAGCGGCGGCGAGCAGCCACGCCCTCACGTTCCGGAAATGCCTGGCCCGGGTGCACACTCTCAGCATCGTCCTCGAGAACCCCAGCTCTGCCATGAGCAGCCAGTCTGGCAGGTTGCCCCGCGTGGAGATCAAACACGTCGCGGGACGCGCGGTCCAAATGGACTATAGGCAGGAGCATTCGAGCGAGCCGGGCTGGAGTGCACGAGAAGGCATGGATGGCACCATGCCTTCAACACAGGACCGGCGCAGAACGGCCTCCCGAGAAAGGCATCCTAGGTCTTGGCGGAAGAGAGTGGGAGTCGAACCCACCAAGGACCGGGCTGCCGACCCTTCCCGGATTTGAAGTCCGGACGCCCCACCGGGGGACGCTTCTCTTCCTTCACTTACCCCTCACCCCCTCTCCCGCAAGGGAAGAGGGGATCTCGTTGCACGTTTCAGACAGACTCGGCGGCGAACAGCGCCGGCTGCCGCAGCAAATGCGCGTCCCCCGCCCGCCGCGTGTAGCCGACACGGTCGAAGAACTCCAGGATCTGGATCGCGAGCCGGCGGCCGGTGCCGATGCGGTCGCGGAACTCGGCCGCTAGCGCCGCGCCTTTCGCATGGTTGAGATCGCGCACGATCTCCGCCAGCGCATCCACGGCGCGCAGCGTGAAGTAATGATCGTGCGCCACCGGATAGACCTCGCCCAGGCGTGCGGCGCGTCGCAGCAGGCGCCGCATCGCCTCCTCCTCCACCTGCAGGGCCCGCGCCAGGTCGCGCACGCGCGGCGGGTGAAAAGGCGTCGCGTCCAGCATCGGCTGCACCTTCGACCATAGGTGCTCCTCCTGCGCGCTGAAACGCACGCGGTGCGCGGGATCGTGCAGCCACGCGCCGCTGGCGACGATGCGGCCTTCGCGCAGCAGCTCATCGAGCAGCGCCTCGCACGCGGCCGGCGCCAGCGACGGCGCCGCCAGCCGGCGCAGCCGCTCGCGGCTCACGCCCGCCATGTCGGGCGCGCGCTCGTGCTCGGCCGCGACCGCTGCGAGCAGCGCCTGCCGCAGCGCCTGCCAGGTGCTTTCCGAGAAACCCAGGTCGGCGGTGGCGCTACGCACCCGGCGCATCGCCACGCCTTCGAGCAACGCCCGTCGCTCCTCTTCGCGCAGGTTCCAGGCGAGCGCGAAGCGCTGCACATCGACACCCAGCGCAGCCGCTGCGAGCGCAGCGGTCAATGCGGCACGCGCGTCCCCGGATCGCCACGTATGCAATAGCGACAGGCGTCCAGAGGCGCGGCGCCCTTTTTGCGGCGGGAACGGATCGAGAGCGATGCCGCCGCCCATGGTGCGGGAGGCGGACTGGTCGCGGACCACGAAGCGGTCGCCCGCCAGGACGGCGTCCGGCCGGTCGAGCACGAGCTGCGCGAGCGCGGTGGCACCCGGCTCGAGGGTCTCGCCTTCCAGCAGCGCGACGCGCCCCGGCACGTCGCGCGCGCCGAGGTGCACGTGTGCCGGCGTCCAATGCTTCAGCGCGCGCGGCTCGCTGCCGAGCAGGCGCAACTGCACGTCGATGCGCTGCGTGGGCGCGTGCAGCGCCGGCTCCAGCACCCATTGCCCGCGCTGCACGATCTGCCGGTCGAAGTCCGGCCCCGCCAGGTTGAGCGCGCAACGCTGCCCGGCCAGGCCGGCTTGCGCCGCGCGGTCCTGCGCATGGATGCCGCGCACGCGCACCGGGATCCCGGGCGGCGAAAGCAGCAGCTCGTCGCCCACACGCACGGTGCCGGAGTGCACGGCCCCGGTCACCACCGTGCCGGTCCCCTTCAGGGTGAAACAGCGGTCGATGGCCAGGCGGAAGTGGCCGCGGCAGTCGCGCTCGCCGGCCTCGCTGGCCGCGCGCTCGAGATGTGCGCGCAACGCATCGAGGCCACCGCCGGTCACGCTGGAGACGGGAAACAACGGCGCGCCTTCGAGCGCGGTGCCTTGCAGCAGGCGGCGCACCTCGTCCTGCGCTTGCGCGGCGCGTTCCGCGCTGACCGCATCGACCTTGGTCACGGCCACGGCGCCATTCGACAGGCCGAGCAGATCGACGATCTGCAGATGCTCTTGCGTCTGCGGCATCGGGCCGTCGTCCGCGGCAACCACCAGCAGGACGAAGTC
The DNA here is from genome assembly GCA_036554965.1 of Burkholderiales bacterium. Taxonomy (GTDB): domain Bacteria; phylum Pseudomonadota; class Gammaproteobacteria; order Burkholderiales; family SHXO01; genus SHXO01. The sequence goes on from DATBMG010000215.1 coordinate 4,665, forward strand.
GATGCCGGTGGCGCCCGCGAGCATGTTGTGCACCAGCCGCTCGTGGCCCGGCACGTCCACGAACCCCAGCACCTCGCCGCCGGGCAGCGGCGTGTAGGCATAACCGAGATCCAGCGTGATGCCGCGCGCCTTCTCCTCGGGCAGGCGATCGGCATCGACACCGGTCAGCGCCTTGAGCAGCGCGGTCTTGCCGTGATCGATGTGGCCGGCGGTGCCGACGATCATGCGCTCACACCCGCGACCTTGCGACCCTGCATCAACCGATCTGGGCCAGGAATTGCGCCTCGTCTTCCAGGCAGCGCAGGTCGAGCCACAGCGCGCCTTCGTGCACGCGCCCGATCACCGGCACGGGTAGATCGCGCAGGCGTGTCTCCAGCGCCTTCAGCGCCGTGCCCTCGCCTTTGCCCTGCACGCGCGGGGTCAGCACCAGCGCCGCGCTCGGCAGCCGGTCCACCGGCAGCGAGCCGCTGCCGATCTGGCTCTGACACTCCCGCAGGGAGGCGTCAGCATCTGCTGCGAACGCCGCTCGCACCGGTTCCAGCAGCCGTTCACCGAGCGCAAGGATCTCCGCCTGGCTTCGCGTCAGCAGGCGCAGCGTGGTGAGGCTCTGGCCGAGCCGGTCGGGGTTACGATACAGGCGCAGCACCGCCTCCAGCGCCGCCAGCGTCATCTTGTCCACGCGCAGCGCGCGCTTGAGCGGATTCTTGCGCAGCTTCGCGATCAGGTCCTTGCGCCCGACCACCATCCCCGCCTGCGGCCCGCCCAGCAGCTTGTCGCCGCTGAAGGCCACGAGGTCGGCGCCGGCCGCGAGCAACGCCTTGGGCGTTGGCTCTCCGGGCAATCCGAACGCCCGCAGGTCCGCCAGCGCGCCGCTGCCTAGATCCACGAACAGCGGCAGCTGATGACGGTGCGCGATGCGCGCCAGCTCTTCCTCGTCGACCAGCGTGCTGAAGCCCTCGACGCTGTAATTGCTCGGATGAACCTTGAGCACCAGCGCGGTGCGCAGCCCCATGGCGTGCTCGTAATCGGCGGGGTGCGTGCGGTTGGTCGTGCCCACTTCGACCAGCTTCGCGCCGGCGCGCGCCATGATGTCCGGCATGCGGAACGCGCCGCCGATCTCGATCAGCTCGCCGCGCGAGACGACCACATCGCCGCGCTGCGCGAGCGTATTGAGCACCAGCAGCACCGCGGCCGCGCAGTTGTTCACCACGGTGGCCGCCTCCGCGCCGGTCAGCTCGGTGAGCAGGCCCTCGACCACCTCGTCGCGCTCCCCGCGCGCGCCCGAGGCGAGGTCGTACTCGAGGTTGACGGCGCCGCGCATCGCCTTCGCGACCGCCGCGACCGCCTCTTCGGGCAGCGGCGCACGGCCGAGATTGGTATGCAGCACTGTGCCGGTGAGATTGAACACGGGGCGCAGCTTCGGCGCGGCGTCGGCTTCCAGCCGCGCGCGCAGGTCGGCTTCCACCCAGATCTCTCCAGGCGGCCATACCGACTCGGGCAGCGCCCCGCCGAGCATCGCGCGGCGCTTCTCCTCGAGCAACGTACGCACGGCCGCATAAACCGCGTCGCGGCCGTAGGCGTCGACCAGATGCGCGACGCGCGCGAGTCCGACCAGGCGATCCACGGAAGGCAGGGCGGCTGGCCCGGGACGGGAAGACAGCAGAGTCGGCAGCGGCTCGTTCACGACGAAGCTCGGCGGGAGGACAGCGAAATTCTACCAGGAGAGGGTCCCGCTGCGGCGGATATGATTAGGATGGTCGCTGCTATACTCGCACCGCAGCCGAGAAGCTACGCAGATGCCCACCCTCGATATCGACGCCGCCACCGAGTCGATCTGGCGCCACCTGCAGGCTGGCGCGCACTACCCGCGGGAATGGAGCCGCCGGCTGAGCATGGTGGACGGCTACCGCATACAGCTCGGGATCCTCGAGCGCCTGCAGGCGGCGGGCGAGCGGCATGCCGGCTGGAAGGTGGGGCTCACCGCTGCGGCCATGCGCGCGCAACACGGCGTGCACGAGCCGTGCTTCGGCTTCCTCCTGGCGAGCGGCAATCGGCCTTCTGGCTACGCCTTCCGTCACGTCGAGCTGATCAAGCCGGGCTTCGAGAACGAGCTGTGCCTGACCATCGGCAGCACGCTGCGCGGTCCCGGCATCACCTTCGAACAGGCGCGCCGCGCGATCGCCGAGGTCGCGCCCGCGCTGGAGATCGTGGAAAAGCGCGGCGATTTCGCAGCCGATCTGCCGCTCACCATGGCCGATAACGCCCAGCAGAAGGCCTTCGTCACCGCGGCCGGCCGGCCGCTCGGGGACTACGACCTCGCCGGCGCCACCGTACGCGTGTACCTGGACCACGCGCTGATCGATCGCGCCGACGGCGCCGAGGTCATGGGCAATCCGATCAACTCGATCGTCTGGCTGGCCAACAAGCTGGCGGAGTTCGGGCGCGCGCTCGAGGCTGGGCAGCGCGTCATCTCGGGATCGTTCACCAGGCAGTACCCGCTCGACAAGCCGGCGCACGTGCGCTCGGAGTTCGAGCCGTTCGGCGTGGTGGAGGCGAGCTTCGTCTGAGGTCGGTCTAGGCGGCGCCCGGCAGGAACAGCAGGTTCGGCCCGGCGCGGTTGTAGCCCTGCTCATCCACCAGCAGGTCCAGAGCGAGCGTGGCCAGGTCGTCGGCAACGGGTTCGAGCGCGGTGTCCTTCTCGAGGTAGAAGATCTTCAAGTAGGCGCGGCACTCGTCGCAGCACTCTGCCTTGATCGCCGGGTTCGCGCCCTCGATGCCGAGGTAGCCGATGCCTTTGGTGGATGCGCAGGCCGGGCACTTCACGCGCACCACATGCCACTCCGACGCGCACAGCGAGCACACCAGGTAACGCAATCCCTGCGCGGCGCCGCCCACGCGCACGACGCTCGCCACCGGATGCGAGCCGCACACCGGGCACAGGCCGTAACGCACATCGCGACTGAAACCGGCCCCGGCGAGGTGCAGCGCCATCCTCACCCAGTACACTTGCAGCGCGGCGGCGATGAAGGGAGCCCGCCCGGCATCGACCTCGGCATACGCGCCGGCGAGCAGGCTGCTCGCCGCCGACTCGAGCGAGTCGACCGGCGCGGCGGCGAGCGCCGACAGCACGTCGCGCGCCTGCGGCGGCAACGCATCCGGGTTGAAGGTCCCGGAGATCGCGGCGAGGACCTCGCGCCACACCGGATCGCGCCGGTGACCGTCCACCGACAGCGGAGGCAGTCCGTGCTCGCGGCAATGCTGCAGCGTCCGCTCGTCGGGCGCAGAACCCCACCTCGCCCCTGAGGAGGAGGAAAGCGTTGCGGCGCGCAGCGCCTTGTCTTGCGCATCGCTGAGCGCCGCTGCGAACCGCAGGTAGCCTTCCAGCGCATGGCCGGGAGCGAGCGTGCGCAGGCGCGCCGCACGGTCCGCGAAAACACCGCTATCGACGGGACGGAACTGCGGGACAGCGGGGATGCCGCCGGCGACGGAGCCGTCGCGGATGATCTCTGACATCGGGCTTGTCCGATAAAGCTCCCTCCCGCCTCGTGACGGGCGGGAAGGAGTCTTTTTAGGACGCGCCTTCAGGACGCATTCAGTCGCCCGCGATCTCGCGATACCAGGCCGGATGATGCTTGCGCGCCCAGGCGCGCGACACGGTGCCGCGCGTCATCGCGCCGATGCTGCCCTTGACCCACAGCGCCGCGTAGATGTGCACGATGATGCCCAGGATCAGCACGAACGCGGCCAGCGCGTGCAGCAGCGAAGCGATGCGCGCGAGCACGATCGGGAAGGCCGGCGCGAAGTACGGCTGCCAGATAACGATACCGGTCACGATCAAGACTGCCATGCACACGACCATCGCCCAGAACAGCACCTTCTGCCCCGCGTTGTAGCGCCCGACTTCCGGCAGGCGGTCCTCGCGGTTGTTCATCACGTCGCGCCACTGCTTCAACCAGCGGCGGTCGTTGTCGGCGAGCACGTTGTGCTGCCAGAACTTGAGCGCCAGCCAGCCGAAGGCGACGAACATGAGCACGCCGACGAAGGGATGCAGGATGCGCGTCCACTGCCCGCCGCCGAACAGGTTGGTGAGCCAGAACAGCGATGGGTGAAACAGCGCCAGTCCCGAGAGCGCGAGTAGGACAAACGTGATCGCGATCACCCAGTGATTGATGCGATCCTGCGCCCCGTAGCGCTCGATGCGATCGCTCCTCATACGGTCCTCCCGCTCATGCGTTCTCCTCTTCCTCGACCTCGTTCGGCCCCACCTTGACGTAGTGGAAGAACGACCCGATCGCCGCGGCCGCCAGCGCGAGCAGCGCGATCGGTTTGCCGACGCCCTTCCACAGGCTCACCAGCGGGCTGATCTGCGGGTCCTTGGGCAGGTTGTACAGCTCCGGCTTGTCGGCGTGCTGCAGCACGTACATCACGTGCGTGCCGCCCACCCCCGCCGGGTCGTACAGACCGGCGTTGCCGTATCCGCGCTCCTTCAGGTCGGCGATGCGCTCGTCGGCGTGCACGATCATGTCCTCCTTGGAGCCGAACACGATGGCGCCGGTGGGACAGGTCTTGACGCAGGCCGGCTCCAGGCCCACCGACACGCGGTCGGAGCACAGCGTGCACTTGTACGCCTTGCTGTCCTTCTTCGAGATGCGCGGAACGTCGAACGGACAGCCGGTGACGCAGTAGCCGCAGCCGATGCAGTTCTCCTGGTGGAAATCGACGATGCCGTTGGAGTACTGCACGATCGCGCCCGGCGACGGACAGGCCTTGAGGCAGCCGGGATCGGCGCAGTGCATGCAGCCGTCCTTGCGGATCAGCCACTCGAGCTTGCCGTCGGGCTCCACTTCGAAGAAGCGCATCACCGTCCACGACTCGTCGCTGAGATCGCGCGGGTTGTCGTACACGCCGTCGGTGTGACCCACCAGGTCGCGCAGATCGTTCCACTCCATGCACGCGCTCTGGCAGGCCTTGCAGC
>DATBMG010000127.1:0-1543 GCA_036554965.1 Burkholderiales bacterium
CGAGCAGCGCGCCGTGCCGCGTGCGCGCAGAGTTGTCCACCTGGTAGCGCTCGCACAGCGCGTCGAGGCTGTTGCGCTTGCCGGGGTGCAGGTCGCGCGCCATGCGCAGAGTGTCGGTGATCGGCCGGCAGTGCTCCCCGATCGGCGGCAGGTCGAGCAGGTTCAGCTCGAAATCGAGAAAGCCCACGTCGAACGGCGCGTTGTGGATGATCAGCTCGGCGCCCTGCACGAAGTCCAGGAACTCGCGCGCCACATCGCCGAAGCGCGGCTTGTCCTGCAGGTACTCGCGCGTCAGCCCGTGCACCTCGATGGCGCCGAAATCGATGTCGCGCTCGGGGTTGACGTAGCGGTGGAAAGTGCGCCCGGTGAACCGACGGTTGACGATCTCGACTGCGGCCAGCTCGATGATGCGATGGCCCAGCGTGACCTCCAGGCCGGTGGTTTCGGTGTCCAGGACGATCTGGCGCATGCCCTCAAACCCCGGGCCCGTGCTGGACCTGCTCCACGCCGAGATTGGCAAGCTCGTCCGCGCGTTCGTTGCCCGGGTCGCCGGCGTGGCCCTTGACCCAGATCCACTTGATCTGGTGCTGCCCGGCCAGCTCGTCGAGCCGCCGCCACAGGTCGGCGTTCTTCACCGCTGTCTTGCCCGCGGTGCGCCAGCCGCGCAGCTTCCAGGCGTGGATCCACTCGGTGATGCCCTTCTGTACGTACTGCGAGTCGGTATGCAGGCGCACCGCGCAGGGACGCTTCAGCGACTCGAGGGCGCGGATGACGGCAGTGAGCTCCATGCGGTTGTTGGTGGTGCCGGGCTCGCCGCCGTGCAGCTCTTTCACGCGCGCGCCCGTGCGCAGCACGACGCCCCAGCCGCCCGGCCCGGGATTGCCTTTGCAGGCGCCGTCGGTGTAGATCTCGACGCTGTCGCTCACTCGCCGGCGTGGCGATCGCGCTGGCGCGCCACTAGGCGTTCGTCGTCCTGCACGCGGTGCGGCACCGGCGCAAAGCGCTTGCTCTTGGCGAGGCTGCTCTTCCACTGCGGCGTGATGACGCGCGTGCCGTGCACCCGCTTGATGCCGTGCAGGAAGTACACGCCACCGGCGAACGGCCACCAGCGGTCGCCGGCGGCCTCGAGGAAGCTCACCCGGCGCAGCCACTTCTCGCTGCGCACCGGCGGCACGTAAGCGCCCATGCGCCCGGCGGCGATCTCGATGCCCAGCAGCGCCATCCAGTCCCTCAGCCGCGGCAGGGCGATGAACTGGCCGCGCCATGGGAAGTCGCCGCGGTCCGTGCCCAGGAACCTGCGGGCGCCCCACAAGCTCCAGGGATTGAACCCGGATACAATCACGTGCCCCTCGGGCATCAGAATACGCGACACCTCGCGCAGCACCTGGTGCGGGTTGTCGCTGAACTCCAACACGTGGGGCAGCAGCACCAGGTCGGCGCAGCTGCTGGAGACCGGCAACTGCTCGAAGTCGGCACGCACGCGCACGCCGCCCTCGGGCGCCACACGGCAGCGCAGCGGCATGCGGTTGGCGCGCAGGAAATC
>DATBMG010000043.1:0-4803 GCA_036554965.1 Burkholderiales bacterium
AGAACAGCCCGCAGTTCGTGATCGGCTACTACGCCTGCCTGCGCGCCGACGCTATGGTGGTGCCGATCAACCCGATGAACCTGACCGATGAGCTGCGCCACTACGTCGCCGACAGCGGTGCCGCCGTGGGGCTGTGCGGGCAGGAGCTCTACCCGCAGCTGGCACCGCTCCTCGGCGCGGGACTGGAGCACGTGATCGTCGGGGCCTACAGCGATTACCTCACGGCACGCACCGACCTGGACGTTCCGGACTCGGTACGCGCCCCGCGGCAGTCGATCGCGGCTTCCGGCGTGGCGCTGTGGCGCGACGCGCTGGACGCCGGCTTGCGGCCGGGCCCGCACCTCGCGGGTCCCGACGATCTGTGCGTCATGCCCTACACCTCGGGCACCACCGGACGACCGAAGGGCTGCATCCACACCCACGCTACCGTGATGAGCACGGTGGTCATCAGCGCACAATGGGCCGGCGGCCACCAGGACAGCGTGATCCTCGGCACGCTGCCGATGTTCCATGTCACGGGCATGCAGGGCAGCATGAACATCCCGATCTACGCCGGGGCGAGCGTGGTCATGATGACGCGCTGGGACCGCGACGTCGCCGCGCGCCTGATCGAGCGCTACCGGGTGGACAGCTGGACCAACATCGCCACCATGGCGATCGACTTCCTGGCCAACCCCGAGCTCGACCGCCACGATCTGAGCAGCCTGCAGCGCATCGGCGGCGGCGGTGCGGCCATGCCCGAGGCGGTGGCACAACGCTTGAGGGACCGCACCGGGCTGGACTACGTGGAAGGCTACGGGCTGTCGGAGACCGTCGGACCCACGCACATCAATCCGAGCGAGCAGCCGAAAAAGCAATGCCTGGGCATCCCCATCTGCAATACCGATGCGCGCGTGATCGACCCCGACACGTCGCGCGAGCTGGGGCCCGGAGAGGTAGGCGAGATCGTCTGCAGCGGTCCGCAAGTGTTCAGGGGCTACTGGAACAACCCGGAGGCGAGCGCCACCTGCTTCATCCAGCTCCACGGCAAACCCTTCTTCCGCACCGGCGACCTCGGTCGCTACGATGAGGACGGCTACTTCTTCATCGCCGATCGCTTGAAACGCATGATCAACGCCTCGGGCTACAAAGTGTGGCCGGCGGAGGTGGAATCGATCATGTACGGCCATGGCGACGTGCAGGAGGCGTGCGTCATCGGCGCCCTCGACCCGCTGCGCGGCGAGACGGTCAAGGCGCTGGTCGTGCTCAAGGCCGGCAGCCGGGGCAAGATCCCACCCGAGGATCTGATCGGCTGGTGCCGCAGCCACATGGCCGCGTACAAGATCCCGCGCGTGATCGAGTTCGTGGACAGCCTGCCCAAGTCGGCCACCGGCAAGGTGCAGTGGCGCGCGCTGCAAGAGCGCGAGATGCAGCGCAAGTAACCGGTGTCGAGCAGATGAAGCCCGCAGACTACAAGTGCTGGCCGAAGCAGTTTCCCAAGAGCCTCACGATCCCGCGCAGCACCCTGTGGCACAACCTCGAGGTGGCGGCCGCGCGCTACCCGGACAAGCCGATCACGATCTTCTACGACTCGCAGCTCGGCTACGCCCGATTCCGGCGCGAAGCCGAAGCGTTGGCCGGCTGGCTGCAGCAGCGCTGCGGCGTGCGCAAGGGCGAGCGCGTGCTGCTCGACATGCAGAACAGCCCGCAATTCATGATCGGCTATTACGCCTGCTTGCGCGCCGACGCCGTGGTAGTGCCGGTCAGCCCGATGAACGTGACCGACGAGCTGGAGCACTACGTCGCCGACAGCGGTGCGCGCGTGGCGTTGATCGGCCAGGAGGTCTACGGCCAGTTTCGCCCCTTGCTGGGCAAAGGGCTGGAGCATGTGGTGGTGGCCACCTACTCGGATTACCTCACCGCTTCCACTCCACTCGAAGTGCCGGCCTTGCTCAGCGCGGCGCGCGAAACCTTCACCGACCCCGGGGTGGTTGGCTGGCGCGAGGCGCTGGCCCGGGAGTGCGTGCCCGGCGCGCCGTCGGCAACGACCGACGACCTGAGCGCGATCCTCTACACCTCGGGCACGACCGGCAAGCCCAAGGGCTGCATGCACACGCACGGCACGGTGATGTGCACGGCGGTGGGCGGCGCGTTGTGGGAAGGCATGGCGCCGTATTCGGTGGCGCTCGCCACGGCGCCGATGTTCCACGTGACCGGCATGCAGCACAGCCTGAATGCGCCGGTCTTCATGGGCGCGAGCATCGCGCTGCTGCCGCGCTGGGATCCGGCGGCCGCCGCCTACATGATCGAGCGCTACCGCGTGACGCACTGGGCCAACGTGCCGACCATGGTGGTGGACCTGCTCGCGCACCCGGACACCGCGCGGCGCAACCTGTCGTCGCTGCAGAACGTGTTCGGCGGCGGCCTGTCGATGCCAGAAGCCGTGGCGCAGAGGCTCTACGACCTGTGCGGGATCGAGTACATGGAAGCCTACGGGATGACCGAGACCATCTCGCAGACCCACATGAATCCGCCGGGCAATCTGCGCAAGCAGTGCCTGGGCATCCCGACCTTCGATACCGAATCGATCATCGTTGATCCCGACACGCTCCAGCCGCTGCCGCCCGGCGAAACCGGCGAGATCCTGTCGAGCGGGCCACAGCTGTTCAAGGGTTACTGGAACAACCCGCAGGCCACTGCGGCCGCGCTGGTGCAGATCGGCGCCCGGCGCTGGCTGCGCACCGGCGACCTCGGCCGCGTAGACCAGGATGGGTTCTTCTACATCGCCGACCGCTTGAAGCGCATGATCAACGCCGCCGGCTACAAAGTGTGGCCGGCGGAGGTGGAGGCGGCGCTGTACAAGCACCCGGACATCAAGGAAGTGGCCATCGTGTCCGCACCCGACACGCGCCGCGGCGAGACGGTGAAGGCCTACGTGGTGCTGAAGGACGGCGCGCAGGGCAAGGTGAACGGCGAAGACCTCATCGCCTGGTGCCGCCGGCACATGGCCGCCTACAAGGTGCCGCGGCAGGTGGAATTCCTCGACGCGCTGCCGCGTTCGGGCACCGGCAAGATCCAGTGGCGCACGCTGCAGGAAAAGGAGTGGGCCGGGCGCACGCCCTAGCCCTGCGCCGCCATGAGAAAAAATTCGGGCCAGGCGCACGCCGGCGTGCCGGCGCAGATCTTGCACGCCAGGGCTGCCGGATCCACCGTCGCGCGCACCCATGAGAGTCAGTCTGCTCACCTGCCTTGTCATCGCCTTCTCCCTGGCCGGCTGTGCCGGCGCCCAGGTCGTACCGGACGCCGGGCCGGGCCCCTCCGTGCCGAATGGCAGTGCGGCGGAAGCCGCCGACGCCGCGCTCGCCCAGGTCGGCCGCCCCTATCGGTACGGCGGCGATACGCCGGCCGGGTTCGACTGCAGCGGGCTGGTGCGGTACAGCTACCTGCAAGTCGGCGTGCCGGTGTCGCGCGAAACCCGCACGCTGCGCGGGCAGGCGCGCCTGATCCGGGCCGCGGATCTGCGGCGCGGCGATCTGGTGTTCTTCGACCAGGAAGGCAAGAAGTACTCGCACGTGGGCATCTACGTCGGCGACGGGCACTTCGTGCACGCGCCATCGTCCGGCGGGCGCGTGCGCACCGACCGCCTGGACAGCCACTACTGGAAGCGGCACTTCGTCGAGGCGCGGCGGATGTAGGCAGCTCGAAATTCCTGCACGGCTGCGTGGCTCGGATGCAGCCCTGCAGCCGCGCGATCGGGGGATGAGGGGCCGTACTGTTTTCCGGATCCCGCTGCGCTCCATCCGGGTTACGGTTGTATCGACTACCGAGGGTCCAGGTTAGAATTCGCGCGCAACCCGCACGTCATCCAACCACAAGGAGACCCGCGTCATGAGCTTCATGTCGGAGTTCAAGGAGTTCGCCGTCAAGGGCAACGTCATCGACTTGGCGGTCGGCGTCATCATCGGTGCGGCTTTCGGCAAGATCGTGAATTCGGTCGTGAACGACCTGATCATGCCGCTCGTGGGGCGCGTCCTCGGCAACGCCGATTTCTCCAATCTGTTCATCGCGCTTGCCGAGATCCCGCCGGGCGTTCCCGCCACCCTGGACGCGCTCAGGAAAGCCGGTGTGCCGGTGTTCGCCTACGGCAGCTTCCTCACCGTGCTGCTCGACTTCATCATCCTGGCGTTCGTGATCTTCCTGATGGTCAAGCAGTTCAACCGGCTCAAGCGGCAAGCTCCGCCACCGGCCCCGGCCGCTCCGCCCGAGGAGGTCGTGCTGCTGCGCGACATCCGCGATTCGCTCAGGAGAGCGTGATACCGACGGCATAGCTGGCGTAGCCCGGATGCAGCGAAGCGGAATCCGGGGACGAGGAGTGCCCGCTCTCGTAGCCGGATTGCGCCGCCTGTCCTCACCCCACCTCGACTGCGTCAGCGTCGTTTTCTGCGCAGGACCAGGGCTACCGCCGCGCCGGCGATGAACCCGCCGATGTGCGCGCCGTGCGCGATGCCGCCGGCAGGTGCCACCAGGAACGGCAGCAGGTTGTCGATCAGCAGATAGCCCACCAGCACGATGGTCGCGCTGACGCGCACCATCCCCATGTAGATCGGGAACAAGAACACCCACACCTTCACGGTGTGGTGTGGGAACCAGACCAGGTAGAAACCGAGCACGCCCGAGATCGCGCCCGACGCCCCCACCAGCGGGATCGGCGAGCCGACATTGAACAGCGTGTGGAACAGCGTGGCGGCGATGCCGGTGGCGAGATACCAGAACAGGTACGCCGGGATGCCGAGTCGGTGCTCGACGTTGTTGCCGTAGATCCAC
>DATBMG010000066.1:0-34564 GCA_036554965.1 Burkholderiales bacterium
TTTGCGAGCCGGGGCTTTCTTGGGCGCCGCCTTTCTCTTGGCTGCCTTCTTCGCCGGGGCTTTCCTGGCGGGCTTTCTCGCAGTGGTCTTCTTCCTCGCCTTCTTGGCTTGTGCCATCGTCATGTCTCCAAGTTGGATGTCTCGTCACAGAGAGGTTTGCCGTGCGGCGAGCAGAGAATGCACAAGAGTGTCACGCGAGTCAATCGTTATGTGTCCGAACCGCCTACCGGAGAGGGGGGCGGGTCGACTTTCCCCCGTGTGCGACCGGCCCTTTCGCCGGCCAGCGACAGTGCGCACGAACGCCCGGCGACGTCGTCATACGTGCTTGCCGATGCGCCCGGGGCGCGGGGTCATCGCGGACCGCCCTCCGCACCCGGCAGCAGGCCGGAGCCAGGGGTGTGAAGTGCCGGGGCGTCCTCCTTCAGATCCACGCCCGACAGCCGGCGCCGGCGCGATTCGCTCATCAGGTAGAACAGCTTGTGCGCGGCGCGTGCGTAGTCCAGGCCCTCGGGACGCACGTTGGAGATGCAGTTTCGCTCGGCGTTGCTGCGCCCGGGCAGCGGGTCCCACGTGAGGTAGATGCCCAGGCTGTCGGGAGAGGTAAGCCCGGGCCGCTCGCCGATCAGCATGACGCTCATGCGCGCCGGCAGCAGGGCACCGATCTCGTCGGCCACCGCCACGCGCCCCTGCCGCACCACGCACACGGGAGCGAGCTGCCATCCGGCATCGATCAGCCGCGGGGCGATCCGGTCCAGCAGCGCGGCCGCATGGCGCTCCACCGCCAGGGCGGACAACCCGTCGGCCATGACGAACACCGCGTCGAAGGGCTCGGGACGGGGAGGACGCCGTTCGAGCAGCGCCCTCGAGTCGCGGTGCAGGATGCGGCCCTGATCCGGGCGCCGGATGAAGGTGTGCCGATCGGGCGCCGCGGTCGCGAGCTGCAACACTTCGAATCCGCGTTCGCGCAAGCGCTGCTCTTGCGCGGCCGCGTCCAGATCGCGCTGCACGGCATCGCGCGCACGCGCATGGCACAGCTGGAACTCCAGCAGCGGCCCGGTGGGCAGGCTCCCGCCCGCACGCCCCAAGCCGATGCGGGCGGCGGTGAAACGGTTCAGCGCCTGCCAGGGATCGGCACGGCCGAGAGCGGTTTTCGGTGGTCGCGGCATCGCGTGCGGCGCCGTGCGGCTATTCGGCGCCGCGCCCGCCGACCAGCCCGAGCAACGGATGCCGCGGATCGGCCTGCCGTAACCGCGTGGGCGTGTCGAACACCCCCATGCGCATCAGCCAGTCCTCGAACTCCGGCGCGGGTCTGAGCCCCAGGGCCTGGCGCAGATAGAGCGCGTCGTGATACGAGGTGCTCTGGTAGTTGAGCATGATGTCGTCGGCCCCCGGCACGCCCATGATGTAATTCACGCCGGCCGCGCCGAGCAGAGTGAGCAGCGTGTCCATATCGTCCTGGTCCGCGTCGGCATGGTTGGTGTAGCAGACGTCCACGCCCATCGGCAAACCGAGCAGCTTGCCGCAGAAATGGTCTTCCACGCCGGCACGCACGATCTCGCGGCCGTCGAGGTATTCGGGGCCGATGAAGCCCACTACGCTATTCACCAGCAGCGGCCGGTACAGGCGCGCCAGCCCGTAGGCGCGTGCCTCCAGGGTCTGCTGATCCACACCGTGGTGCGCGTTGGCGGAGAGCGCACTGCCCTGGCCGGTCTCGAAGTACATGACGTTCGCAGCCGGGCCGCCGCGCGCGAGCGCCTGCGCCGCCCGGTTCGCCTCGTCCAGCAGCGCAGCGCTGACCCCGAAGCTGCGGTTGGTGGCCTCGGTGCCGCCGATCGACTGGAACACCAGGTCCACCGGCGCGCCGCGTTCGATCGCGCGCAGCGTGGTGGTGACGTGGGTGAGCACGCACGACTGCGCCGGGATCCGGTGGCCGGTGATGATGTCGTCCAGCAGGGCGAGCAGCACGCTCACCTGCTCAAGATTGTCGGTGGCGGGATTGATGCCGATCACCGCGTCGCCGCAGCCGTAGAGCAGGCCGTCCACGATGCTGGCCGCGATGCCCTGGGGGTCGTCGGTCGGGTGATTGGGCTGCAACCGGCTGGACAGGCGCCCGCGCAGCCCCAGGGTGTTGCGGAAGCGGGTCACCACTCGGCATTTGGCGGCCGCGAGCACCAGGTCCTGGATGCGCATCAGCTTGCACACCGCCGCGACCATCTCCGGCGTGAGGCCGGGCGCCAAAGCGGCCAGCGCGGCTTCGTCCGCCTCGTACGACAGCAGCCAGTTGCGCAGCTCGCCAACGGTGAGGTGTGCGACGGGCGCGAAGGCCTGTGCGTCGTGATGGTCCAGGATGGCGCGCGTGACCTCGTCCTGCTCGTAGGGCACCACCTGCTCGGCGAGAAACGCGGTGAGCGGCAGGTCGGCGAGCGCCATTTGGGCGGCCACCCGCTCCTCGGCGCTCGCCGCGGCGATCCCCGCCAGACCATCGCCGGCGCGTGCCGGCGTCGCCTTCGCCAGCAGCGTCTTCAGGTCGGCGAAGCGATGGGTGACGGACCCGACGGTGTGAGCGTACGCCGGCATCGCAGTCGGAGTTTCAGCGCATGCAGTGCACGCCGCGCATCCTACGCCGGCGGCGATGCGACGACCACCAGCGCATCGACCGCTTCGCAACCCTCGCGCTGCGCCCGCAAGATCACCGGGTTCAGGTCGAGGCTGACGACGTCGCTGTCGGCGGCTGCCATCATTGCGCCCACCCTCGCCGCCGCGTTGCAGAACTCGTCGACGTCGAGCGGCGGGTCGCCGCGCACCCCCGCCAGCAGCGGCGCTATGCGCAGGCGCTGGAGCGCGCGGAACACGTCGTCCGGCGTGAACGGCGCCAGCAGCACCTGCACGTCGGGCATGGCTTCGACGTACTTGCCCCCATCGCCGACCACGACCACCGGGCCGAACACCGGGTCGAGATGCGCCCCGATCATCAGCTCGCGCAGGCCCTTGACCAGCCGGGCCACGATCAGGCCGTCGAAGCGCGCACCGGCGATGCGCAGCGTCTTGTCGAAGTCGCTGTAGGCGCTCCGCACTTGCTCGGCGGTCGTAAGACCGAGCTTGACCAAGCCCCATTCCGACTTGTGCGGCACGTCCCGGGAGCAGCCCTTCACCGCCACCGGGCCACCCAGCTCGACCAGAGCGGCCTGCGCCTCGTCCGGTGTGCGGCACACGCGGTGCTCGACCACCGGCACGCCATGATGGCGCACTCGCTCCAGGCTGTCCGCTTCGTTCAGCGCATGCCCCTTGGCCGGTGCGCGCCGGCGCATAGCGGTGGCAGGCGGGGGCTCGGCGGCGGTCCGCTGCATCAGTTCCAGGTGGGCCAGATACCGGGCGAGCGCGCGCACCGCCTCGGCGTCGGTGCCGAACACCGGCAGCCCCTGCGCCTTGAACTTGTCCGCGATGCTCGCCTGCGGGATGGCGGTTACCACCGGCTTGCCGGTGCGCCGCGCGAACACGGCGGCATCGCTGGCGAAGGTGTCCACGTCGTAACCCTGTCCCGCCACCGGGATGGCGATGAAGAACGCGTCGGCCGCCGGATCCCTGGCGATGACCGGCAGGATCTGGCCGAACAAGCTGCTGTTGCTGAGCAGCGCAGCGGTGATGTCGACCGGGTTGGTGGTGGTGGCGAAGCCCGGCAGGATGCGCGACAGCCCGGCGCGGGTCTCGTCGCTCAGCGCGGGCGTGGCCAGCCCGGCATCGGTTGCCGCATCGGCCGCCATCACGCAGCTCGCGCCCGAGTTGCTGATCGCCACCAGCCGCCGGCCTTTCGGCTTCCAGCCCTTGAGGTACAGCTCGGCGCCGTCCACCAGCTCGTTCACGTCGCGCGCGCGCCAGATACCGTAGCGTTCGAGGAAAGCTTCGACCACGCGGTCCTCGTTGGCGAGCGCGCCAGTGTGCGACTGGGCGGCGCGCTGCCCGGCGGTCGTGCGCCCGGCCTTGAGCGCGACGATTGGCAGCCCGCGCGCGCGGGCGATCCGCGCCATCTCGACGAACGGCGCCGGATCGCGGATCGCCTCAAGGTAGAGCAGCAGCAGCTTCAGCTCCGGGTCCTCGGCGACCACGGAAGCGAGTTCGCCCACGCTCACGTCGCAGTCGTTGCCGGTGGCGCAGGCGTAGCGCACACCCACGCCCCGGTTGCGCAACAGCCCGTAGGGCACCACGCTCATCGCGCCGCTCTGGCTGATCACGCCCACCGGGCCGTCGCGCGCCTCGGTTTCCAGGAACATGGTGGAGAAGCTCAGCACCGCGCCGCTGGCGAAGTTGGCCAGGCCTTGCGTGTTGGGGCCCACGATGCGCATGCCGGCGGCGCGGCCGCGCTCGGCCATGCGCCGCTCCTTGTCCTTCGCCGCCGGATCGCTGGTCTCGCCGAAGCCCGACGCCATCACGATGGCGGCCTTCACGCCGCGCGCGGCACATTCCTCCACGGCCTGCACGGCGAGGTCGTCGGGCACGGCCACGATGGCGACCTCGGGTGTCTCCGGCAGCGCCGCCAGGCCGGGATAGGCCTTGAAGCCCTGCGCCTCCTTGCGGTTGGGGTTGATCGGATAGACCTTGCCCCGGAAGCCGAATTTCGACAGGTAGAGCAGCGGCCGGCCGCCGATCTTGTTGGGGTTCTCGGAAGCGCCGATGACGGCGATCGAGCGCGGATTGAGCACGGTGCGCAGCGCGGCGCGGCGGGGGTCGGTCATGGGTCGTGACGGATGATTCGTGATTCGCGATCGGCACTCCGGGCGGCTGACGCTAGGGCTTTTCGTAGCGCGGCACGAGGCGGCCCCCCAGGGAGAAGAACCGGCACTGGACGCGATCGCCGATGCGCAGGTCGTTATCGCCGTGGGCCATCATCCGGAACCCCTCGTCGGTGTCCACCAGCACGATGGCGTACGGCGCGTACGCGCGCAACTCCTCGTTCGGTGCGCGCGCCACCACGGTGACGGCGTGGACCGTGCCGCCGCCACCGGCCGCGCGCTCTTCGGGGCTCTCACGTCCGCAGTGCGGACAGAAGGTGCGGCGGAAGTACCAGACGGCGCCGCAACTGCCGCACACCTGGTAAACGATGCCCTCGCCGCCTCGGGTCCAATCCGGGATCATCCTCGCCTCGCGCCCCGCTGCTGCATCAGGTATTCGCCAGCACCAAGCTGACGTGTGTCGACAGCACCCCGCCGTCTCCGTGCAGCAGCGCCACCGACGCATCGCGCACTTGCCGCTGGCCGGCGCGGCCGGTCATCTGCAGCTGCGTCTCCACCAGGTGCGCCATCGCCCCGGCGCACCCCGAATGCCCATAGGACAACAACCCGCCGTGCGTGTTGAGGGGAAAGCGTCCGTCCCGTGAGAACCGGCCCTCGCGCGCCAGCCGACCCGCCTGGCCGCGCGGGGCCAGGCCGATCTCCTCGAGCAGGATCGTGAGGGTGATGGTGAAGCTGTCGTAGATCGCGGCGTAGTTCACCTCGTCCAGGCCGACGTGCGCAGCCTGCATCGCGCGCCGCGCGGAAGCGCCCGCGCCGAACTGCGTCAGGCTGGGCGCGGACGTGACGTGCTGGTGCGTGTGCGCCTGGCCGGTGCCGGCAACGCGCACCCGGGAAGCGCCGGTGGGCTCGCGGCTCAGGACGAAGGCGGCGCCGCCGTCGGACACCGGGCAGCAGTCGAGCAGCTTGAGCGGTGCAGCCACCGGTTTCGACGCCAGGACATCCGCGACCGTGATCGGTTCCTTGAACTGCGCGCCCGGGTGGGTACTCGCGTGACGCCGCATGAGCACCGCAAGCTCGGCGAGATCGTGCTCGGTCGTAGCGTGCTCGTGCAGGTAGCGCGAGGCGACCAGCCCGTAGTAGGCCGGGATGGTCGGCCCCAGAGGCACCTCGTAGACGGGATGGCCCACCTGCGCCAGGGTCTGCACCGCGGCGTCGCGGCCCTGGCCGGTCAGCCGGTTCTCGCCGCCCACCACCAGGACGTTGCGCGCGAGGCCCGCGTCCACCAGATGGTGCGCGAGCATCGCCATCCCGAAGCCGGTGGCGCCGCCCATCTGGATGGCCTGCGCGTAGGCCGGCTCGAGCCCGAAATGCTCGGCGAACACGGTCGACAGCATGAGGTGCGGGAACGTGGTCGAGTACCCGCACAACAGGCCGTCGATGTCCTTGCGCTCGAGCTGCGCATCGGCCAGCGCGGCGCCGGCCGCCGCGCTCATCAGGTCGAGCGTGGAGGAGCCGGGCAGCTTGCCGTAGGGCGTGAGGCCGACTCCGCTCAGGTAGCTCATGCCACGCGCGCTACACCGTGGCTACCGGCGTGGCGGGGGAACCGACAGCGCCGGGCAACCGCAACGGCGGGGCGGTCAGCAGGAAGCGGTAGCGCCCGTTCTTGCGCAGCCAATCGGCCAGCTCGGTCAGATACCAGATCTCGCCCAGGTTCACGCCGAGCTTGAACAGGCAGTGCTCGTGCAGGGGCAGGTAGGCGCAGCGCTCGCCCAAGCTGGTGGGTGGATGCACTTCCACGGCGTAATTGTCGGCGATCATCGCCGCCACCCCGGTATCGGTGATCCACTGCAGCAACCGCTGATCGCGCCCGTCGAGCGCAGCGCAAGCGTTCTGCAGCTTGTGCCCATCGGGCTTGCGATCCATCTCCAGCAGCATCTGCGCGAACCCGGTATGGAAGCAGGCCATGTCGCCCTCCTCCACCACCACCCGGTCCGACTCCAGGATGCGCATCAGCCGGTCGTAGCCGATCACGGCACGCTCGCGCCCGACGTGCGCATGCAGGTCGATCATCACCCCGCGCCCCTGCACGCACTTCGCGGCCATGTTCTCGACCCCGAGCGCCTTCGCGCGCGATGTCGAGCGCGCCGGCACCTGGCCGATGGCGCCGGCGTCGTCGGGTGCGCTGGGGCCGACGACGTGCTCGCCCGGCCGGTAGCCGTTGTAGTACACCGGTTCCGGCACGCCGTCGCCGTTGGCGTCGAACATCTGCCCGACGTGGGCCAGGCTGTCCCACTGCGTCGAGTACTGCAGGTGCATGATGACGGCGTCGTCGTTGATCACGTCGGTCAGGTTCGGATTGTCCATTCCGAGCTGGTAGTTCATGTTGGGCCGGCCGTTGCGCAATGTCGGCCGCAGCACCGGCGGATGCCGGCGCGGGTTCAGCACGTTGCCTCCGGGAAAGTCGAGCGGCAAACTAAGGCAGAACGTCAGCCCTTCCTTCACCTCGGCCACGCCCTGCTTCACCTTCCGCGGCGTGAGCAGATTGAGCCGGCCGAGCTGATCGTCGGGACCGAAATCGCCCCAGGTAGAACCCTCGGGACGCCGCTTCCAGCGTGTGGTGGTAGTCACTGTCTCCCCCCTCGAGCGCAGCTTCGCATCGCCGGGACGCGACGGCCGCGCAGACCGGAACTTGCCGCGATTCGCGGCGCTTCGGTTCACAGGATGATCGGCGAGCGTCGCAACGGTTGTCAAGAAAGCGCACCGATGCGTTACGCTATGCAAGCGGACCGACGGGCGGCGAGGAGGACAACGATGAGCGGGACCATCCGGATCGGCGCCGGCTCGGCGTGGTGGGGCGACCGCATCGAGCCGGCGGCGCTCAACGCCGCGCGCGGCGATCTCGACTACCTGTGCTTCGAGACCATGGCGGAGGCCACCGTGTCGGCCGCCCAGGTGCGCGCGCGGCGCGACCCGAGCTTTCCCGGGTACGACACCTATCTCGACGAGCGCATGCGCGCGGTCCTGCCGCATTGCCTGAAGCGCGGCACCCGGATCGTCACCAACCAGGGCTGGATCAATCCCGAAGGGGCGGCGCAGCGCGTCGTGCACTGGCTGCGCGAGCTGGGCGCACGCGGGGTGAAGGTGGCGGCGATCCGCGGCGGGCTGATCACCGACCGCGTGCTGGAGCTGACCGACACCATCCTGGAGAACGGCCGCCCCACCGCGACGCTGGCGGACAGCCTGGTGTCGGCCGAGGTCTACCTCGGCGCCGAGCCGATCGTGGAGGCGCTCGCACAGGGCGCGCGCATCGTGGTGTCCGGCCGGGTCGCCGATCCGTCGATCTTCATGGCGCCGATGTTGTACGAGTTCGGCTGGGACGCGCTGGATCATGGCCGTCTCGGCCCGGGCAACGGCATCGGTCACCTGATGGAGTGCGGCGCGCAGGTGACCGGGGGCTACTTCCCCGATCCCGGCTTCAAGGACGTGCCCGAGCCGTGGAACCTGGCCTTCCCCATCGCCGAGGTCGAGCCCGACGGCAGCGCGGTGATCACCAAGGTCGCGGGCAGCGGCGGCGCGGTGAACCTGATGACGGTCAAGGAGCAGCTGCTGTACGAGGTGCACGACCCGGCCAACTACCTCACGCCCGACGTCGTGGTGGACTTCACCACCACGCGGCTCGAGCAGGTAGGCCCGGATCGGGTGCGCGTCACCGGCATCTCGGGCAAGCCGCGCACGCCGACGCTGAAGGTGTCGATCGGCTGCGCCGAGGGCTTCATCGGCGAGGACATGTTCTTCTACGCCGGTCCGGGGGCGCTGCGGCGCGCCCAGCTCGCCAAGCGCATCCTGGAGGAGCGCTTCAAGCTGGTGAACCTGCAGGCGGAGGAGCTGCGCATCGACTTCCTCGGCGTGAACGCGATCCACGGCGCGATGTCGCCGCGCGACCGGCCCGAGCCTTACGAGATCGCGGTGCGGGTGGCGGCGCGCACGAAGACGCGGGAAGAGGCGATCAAGGTGGGCCGCGAGGTGGACGGCATGGCGGTGTCGGGCGTGGGCATGACCGGCAAGCGCGTGCCGCACCAGGACCGCACGCGCGAGGTGATCGGCGTGTGGTCGTCGCTGGTGCCGCGCGAGCGGATCGTGCCGAGCGTCGCCATGTTCGAAAGCTGAAGCCCGAGGACAATCGATGAACGTCCTGCTGCAACATGCGGCGCACTGCCGCTCCGGCGACAAGGGCAACACCTCCAATATCGTCGTGGTCGCCTACGACGCGGCGCTCTATCCGCACCTGAAGGAGCAGCTCACCGCCGCTCGCTTCAAGGACTTCTACGCCGGCGTGATCGCGGGCCCGGTGGACCGCTACACCATCGACCACCTGTGCATGATGAACTTCGTGTGCCACGGCGCGCTGGGCGGCGGCGTATCGCGCAGCCTGTGCCTGGACAACTACGGCAAGACGCTGTCGGCCGGCATCCTGGGTTTCGAGCTGGAGATCCCGCCGGCGCTGCGCGGATGCCTGAAGGGGATGTGAACCACACCGCAGACGCAGCGCGATTCGAAACAAACGCGCAACAAACTCGCGCCGCCCGGAAATCCTGCAGATACCCGCGGCCGCTAGACTGCGCCGCAATGCAATCTCGGATCGGAACCTTGCGGTGGAACCCTTGGTCACGCTCGCCAACCTGCTGTTCGTCGCCGCGTACTTCGTGCGCAGAATGCTCTGGCTGCGCGCGTTCGCGCTCGGCGGGGCGAGCTGCCTGGCGCTGTACTTCTACACGCTGCCCACCCCGCTGATGCAGGTCGTGT
This sequence comes from Burkholderiales bacterium, assembly GCA_036554965.1. Lineage (GTDB taxonomy): Bacteria > Pseudomonadota > Gammaproteobacteria > Burkholderiales > SHXO01 > SHXO01. Next base: position 9,531 of record DATBMG010000066.1, read on the forward strand.
ACTGGAACCTGTTCTACGTCACGCTGAACCTGCTGTGGATCGGCCGACTTGTCCTGGCGCGGGACGGCGTGCAGAGCGGACGCTCCGCCTAAACGCGGCACGCGCCTCGACCAGCGCCTCTCAAGGCTCCGGCCGCTGCCAGACCAGTTGCCCGTCCCGGTACACCTCGCGCACGCGGTGATAGGGGATCATCACGGACTCCCCGTGCAGGCCGACGATCTCGAACCCGAAGCGCTCGCCCGGTACGAAGCGGACTTCGGTGAAGGGCACGCGCACCAGCCCGCCCGCCAGCTTGTCCAGGTAAGCGATCTCCAGCCGGCCGCGGCCGAACTCGGGGTCCCAGCGCACACGGTGGAGGAAATCCTGGATTGGGATCATCGGGAGTCTCGCGACGGATAACCTATCATCAACTCCAAGCCCGCAGCGCCGGCGTCGACCTGCTATCCTGCGCGGCTCACATCGCCCGCGTCGATCGTCATGGAACTCGCCTTCCTTCCCGCTCATCGCCTTGCCGCCCTGGTGCGGCAGAAGAAAGTCGGCTGCCTCGAGCTGCTGAACCTGTATCTGGACCGCGTGGAGAAGTACAACGCGAAGCTGAACGCGATCGTCGTGCTGGACGCCGAACGCGCACGCAAGCGCGCGCGCGCCGCCGACCGCGCGCTGGCCAAGGGCGAAGTGTGGGGGCCGCTGCACGGCGTGCCCATCACCATCAAGGAGTCCTTCGACGTCGAAGGCCTGCCGACGACTTGGGGCCGCCCCGAGCTGCGGGACAACATCGCGCCGCGCAATGCGCTGGCGGTGGAGCGCCTCCTGCAGGCCGGCGCGGTGCTGTTCGGCAAGAGCAACGTGCCGCGCCTGCTGGCCGACTGGCAGACCTTCAACCCGATCCACGGCACCACCAACAACCCCTGGGACGTGGCCCGCGTCCCGGGCGGATCGTCCGGCGGCGCCGCGGCGGCGCTGGCGGCCGGCCTGACCGCTCTCGAAACCGGCAGCGACATCGGCGCTTCCATCCGCAACCCCGCCCACTACTGCGGGGTGTTCGGGCACAAATCGACCTTCGGTGTGTGCTCCTCGGAAGGGCAGACGCTACCGCCTTACCAGCGCGAGTCCGACATCGCCGTGATCGGCCCGCTGGCGCGCAGCGCGCGCGACCTCGAGATCGCGTTCAAGGCGATCGCCGGGCCCGACGCGGCCGACGCCACGGGATGGCAGCTGCGGCTGCCGCGCGCGCCGGACAAGACCTGGCGGCAGTGGAAGATCGGGGTTCTGCTCGACGCCCCCAACGCGGAGGTCGACCGCAGCGTGCAGGAGCGCATCCAAGCCGTCGCCGAGTTCCTGGCGCGGCGGGGCGCGAAGGTGGACGATCGCGCCCGGCCCGACATCGATCTGGCCGAGGCGCATCGCGTGTTCCTCCAGCTGCTGCGCGCGGCGACCACGCGCGCGCTGACCGATGAGATGTTCGCGCGCCACCAGGAGGCGGCGCGGCGGACGCGGCCCGACGACGACAGCTATTACGCCTGGATGGTGAAGGCCAACACCATGCACCACCGCGACTGGCTGTACCTGAACGAGAAGCGCCATCGCATGCGCCTGAAGTGGGGCGAGTTCTTCCGGGAGCACGACCTGCTGCTGTGCCCGCCGGCCGCCACGCCGGCCTTTGTGCATAACCAACAGGGCGAGCGCTGGGAACGCATGGTGAGCGTCAACGGCAAGCCCCAGCCGTCCACCACGCAGATGTTCTGGGCCGGCTACTCGGGCATGTGCTACCTGCCCTCGACGGTCGCGCCGGCCGGCTTCAGCGCCGGCCTGCCGGTCGGCGTGCAGATCGTCGGCCCGCAGTACGGCGATCTCACCTGCATCGCCTTCGCGCAGCTGCTGGAGCGCGAGCTTCAGGGTTTCGTCGCGCCGCCCGGCTATGACTGAGCCCGTTCCCTTCCCCGCGAGCGGGGGAGGGTGAGGGAGCGCGTGAGCGCGCCGCCCTACGCCTGGGCACTGTTCACCGTCGCCGCCGCGGCCGCGCAGACCGCCCGCAACGCGATGCAGCGCGGGCTCACCGCCAAGGTCGGCGTGGCCGCCGCAAGTTGGGCGCGCTTCATCTTCGCGCTGCCGTTCGCGCTGGCGTTCCTGGCCGTGGTCCTGTCGTTCGAGAGGGGCAGCGTATCCGTGCGCGACGGTTTCGGCGTCTGGCTGCTGATCGGATCGCTGGCGCAGATGGCGGGCACCGCCACCATGTTGCTCGCCATGCGCGACCGCTCGTTCGTGACGGTCACCGCCTATCTCAAGACCGAACCGATCCAGGTCGCCGCCTTCTCGTTGGTCTTTCTCGGCGAACCGCTCACGCCGCTGCGCTTTGCGGCCGTGGTGCTGGGCACCGCTGCGGTGATGCTGATGTCCTGGCCGCCCGCCTCGACGAAGGACGCCTTCGGCGCGGCCGGCCGCGACCTGCGCGGGGCGGGCTGGGGCGTGGCGGCCGCTGCCGCCTTCGCCATGGCTGCGGTCGGCTATCGCGGTGCGGTCACGCATCTCGATGGCGTGTCCTTCCTGTCCGCGGCAACGCTCGCCCTGGTCGCGACCTTGACGATTCAAACTCTGCTGTCGATCGCCTGGCTTCTCGCCGCCGATCGCGCGCGGCTGCCTGCCCTGTTCGCGGCCTGGCGCGAGTCGGTGCCCGCCGGCTTTGCCGGTGCAATCGCATCGCAATGCTGGTTCCTTGCGCTCGCCTTGCAGACGGCGCCGGCGGTGCGTACGCTGGCGCTGGTGGAGGTCGTGTTCGCGCAGCTCGTCTCCTGGCGCCTGCTGCGCGAGAAGGTTTCCCGGCGCGACGTCGCCGGCATGGCGCTGCTCGCCGTGGCGCTCATCGTCATCCTGCGCACCTGATTCGCCCCGTAGAGCGCCGATGCCAATCGAATCGCTGATCCGCACCATCCCGCACTATCCGCGGCCCGGAGTGATGTTCCGCGACATCACCACCCTGCTCAAGGACCCGGTCGGGTTCCGCCTGACGGTGAACGAGCTGCTGCGCCGCTACCGCGACCAACGCATCGACAAGGTCGCGGCCATCGAGTCGCGCGGCTTCATCATCGGCGCGCCGCTCGCCTTCGAGCTGGGCGCCGGTTTCGTGCCGCTGCGCAAGAAAGGCAAGCTGCCGGCGGAAACCGTCGGCCAGGACTACGAGCTCGAGTACGGCGCAGACCGCATCGAGATGCACGTGGACGCCATCCTGCGGGAGGAGCGCATCCTGCTGGTGGACGACCTGCTCGCCACCGGCGGCACGGCGCAAGCTTCGTGCAAGCTGATCGAGAGCGCCGGCGGGCGGGTCGTCGAGTGCTGTTTCGTGATCGACCTGCCCGAGCTGGGCGGGCGACGCCGGCTGCAAGACCAGGGCTACGCGGTGCACGCGCTGGTGGAGTTCCCGGGGCATTAGGCGCTAACCCACATTGCTTGCAGGGCGCGGCGCGCACGCCGCAGCCATCGCGTACAGCGCGATCGCGGCAATCAGCACCGCTGTGAACCCGAAGTGGACCGCAGCCAGCGTGGCCGCGATCGCGCCGATCACCGACGCGCATGCATTGACGCCCCAGGCCCAGGGCACCAGCCTGCCGGCGGATGCGGCAACGCGCGCCAGGCCCGCCGGAAACGGCATTCCCATGGCGAAGCCCAGGGGCAGGATCAGCGCGACCCCGATGGCGATGCGAGCGGCGTCGGGCAGCGCCGCCACGACGGGCAGCAAGACGGGCAACAACAAGAACGCGTACAACCCCGACACTGCGGCGATCGCGAGCACCGGCAGCGCGATGCGCAGGCCTGCGGGCAACAGCCGCTCGAAGAACCGGCTGCCGAGCCCGGCCGAAAGGAGGAAGGCGAACAGCACCACCGCGATGGCATAGAGCGGGTGGCCGAGCAGCAGCCCGAACTTCTGAATGAAGGCGATCTCGACCAGCATGAATGCCAGCCCGATCGCCGCGAAATAGACCGCCACCCGCCACCGATCGGCCTCCCGCGGGCGCACTCGATCGCGCCGGCCGAGCAGCCAGAGCGGCAGCAGGATGAGCGCCGCGCTGGCGACAACGGCCTGCAACAGGGTCGCCACCAGCAGCGGATAGCCCCACTCGAGGAGCGGCAGTCCGCCCTGCCCTTTCAGCCGCAGCAGTTCCGGCAGCGCCCGCCAGCGGAAGAAGTGGAAGAAGTAGGGTCGGTCGTCGGTGGCGGGCCCAATGTCGAACTTGTAGTCGGCGATGAAGGTGTCGCGCTCCGGCCCGAGCAGGGCGGTCGCGCCCTCGTAGAAGTAGGGCCGGTCCAGGATGTTGTAGCGGTCGGCGTCTGCGGCCGCCATCCTCGGATACCAGCCGAAGTCGAAGGAGCGCTGCGCCGCGAACACCTTCAGGCGCTGGATCTGCGCGTCGCTCCAGTCGCCGTTCTTGATCAGCAGCGTGGCCGTGCGCCAGCTGCGCAGCAGGACCAGGCGCTTGCCCGGCTGGCTCGCGCCCTCGCGCTCCAGCGCGAGCGCCGCCATGCCGAACAGCTTGAGCGTGTCTCGCGGCGGCAGGGTCACCCATCGGGTGATGGAAAGAATGCCGTCCGGGGCGAGCCGCCGCAGGTAAATGCGCAACGACTCGACGGTGTACAGGTAGCTCTCCGCCAGTGCATACAGCCCTGCGGACGAAGCGCCGAACGCGTCCAGCAGCGCCAGCTGCACCAGGTCGTAGCGCGCTCGGGAAGCGGTCGCGAAGGCGCGCGCCTCGGCGATGTGAAGCCGCACGCCCGGGCGCGACAGCGGCCGGCCGGAGAAGTCCGCGAAGTCCCGCTCGACGAGGCGCGCCACGGCCGGATTCAGCTCCACCGCATCGATCGACGCGGCCGAGTGAACCAGCGCCTGCAGCACGTCGGCGCCGGCGCCCGCGCCCAGCACCAGCACGCGCGGGCGCTCCAGCACATGGTAGGCCGCCGCCGAGGTGACGAAATCGAGATAGGCGAGCGGCTGGCGCCCGCCGTCGAAGCGCGTGATCGGCGTCAGGCCCTCGCCGTCCGTGAACAGCGCGAGCTGCCGGGGCGGCTCGCCCGGTGCGTTCAGGCTCAAGCCGGGCGCGTGACGCAACGGCACCTCCGGACTTTCCACGACGGTGAGCCAACCGAGCGGACTGGAGCGTGCGGCCACCACGCGCGCGCCCATCACTTCGAGCGTCTGGCTGAGCTCCTTGTAGGGCGACAGGCGCAGCTCGTTCAGGGGCCCGCTCAACGCAAAGGCTACGCCGATGCCCAGCGCGACGCATCCCGCAGCGACGACCGAGCCGGCGCGGCCCCGCGCGAGCGCGAGCAGCGCCGCAGCGCACAGCGCGCACAAGGCAATCGCGCCGAGCACCGAAACCGGGGGCAGCACGAACAGCGCGAGCAGCACGCCCAGGCATCCCGCAGCGGCGCCCAGGATGTCGAAGCTGTATACCCTGCCGGCCTGCCGCCCGAAGCAGGCGAACATCAGGCAGACGTACAGAGCAGCGAAGAAGAAGGGCACAAACAGCAACAAGTAGATCAGCAGCAGCAGCAACGGCTGCTGCGGATCCCACAGGAACTCCAGCGGGTTGAACGGCACGCGCTGCGCGACGAGAAAGCCACCCGCCGCGGTCACCGCGAACAGTACCGCGGCCCCCGCCAGCACGTCGGCCAGGCGCGCCACGATGCGCTCGCGCGCCAGCGTCACGGCGGCGCCCGCCGCGCCGTAGCCGAGCAGCGCCACGCTGATCATCATGTAGGCGAAGTGGTGCCACTGGATGATCGAGAACAGCCGCGTGAGGAGGATCTCATAGGCGAGCGCCGCGCCGGAGACGAGCGACAGACCGGCCAGCAGCGCACGCGGCGGCGACGCAGGCGCGTCGTCCGCCGGGGCAATACTTCGATCAGTGCGCACCGGTGAGCGGCACGAAGCGCACCGGCAGGATCTGGCGGCTCACCACCGACCCGTCACGCCGCTTCTCCACCAGCATCAGATGCTGGGTCAGGAACGCGGTGCCCACGGGGATCACCATGCGCCCGCCGGGTTTGAGCTGCCGCACCAGAGGCGGCGGCACGTGGCTGGCGGCGGCGGTAACGATGATGGCGTCGAAGGGCGCGTGCTCGGCCCAGCCGTAGTAGCCGTCCGCCAGTTTCACGTCCACGCGGCGATACCCCAGGCGTTGCAGGCGCTCGGCCGCCGACTGGCCCAGCGGCTCGACGATTTCGACGGTGAACACCGACTTCGCCAGCTCCGCGAGGACCGCCGCCTGGTAACCCGAGCCGGTACCGATCTCCAGCACGACGTCGTCGGGCTCCACCTGCATCAGATCGGTCATCAGCGCGACGATGTACGGTTGCGAGATGGTCTGTCCGTGGCCGATCGGCAGCGGACGGTTCTCGTAGGCGTAGCGCTGCTGGCTCGCAGGCACGAACAGGTGGCGCTGCACCCTGCCCATCGCCGACAGCACGCGCGCATCCAGCGCACGCCGCCCGGTCTCCATGGCCGTTTGGACCGTGGTGCGCTCGATCTCCTGCAGCATCTGCCGCCGTGCGGACGCGTAGTCGTCGGCGCTCTGCGCGACGGCGGCCGTTGCCGCAACCATGATCAGCACGACACTCGAGCGCAACGTCCTCTTCTCGAATCGCAGCATCGCAGTCCGGATGCAGCGCGGCGCAGCTTCAGATCGCCGCCGCGATCGCCCGCCCCACGTCCTCGGTATTCCCCTTGCCGCCGATGTCCGGCGTACGCGGACCCTCCATCAGGCACTGCTCGATCGCGCGCATGATCGCCTGCGCCGCCTGCGCGTGGCCCAGATGCTCCAGCAGCATCGCCCCCGACCAGATCTGACCGATGGGATTGGCGATCTTCTTGCCGTAGATGTCCGGCGCCGAGCCGTGCACCGGCTCGAACAGCGACGGGAACGCGCGCTCCGGGTTGATGTTCGCCGAGGGGGCGATGCCGATGGTGCCGGCGGTCGCCGGGCCGATGTCGGAGATGATGTCGCCGAACAGGTTGGAGGCGACGATCACGTCGAAGCGCTGGGGGTTCAGCACCAGCTGAATGGTGAGCCCGTCGATGTGGTACTGGTCGGTCTTGACATCGGGATATTGCGCTGCCATCGCCTTGAAGCGCTCGTCCCAGTACGGCATGGTGATGGAGATGCCGTTCGACTTGGTGGCGGAGGTGAGATGCCGCCGCGGGCGCTGCATGGCCAGCTCGAAGGCGAAGTGCATGATGCGGTCCACGCCCTTGCGCGTGAACGTGGACTGCTGCACCGCCATCTCGCGCTCGGTGCCTTCGAACAGGCGACCGCCCACTCCCGAATACTCGCCCTCGGTGTTCTCGCGCACCACGTAATAGTCGATGTCGCCGACCTTGCGCCCCGCCAGCGGGCAGGCGATGCCCGGCATCAACCGCACCGGGCGCAGGTTGACGTACTGATCGAAGCCCTTGCGGAAGCGCATCAGCGAGTCCCACAGCGAGATGTGGTCGGGGACGCGCGCCGGCCAGCCGGTGGCGCCGAAGTAGATGCAATCGTGCCCGCCGATCTTCTCGCGCCACTCGGGTGGCATCCACCAGCCGTGCCTGTCGTAGTTGTCGCAGCTCCAGTCGAAATGATCGAACGCCAGCCCCAGTCCGAAGCGGCGCGCCGCGGCGTCGAGCACGCGTACGCCTTCGGGCATGACCTCCTTGCCGATGCCATCGCCTGCGATCACTGCGATCCTTTGTGCCACGCTTGCGCTCCCATTCGATGCGTTTCGTTGCGGTGAAGCGGCGGCGAAATCCGCCCGCACCGGGATGCCTCATCAGTCCGCTGCCGGCCTGCCCACCGCGGAGAGCCGGCTGGGGGCCAGACCGCGCTGCAGGAGCGATTCCAGGAAGCCGGGCAGCGCTTCGGCGAGCTCCGCCGGCCGGTTGATGCCGCGCCCGCCGTCGTGCATCAGGATGATGTCGCCGGCGCGCGCCGCGCGCAAGCGCGCACCGATGCCCGCTGCGCGACCCAGCGGGCCCCAGTCCACGGCGCTCAGGCTCCACAAAGCGACGCGCTGGCCGCTCGCTTCCGCCTCCTCGATCATGCACCGGCGCAGCCGGCCGTGCGGGGGGCGGAAGTAGCAGGGCTGGCGCCCCACCAGGTCGGCGACGGCGGCCGCGCCGTCGCGCACTTCTGCCCGCGCGACGGCGCGCGGCAAGGTCCACGGATGGCGGTGGCTCCAGCTGTGGTTCTCGATCTCGTGTCCCGCGTCGGCGAGCCGTCGAACCACGGCGGCGGCCTGACGCGCGATGCGGCCCACGACGAAGAACGTGGCGCTGGCGTTCGCGGCCGCGAGGACGTCGAGGATGCGCGGCGTCCATTCGCGATCGGGTCCGTCGTCGAACGTCAGATAGACGCGCCGGTCGTCAGCCGGCACGCGCGTCAGCGGCGGCCTGCCGTGCATGTTTCCTCCGGTTGCCGAAGCGCTGCAGCAGCGCGTCGCGCGTCAGCCAGATGAGCCGCGGCTGCGGCCGGGCGACGATGGCCGTGCCGCGGGTGGGTGCGAACGCCCACACCAGGAGCCCGATGTGCACGGTCAGAAAACGCTTGCGCCGCCCCTCGGGAAACGGTTCGCTCACGAATCCGATGCGCTCGCCTTGGTGCATCCACCCGATGCCCCGGAACACAGCGACGTCGCCATACGGTCCTCCCACGCGCGCCAGCTCGGCGAGGTTTGCGAGCGATTCCATCAGCAGCCGCGCAAAACTCAGCCCGATCGCGTTCGGCGTCTCGGCATCGAGGGCCGCAATGCGCGCGTTATCGAAGTGTAAGGTCCCGATAAGCGCCCCGGACCCGAGCTCGGTTCCGTCTGGGAATCGCCTGTTCGGCCCGTCGTATCCCTCGCGTCCGATTAGCAGCACCGGGCCGACCGGCCGCAGCCTGTGGCGCAGCCGGTACAGCGCATCGACTCCGCGCAGGCAGCTTCGCACCATGCGCCGAACAGCCTCCATCAGCGAATTCCTCACGGTGGCTTCCACCCCGGCATCGATGATCGCACGATCGCGCGGATCGCGCAGTTAGTCCACGCTGCCCCGGCGGACGACCGGCTTGGCGCAACCAAGGCATACTGACGCCTGATCCGGGTCCGGGAGGGGAACGGCGGCATGAAGATCGCAGTGCTGGGCTGCGGCGCCATGGGGAGCGTGTATGCGGCCCTGCTTGCCGCAGCGGGCCACGACGTGTGGGCCATCGATTCCTGGCGCGAGCACGTGCAGGCGATGCGCACCCACGGCCTGCGGCTGGAAGGCGCTTCGGGCGACCGGACCGTCGCGGTGCACGCCACCACCGATCCGGCCGAAGCGGGCGGCTGCGATCTGGTCATCATCGCCACCAAGGCGATGCATGTGGAGCAGGCGGCGCGCTCGGCGGGCCCGCTGATCGGACCGAACACGCTGGTGCTGTCGATCCAGAACGGGCTGGGCGGGCCGGACACGGCGGCCACGGTGCTGGGGCACGACCGCGTCCTGGTCGGGGTGGTCGGCGGGTTCGGCGCCTCCATGCGCGGCCCCGGGCACGCCCATCACAACGGCTGGGAGCTGGTGCGGCTGGGCGAATTCGGCGGCCCGGCGACGCCGCGGCTGGAGAAGATCGCCGAGGTGTGGCGCTCGGGTGGCTTCCGCGTGAAGTGCTTCGACGACATCGATCAACTCGTCTGGGAGAAGCTGATCTGCAACGTCTGCTTCTCGGGCACGTGCGCCATCACGGAGCGTACTATCATCGAGGTGGTCGAAGACGCCGACACCTGGGAGTGCGCCTCGGGCTGCGCTCGCGAAGCTTTCGCGGTGGCCAAGGCGCGCGGCATCCGGGTCGATATCGACGATCCCGTGCGCTACGTCCGCGACTTCGGCATGAGGATCCCGCACGCGCGCCCGTCCATGCTGCTCGACCATATGGCGGGCCGAATGTCCGAGATCGACGCCATCAACGGCGCCATCCCGGTGGCCGCGCTTGCGGTCGGCGTGGAAGCGCCGTACAACACCGTGATCAGTGCGCTGGTGCGGGCCAAGGAGAGGCGCATGGGCGTGCGTCCGCCGGCACCGGCCAGGGAAACCAGCCTTTGAGCCAAGGAGAAGACGTGGAAAAGTATCGGCTGTACATCGACGGCAAATTCGTCGACGCCGCGACAGGCAAGTGGTTCGACAGCTACAACCCCTACACCGGCAAGGTGTGGGCACAGGTCGCCGAAGGCGGCGCGGAGGACGTGGACCGCGCGGTCAAGGCGGCGCACCGCGCCTTCACCGAAGGGCCCTGGCCGCAGCTCACCGCGAGCCAGCGCGGCCTGCTGCTGCATCGCCTGGGTGAGCTGGTGGCGCGCGACGCCAAGCGACTGGCCGAGATCGAGGTGCTCGACAACGGCAAGCTGATCGCCGAGATGCAGGCACAGCTCAACTATGTCCCGCAGTGGTACTACTACTACGGCGGGTTGGCCGACAAGATCCAGGGCGCGGTGATTCCGCTGGACAAGAAGGGCTATTTCAACTTCACGCGCCACGAGCCGCTCGGCGTGATCGCCGCGATCACCGCTTGGAACTCGCCGTTGCTGCTGCTGGCGTGGAAGGTCGCGCCCGCGCTCGCCGCCGGTTGCACGGTGGTGGCCAAGCCTTCCGAGTTCACCTCGGCCTCGACGCTGGAGTTCGCGAAGCTCATCGAGGAGGCCGGCTTCCCGCCGGGCGTGGTCAACGTCGTCACCGGCTTCGGCCGCGACGTGGGCACCCCGCTGGTCAGCCACCCGCTGGTGCGCAAGATCGCCTTCACCGGCTCGGACGCCACCGGCCGCGCGATCAACGAGGCGGCCGCCAAGAGCTTTAAGCGCGTCACCCTGGAGCTGGGCGGGAAGTCGCCCAACATCGTGTTCGCCGATGCCAAGATCGACGACGCGGTCAACGGCGCGGTGTCCGGCATCTTCGCCGCCACCGGCCAGACCTGCATCGCCGGCTCGCGCCTGCTGCTGCAGGAAAGTGTGCACGACCAGTTCACGGACAAGCTGCTCGGCATCGCCAAGACCGCGCGCATGGGCAACCCGATGAGTTACGACACCCAGGTGGGGCCGATCACCACCCGCCCGCAGTACGACAAGGTGCTCGGCTACATCGACATCGCGAAGAAGGAAGGCGCAAAACTGCTGATGGGTGGCGGGGCGGCCTCGCGTCCGGAATGCGGCGACGGCTGGTTCGTCGAGCCCACCGTGTTCGCGGGCGTGCGCAACGACATGCGCATCGCGCAGGAAGAGGTGTTCGGCCCGGTGCTGTCGGTGATCAAGTTCAAGGACGAAGAGGAAGCGGCGGCCATCGCCAACGATGTGCGCTTCGGCCTGGGCGCCGGCGTGTGGACCAACGACATCGGCCGCGCCATCCGCATGGCGGAGCGCATCCAGGCCGGTACGGTATGGGTCAACACTTACCGCGCGGTGAGCTACATGTCCCCCTTCGGCGGCTACAAGGACTCCGGCCTGGGCCGCGAGAACGGGATCGATGCGATCCGCGAGTACCTGCAGGTGAAAAGCGTGTGGATCAACACCGGCGCGGCGACGGCCAACCCCTTCGTGATGCGCTGAAGCCGAGGAGGGAGCGATGAAAGGTGTGGTGTTTCAAGGCAACCGTAAGCTGGAGCTCATGGACTTCCCGGATCCGACGCCGGGTCCGGGCGAAGTGGTGCTCGAGATCAAGGCGTCGGGCATGTGCGGCAGCGACCTCAAGTACTACCGCGCGGCGGGCGGCGCCGCCTCGCTCGGCCTGGGCGCGGTGAGCGGGCCGGTGATCGGCGGCCACGAGCCGTGCGGCGTGGTGGCCGCGATCGGGCCGGGGGTCTCCGAAAAGCAGGCCAGGGTGGGCCAGCGCGTGATGCAGCATCACTATCGCGGCTGCGGGGTGTGCGAGCATTGCGCCACCGGCTGGATGCAGCTGTGCGTGGAAGGCGTGGCCGAGGTATACGGCGCCACCGGTCACGGCGCCCATGCGCGCTACATGAAATGCCCGGCGCGCACGCTGGTCCCGCTGCCCGACGAGCTGTCGTTCGAGGCCGGCGCCGCCGTTTCCTGCGGCACCGGCACCGCGTGGGGCGCGCTGCACCGCCTGGATCTTCTGGGAGATCACACCATCGCGGTGTTCGGTCAGGGGCCGGTGGGGCTGTCGGCCACGCTGCTCGCAGCCCAGATGGGCGCCCGGGTGATCGCGCTGGACACCAACGAGGAGCGGCTGGCGCGGGCGAAGGAGTTCGGCGCCGACGTGCTGATCAACCCGAAGAGCACCGCGAACGTGGTGCAGGCGATCCGCGACCTCACGCACGGCCGCGGCGCGCACGCGTCTCTGGACGCCTCCTCGTCGCCGGAGGCGCGGGCGCAGGCGGTGCGCTGCGTGCGCACCTGGGGCAAGGCCTGCTTCGTCGGCGAAGGCGACAGCGTCACGCTCGACGTCAGCAACGATCTGCTGCGCAGGCAGGTGACGCTGATCGGCTCGTGGACCTTCTCCAGCGTCGGGCAGGCCGACTGCGCGCGCTACGTCGCCGATCGCAAGATCGTGCTCGACCGCCTGTTCACCCATCGCTGGCGGCTCGAGCAGGCGGAGGAAGCCTACCGGCTGTTCGACCGGCAGACCTCGGGCAAGGGCGTAATCCTGCCGTCGTGAGCGCACCCTACACCGCGCCACCGGTATCTCGCCTGGTGAGAGACCGGCAGTGCTTTTTAAGAGGCGCCTTAAGGGCGCAGGAGTCGGCGATGAACGCTCTACGACTTTTCGCGGTCGCGGCAGTGCTGGCGGTAGCGGCGGCATCCGCCGCGGCACAGCAGGTGACGAAGCTGCGTTTCCAGGGTGCGTTCCCCGCCTCGAGCCTGATGTTCGAGAATTCGAAGTTCTTCACCGAGCGCGTGAAGGCGCTGAGCGGGGGGCGCCTGCAGATCGAGATGCTGCCTCCGGGCGCGGTGGTGCCCCCATTCGAGGTGCTCGACGCCGTGCACAAGGGCGTGGTGGACGGCGGGCACACGGCCCCGGCTTACTGGCTGGGCAAGAATCGCGCGTCGACGCTGTTCGGGCCGGCCCCGGGCGGACCGTTCGGGATGGACATGCTCGACTACATGGGCTGGCTGTACGAGGGCGGCGGCTTGGAGTTCTATCGCGAGTTCTACCAGAAGGAACTCAAGCGCAACGTCGTGCCGGTGCCGATGACCTCGGTGGCCAACCAGATCCTGGGCTGGTTCAAGACGCCGGTGAAGAGCTGGGACGACCTCAAGGGGCGCAAGTGCCGGGAGACGGGCATCACGGCCGAGGTGTTCAGCAAGGCCGGGATGAATCCGGTGAACGTGCCGGGCGGCGAGATCGTGCCGGCCGGGCAGCGCGGCGTGATCGAGTGCGCCGAGTTCGTCGGCCCGGCCGAGGACATGAAGATCGGCTTCCACACCATCTGGAAGTACGTGTACATGCCCTCGACCCACGAGAACGCAACCGTGGTCGAGCTGCTGATCAACGGCGACGTCTGGAACAAGATGCCCGCGGAGCACCGCGAGATCATCCAATCGGCGGCGTTCGAGGCCACCTTGCGTTCGCAGCTCGTCTCCAACCGCCTCAACGCGGAGGCGCTGGTCGAGTTGCGGAACAAGCACGGCGTGAAGATCGAGCGCACCCCCGACGACATCCTGATCAAGATCCTCGCCGCCTGGGACCAGATCGCCAAAGAGGAGTCGGCCAAGAACCCGTTCTTCAAGAAGGTATACGAGTCGCAGCGCGCCTACGCGGCGAAAGTGGTGCCGGCACGGCGCGAGGTGTACGCCCCCTACGAGCTGGGCGCGAACTACTACTGGCCCGCGAAGAAGTGACGGCCCGGTTCGGGTCGGGCCTGCGTCGCCTGCGCGCCGGCTCAGCGCAGCCATGAGCCGGCGATACCCCGCTTATCTCGCCGCCATCCGGATCATCGACCGGATGACGCGGTGGAGCGGCTACGTCTTCGCGCTGCTTGTGATTCCGCTGGTGCTGGCGAACACCGTCGAAGTGTTCATGCGCTATGTGCTCGGCCGGCCGACCGTATGGGCGCTGGAAACCACGGTGATGTCCTACGGGGCGCTGTTCATGCTGGGCGCGGCCTATGCGCTGCTGAAGGGCGCGCATGTGCGGACCGACCTGCTGTGGGAGAAGTTCTCGGATCGCACCAAGGGCATCATCGACAGCGTCGCTTACGCGCTGCTGTTCCTGCCTTCGATGGCGTTGCTGTTCTATCTGTCCTTCGACGAGCTGGTCTACGCCTGGTCGATCGACGAGCGCTCCAACTACACCGTCTGGCAGCCGCCGCTGTGGCCGTTGCGCGCGGTGGTGCCGCTCACGGCGCTGCTGCTGTTCCTGCAAGGCGTGTCCGAGCTGCTGAAGAGCCTATGGGCGGCGCGCACGGGCGAGATGCTGGTGCACCACGAGCACATCGAGATCTAGACCCGCATCATGACCGGCCACGAGATGCTCGGGCTGCTGATGCTGGGGGCGATGATCAGCATCATCTTCGTCGGGTTTCCGATCGCCTTCACGCTGCTGTTCATCGCCCTGCTGTTCGGCACACTGGGCCTGGGCGCCGAGCTCACCTTCAGCCTCGCCTATCTTCAAGTGTGGGGCACGATGAAGGACGACATCCTGCCGGCGGTGCCCTTGTTCATCTTCATGGGCTTCATGACCGAGCAGGCGGGGCTGATGGAGCGGCTGTTCCTGGCGCTGCGCAACCTGCTGGCGCCGCTGCGGGGGTCGCTGTTCGTCGCGGTGATTCTCACCGCGACTATCTTCGCCATGGCGACCGGCATCGTCGGCGCGGCGGTGACGGTGCTGGGCATCATGGCGGGGCCGGTGATGATGCGCGCGCGCTACGACGCGCGCCTGTCCGCAGGGGCGATCGCCGCCGGCGGCACCCTGGGAATCCTGATCCCGCCCAGCGTGATGCTGGTGGTGATGGGCCCGACGATCGGCGTACCCGTGAACCTGCTCTACGCCTCCGCTTTCGGACCGGGGCTGCTGCTGGCGACCCTGTACCTCGCCTATTGCCTGGTGCGCAGCTTCCTGAAACCGGAGCTCGGGCCGCCCGTGCCGAAGGCGGAACGCGTCACCAGCCGGATGGAGCTGGCCCGGGAACTGGTGGTCGGCGTAGTGCCGCTCGCCGCGCTGGTCGGCTTTACGCTCGGCACCATCCTGGCCGGGATCGCGACACCCAGCGAGGCGGCCGCCTGTGGTGCCTCCGGCGCGACGCTGCTGGCGCTCGCTTACCGGCGGCTCACCTTCCAGACCTTCAAGAATGCGGCGTTGTCCACCATGGTCACCTCCAGCATGGTGCTGTTCCTGGCCGTGGCCTCGAACGTGTTTGGCGCCGTGTTCACCAAGTTCGGCGCAACCGAGTTGATCAGCGGCACGCTCGGGCAGTTGCCGCTGCCGGGCATGGGCAAGCTGCTGCTCGTCATGGCGCTGATCTTCCTGCTGGGCTGGCCGTTCGAGTGGCCGGCCATCATCCTGGTGTTCCTGCCGATCTTCCTGCCCGTGGTCGAGCAGCTCGATGTGGGGCTGGACCGGGCCGAGATGCTGATCTGGTTCGGCGCTCTGGTGGCGGTGAACCTGCAGACCGCGTTCCTCAGCCCGCCGGTGGCGATGTCGGCCTACTATCTGAAGAACGTGATGCCGCAGTGGAACCTGTCCCTGATCTATCGCGGCATGGGCCAGTTCATGATCATTCAGCTGCTGTGCCTGGCCGCCGTGCTGCTGTGGCCGGAGCTGGCGCTGTGGCTGCCCAGGGCGATGCAGTGAATCATCGGGCAGGCGCTCGCAGGGCTATTTCTTGAGCCTGTCGAGGAACTCCTTGCGGAACTTGGCGACCTTGGGCGCCACCACCGCCATGCAGTAAGGCTGGTACGGGTTGTTGGTGAAGTACTCCTGGTGGTAGTCCTCGGCGGCGTAGAAGGCGCCGGCAGGCGTCACTTCGGTGACGATGCGGTCGTCGTAGACGCCTTCGTCGGCGAGCCGTCGGATCGTGTCCTGGGCGACTTGCCGCTGCTCGGGAGAGTGATAGAAGACCGCTGAGCGGTACTGCGTGCCCACGTCGTTGCCCTGGCGATTCAAGGTCGTGGGGTCGTGGATCACGAAGAACACGTCCAGCAGGTCGCGAAAGCTCACCACCTTGGGATCGAAAATCAGGCGCACCACCTCGGCGTGCCCGGTGTCGCCGTTGCATACGTCGCGGTACGTGGGGTTGGCGAGCTTCCCGCCCATGTAACCCGATTCGACGCCGTCCACGCCTTTCACTTGGTCGTACACCGCCTCCAGGCACCAGAAGCAGCCGCCGGCCAGCGTGGCGATCTCCTTCCCGGGCGGGGCGGTGTTCGATCGCAGCTGGGTCATAATTTCGCTCCTCGCTCCAGAGTGTGTCTCCTTGCCATGTCACCTTACCTCATCCCTGGCCGGATCGTCGCGGCTTCGTATCGCCGATGATCGGCCTGCTGCAGCGCGTGAGCGAGGCGCGGGTGGCGGTGGCCGGCGAGGTGGTCGGCGCGATCGGACCTGGCCTGATGGTCCTGGTGTGCGCCGAGCGCGGGGACGACGCGAGCAGCGCCGAGCGCCTGCTCGAGCGCTTGCTCGATTGCCGCGTGTTCTCGGACGCCGAGGGCAAGATGAACCTCAGCGTGCGCGATGTCGCCGGCGGGCTGCTGCTGGTTCCGCAATTCACGCTGGCGGCCGACACCCGCAAGGGCAACCGGCCGAGCTTCGCGCCCGCCGCGCCGCCCGAGGAAGGCCGGCGGCTGTTCGAGCACATGCTGGACAAGGCGCGCGCGCGCCATGCTCCGGTCGAGGCCGGTCGCTTCGGCGCCGACATGCAGGTCACGCTGGTGAACGAAGGCCCGGTGACGATCTGGCTGCGGGTCGATCCGCCGACGGCGTAGCCGCCCGGCTGGGCGTTCACACCGGGCGCTCCCACCGGGTGTTCCGACCAGGCTCAGGCGTGCAGCTCGACGACGTCGCCGTCGCCCATGACATGCTCGCGGCCGATCTGCTGCCCGTCGAATCCTGACTTGCCCCACACGCGCGCGTAGCGCAGCGTGTGTGCGAGGTCCCGGTGCACCAGCCGCGCCACGTCCTCGACGGTCTGCCCGCGGCGCAGCGTGAAGGGCCGATCCTTGTCCGGCGGATGACCCGGGGTCTTGGTGTACACGCGCACCACGCCGAGGTTGCGGAACAGCCAGGGCCCGAGGTCTCCCAGCCCGCGCCCGGTCGTGGCGGACACTGCGAGCGTGGGATAGGCGACCCCGGTGAGCTCCACGAACACCGCCAGCTCGGCTTCCACGTGGTCTATGCGGTCGGCCTTGTTCGCGAGCAGCAGCGCAGGCAGCTCGAGGGCGAACGGGTCGTCCGCGTTGCCGCCGGCCGGCGCCGCGTTGCGCGCCGGTTCCCAGCGCGGGGTCAGCGTCACACGGTACTCCCGCAAGATGTCGTGCAGCGCCTGCATCTCCCCCACGCAGTCGGGGTCGCTCAGGTCCATCACCAGCAGGCAAGCGTCGGCGGTCTGCAGCGCCCCCGCCAGCCAGGGCACGGGATGCTGGGGCGACAATGCGGGCAAGTCCACGAGCTGGAAATGGATGTCCTCGAAGGGCAGCATGCCGGGCTCGGGATATTGCGTGGTGAAGGGGTAGTCGGCCACGTGCGCGTGCGAGGCCGTGAGGCGTGCGTGCAAGGCGGACTTGCCCGAATTGGGCGGGCCGAGCAGCGCGATCTGCGCGGCGCCCTCGGGACGCACCACCAGCGCCGGCGCACTGCGCGCGCCGCCCTTGCGCGGCGCCTCCAGCTCGTCGGACAGCTCCTTGATGCGGTGCTTGATGTCCGCCTGCAGGTGGTCGGTGCCCTTGTGCTTGGGGATGGTGCGCAGCATCTCGCGCAGCCCATCGAGGCGCTCGCGCGGATCGCGCGCCGCGCGGAAGGCGGCTTCGGCCGCCTTGTACTCCGGCGAGAGGTTGGCGGGCATGGGTCCCTCCCAGGCGTTCGCTGCCGGCGATGCAACGTATTCTAGTGCAGTACGGCGTAGGATGCGCGTACGCAACCGCTCTGCCAGGAGGACAGGCCATGCAGGAATACCAGGTTTACGCGGTCAAATACGGCCACCACGAGCGCCGTTCGAGCGAGAACTTCATCGGCGGCGACGAGCACGATGGGCCGATGCCGCTGGATTTCTTCGTTTGGGCGATCAAGGGCCCGGAGCGCATCTACGTGGTCGACACCGGCTTCTCCAAGGAGATCGCCGCGCGCAGGCAGCGCGTGCACCTGCGCTGCCCCGGCGACGGGCTGAAGATGGTCGGCGTGGACCCGGCCAAGGTCGAGGACGTGATCGTCACCCACATGCACTACGATCACGCCGGCAACGGCAATCTGTTTCCGCGCGCCCGCTATCACGTGCAGGACAAGGAGATCGATTTCTGCACCGGGCGCTGCATGTGCCACGAAATCTTTCGCCGCGCCTTCGAGTTCGAGGACGTGGCGAGCATGGTGCGCAGGGTGTTCGAGGGCCGCGTGCAGTTTCACGACGGCGACGAGGAGCTCGCGCCGGGCCTGTCGGTGCACCACATCGGCGGGCATACCAAAGGCATCCAGGCGGTGCGCGTCTGGACCAAGCGCGGCTGGCTGGTGCTCGCGTCCGACACCACGCACTTCTACGCCAACATCGAGCAGGAGCGCCCCTTTCCCATCGTCCACGACGTGGCGCAGATGGTGGCCGGCTACGCCAGACTGTCCAAGCTCGCCAGCTCCAAGGCGCACATCATCCCCGGGCACGACCCGCTGGTGCTGGCCCGCTACCCGGCGCCGAACCGCGAGCTGGAGGGCATCGCCGCGCGTTTGGACGTCGAGCCGCGAGCGTGAACGCGGCGGGCGGGGACAAACGGACCGGCGCGGCGTGCCGCATCGGGGCCGATTCGACATGATCTGGACCGTCGGCCATTCCACCCGCGGGATCGACGAATTCGTCGCGCTCCTGCAGGAGAACGCGATCCGTGTGCTCGCCGACATCCGGCGCTATCCGTCCTCGCGCCGGCACCCCCAGTTCGCGCGCGAGTCGCTGGAATCCTCGCTGCGCGCGGCGGGCATCGACTACCAGTGGTTGCCCGAGCTGGGCGGGCGGCGGGCGCCGCGCAAGGATTCGCGCAACACCGCCTGGCGCAACGACGGCTTCCGCGGGTACGCCGACTACATGGAAACCGAGGCGTTCCATCTGGGCATCTCCCGTCTGCTAGAGCTGGCGCGGGCCAGGCGCACCGCCTGCATGTGCGCCGAGCAGGCGTGGCAGCAGTGCCACCGCGGCCTGGTCTCGGACTATCTCAAGGCGCAGGGCTGGGAGGTGGTGCACATCCTGGGGCCGCATTGCGTGCAGCCGCACCCGTACACCGAGCCCGCGCGCATCGTCGCGGGTGAGCTGAGCTACGCGACGTTGGAGCCGACTCAGGGGAAACTCGGTTTGTAGGCAGACGGCGCGTTCAGCCGGGCTTGCCGTCGAGCCGGGGCCGCGACAAGATCGGCCAGTACTGGACGGCATAGATCAGGAAGGCGAGCGACCACATTGCCGCGGAGATCAGCAAGGTCGCGTGATAGACGGCCGGCCAGATCAGCGGCGGCAGCACGCGCAGCAGCGCAGCCGCATGCACCAACGCGTAGGCAGTCGTCTCGGCGGCGCTTGCCTGCAAAGGCCGCGCGGTGTGACCGCGCGCGGTGCGCGTGATCATGCCGACGATCATGCCGCCCACGACACCGATGCCGAAGGCGTGCAGCGCGAGCACCTGCGGCACGCGCTGCGTGATCGCGGCCGCCGCCAGCAACAGCAGGCCTACCGGGATCCAGGCGTACGACAGATGCAGTATCCACAGGATCGGGCGGCCGCGCGTGGAAAGCGGATCCCAGTGCCACAGGCGCATTGCGTGCAGGACGGCCGCGAGCAGCGCCAATGTGGCATTCAGCATCGCAGGCAGCTCGCTTACGATCGCCAGCAGCGCGGCGGCGATGGCGGCCAGCGCGGCGCGGTCCAACGTCGCATTGGCGCGCACGTTCGCGCTCGGAATGGCATTTCTGGTGAAGCTCGGCGTCACCCGGCCCGCCATGATGCTGACGATGAACACGACCAGGAACAACGCGAACTTCGCGTAAGTAATGGGCAGACCCTCCAGCACGCCCATCCGCGCGAGGTGGAACGCAAGATTCGCGGCGGCGAACAGCAACAGGATGCCGACGAAGAACTGGTTGCGGTTGCGGCTGCGCCGCAACGGCACCCACAGCGCGAGGGCCGCAAGCGGCAGGAAGGCGACGTCGGTAACCGCTGCCAGCCAACCCGGGCCGCCGATCAGCAGCACGCGGCCGAGAAGCCATAGCGCCGCCAGCGCAGCGAGCGGCGCACCGGTCGGAGTGGACAACCCGGTCCAGGCACGCGCTGCCGTGAACAGGAAGCCCACGATCACCGCCGCAGCGAAACCGAACACCATTTCGTGCACATGCCACGGCAACCCCGACAGATATCCTGCTGCGGGAAATACACCGAAGAACTGCAACAGCCACAGCGGAACACTCGCCGCAGCGAGCGCAGCCGCCAGCAAGTAAAAGGGGCGGAAGCCAAGCGCGAAGAAAGCGAAGCCGCGAGGCGGCAAGGGTGGAGACTGGACAGGCTGCTGCATGGCTACGGGAGCTGAAAGCGCAGTCAGGCGAACACGACCTTGTAGCCGAGCGCAGTGAGAAACGTAGTCAGGTAGTCCTGAGCCTGGCGCACCGCCCGGTCGCGGATGCCGAACTTGTTGGCGGCGGCCTTCAAGCCGATGAGCGCCTCGCGGTGCAGCGTGTTGCGGTCCTCGTCGGCCAGCTTCGGCGCGGTCAGGAACGACGCGCAGGACATGATGATCTCGAACCGGTCCACCATCGGATCCTCCACCACCACCGGCGGCAACTGGATGCGCACGGTGCGTTCCGGCCCCGCGCCGCTCACCTCGAACGTCATGCGTTGCAGGTCGAGCGTCGCGACCACGGTGCCTTCGAGCACGTAGATCGCTGTGTTGCGGCCTTTCCAGTCCTCTTTCTCCAGCTTCACGGTGTTGGTGCCGTGGTACTCCACCGTCTGCAGCTTGGCGATCATGCGGATCTGCTCGACGATGGTGCGGCTCTCGGTGCGCGTCTCGGCCTGGAACCAGCCGGCGCCCGCGCGCCAGGCCAGCCACACCGCCCCCAGCACCAGCACGGCCCCGACCAGCGCAGCGAGCGCGAGTGAAACGAGACTGCGGAACATGTGTGCCCCTCCTCCGGCATTGCTTTGCGACAGCCAGCCAAGCGAGCAGTATGCCGGCTGCCAGCGCGGGGCGCGAGATCAGCGCTCCGGCTTGCGGAACACCTGGGCGTAATAAGCGCCGAGCCTGGCGTCGAACACCGCGATCTGTGAGCGGCAGGCGGCGACGAAGCGGCGCGCATGGCGCGGCGATGCGAATCCGAGCGGATGCATGCCGCGCCCGAGCAACGGGATGCGCGCCACTGCCGATAGGGGCAGCAGCACGTGCGTAGCGATGGATGCAATGCGACGAGCGGAGGCATAGACGTGCGCGGTCACGTCCTCCTGCTGCAGCACTTCGAAGCCGGCGGCGCCTGCATGTGTGGCGAATTCCTCCGGCGTCGCCGGCGAAGGCATGGTCCAACCGTCCAGCACATCCTGGATCCAGGCGCGCTCGGCCGCGCTCGCCGGTTCGCGCAACTTCACGCCGTCCAGCACCGCCAGCCGGCAACCGGGCGCGAGCAGGCGAAACATCTCGTGCATCAGCCGGGCGCGCTCGCTGGCCGGCGTGTACACCGTGGTCTCGATGGCGAAGATGCCGTCGAAGCTGGCGTCGGCAAAGGGCGCCGCCAGGTAGTTGCCGCAGCACAGGTGAGCATTGGCAAGCCCGAGCGCACGCGCCCGGGCACGGCCGATATGGGTCTGCCGCTGCACCAGCGTCATGCCGATGACAAAGGCGCCGGGCAGCTCGTGCGCCACCTGCGTGACGCCGCCGCCGATTCCGCAGCCGGGCTCGTACAGTCGGGGCGCAGCGCGCCCCTCGAGCGCGAGCAAGGCGATCGCGCGCCGCGTGGTCTCGCGGATGCCGTCGTCGAGCGAAGATGCGCGCCCCAGATCCCATGCATAATGCAGCTCTGCAGGGTGGTCGCAGCGCTCCCAGCCACGCAGGACGGCACCGAGCACGCTGCGCGGGCTCGCCCAGAACTTGTACAGGTTGGCGCCCAGATCGTAATGCTCGTCCAGCGCCTCGCGCGCGGCGCGCGACTGCACCGAGTGGTACGGCTGGCGATTGTCGAGGGCGGGCCGGGAAGGCGGCGACATGATGCGGTTTTCTCGATGGCCTGGAAGCGAATGATACGGCCGATCCTCCTGCGCCACGCCGCCACGGCCACCTGCGCCGGCATGCTGGCCTTGAGCGCAAACTCGGCGGACGCGCCGCTGCGCTTCGAGTGGCTTCCCGGCACGGGTGAGATCGCGGCGGGCTGGCGCCCGCTCACCTTCAGGAACATCGCCCGGCATACGCGCTACAGCTTGGTGCGCGAAGGCGAAGGCTATGTGGTCAAGGCCGAGGCCGAAGCGTCGGCCTCCGGTCTCATTCACCGCGTCGAGATCGACGCCAAGTCCCATCCCGTGCTGCGCTGGCGCTGGAAAGTCGAAAACCTGCTGAGCAAGGCCGACGTCACCCGCAAGCAAGGCGACGACTATCCCGCGCGGATCTACGTCGCTTTCGCCTACGACCCGAAGCGCGTCGGCGCCGGCCAGCGCATCAAGTACGAGGCCGCCCGCCTGATCTACGGCGAGTATCCGCCGCACGCGGGGCTCAACTACATCTGGGAGGGCAAGGCCGCAGTCGGCAGCGTGGTGCCCAATCCCTTCACCGAGCGCGTGCGTATGATCGTGGTGGAAAGCGGCCCGGCCAATCTGGGCCGATGGCGCGAGTACGAGCGCAACATCTACCAGGACTACCGTGCGGCTTTCGGCGAGGATCCGCCGACGATCTCCGGCATCGCCATCATGACCGACGCCGACAACACCGGCGAGTCTGCGGTCGCCTACTACGGCGCCGTCTCTCTTTACCCGCCGGAAAGATAACGCCCGGCGCGCGATCGCTCGCCGGCCTGTGGTGGGCTGCGCATGACGGTCGCGTGCTACCATCGTGCAACGGCTGAGCCGGCGGGGATCCCCGGTGTGCTCGCCAGCGCCCTCGATCAACCCGACCACAGATCGGAACCAGACCATGCAAGGCGACCTGATCGATCAAGCGAACGTTCTGCTCAACGCGTACGCGATCCCCTTCGGTCTGAAGATCCTGGGGGCGATCGCCGTCTGGATCGTCGGCGGCTGGCTGATCAAGCTGCTGCGCGCTGCGCTCGGCCGCACGCTGCTGGCGCGCAAGGTCGACCCCACGCTGTCGCGCTACGCCGAGGCCAGTGCCAACGTCCTGCTGAAGCTGCTGCTGTTCATCGCGGTGCTGTCGGTACTCGGCATCGAGACCACTTCGTTCGCCGCGCTGCTGGCCGCACTGGGCATCGCCATCGGGGCAGCCTGGGGCGGCCTGCTGGCCAATTTCGCGGCGGGCATGTTCCTGATGGTGCTGCGCCCGTTCAAGGTCGGCGACATGATCACCGTCGGTGGAGTGACCGGCGACGTGCGCGAGATCGGGCTGTTCGCAACCGCTCTGGACACCGTCGACAACGTGCGCGTGCATGTGGGCAACAACAAGATCTTCTCGGACACCATCTTCAACTACAGCACCAACCCCCACCGCCGGGTGGATCTCAAGGCGCAGCTCGCCCATGGCGTCGATCCCCAGGATGCGATCGCGCGCCTGCGAGAGCGCATCGCCAGGATCCCGAACGTGCTCACCAGCCCCGCGCCCAACGTCGCGATCCTCGAGTTCAACGACATGGGTACCGTGCTGGCGGTGCAGCCGTCCTGCCGCAACGCCTGCTACTGGCAGGTGTTCTTCGATACCAACCAGGCGATCAACGAAGTCGGCGCCACGGCCCGTTTCGCCGTTCCCGAGCGGCGCCTGGCGACGCGCTCGCTGTCCTAGCGGCACCCGGGAAGCGGAGAAACCATGGCGCGCGCGTTCGTGATCGCGACCGTCCCGGGACGCGAGCCGAGCGCGCTGATGGAATGCCTGCGGCGCACGGACAGCGCGCGCCCGATACTGCTCGCGGCGCCCGCCGCCATCGAACTCGAAGAGCCCCCCGCCCTGATCCTGGTCGATCTGGACGCGCTGCAGGACGAGGCGGTCGCCGCCGTGCGCGCTTGTCACGTGCGCTGGCCGGAGGCCCCGCTCGTCGCGGTCGGCAGCGCCGTGGACGAGCCGGCCATCGACACCACGCTGCGCGCGGGTGCCTTGGCCTACGTGCCGCACGCCTATAGCGACAACCAGAAGCTGCTGGTACTGCGCCTTGCCCTGGAAGGCGTAGGTCATCGGCCGCATTTCGCGCGCCGGGACGCCGGCAGCCCCGAGGCAGGCAGCACGACGGGCGCAGCGGCCGACAGCGGACCGCGCAGCCGCAAGCTGACGCGTAAGCAGGTCGAAGTGCTTTCGCTCGCCGCCGAAGGGCTGTCCAACCGCCAGATCGCCACGCGGCTCGGCATCGCCGAGGGCACGGTGAAACTGCACATGTCGGCGATCTACACCAAGCTCGAGGTGGACCGCCGCGGCGAGGCGATCGTGGTGGCGCGGCGGCTGCAGGAGGTGCGCGCCGAGCAGATGCGCCACGCCGAAGGCGGCGCGCAGGTGCTGGACTGGCTGCTGCCGCACGTCACGCACAAGCGCGCCGCGCGCGGCGAGACCATCTTCCGCAAGGGCGATCTCGGCAGCGGTCTGTACTACGTCCAGCGCGGCACCGTGGCGCTGGAGGAGATCGGCGTGGAGCTGGGGCCGCGCCAGATCCTGGGCGAGATCGGGGTGTTCTCCCCGGAGCACCGGCGCACCTGCACCGCGCGCTGCCTCACCGACGTCGACCTGTTCTGCCTGGACTCCGA